>NZ_CP055153.1:6000000-6300000 GCF_014075995.1 Adhaeribacter radiodurans | reverse complement strand
GAATAAGTGGGCTCAGGCACGTTAAAACCACCCCCGTACCTAACGACCAAAAACCAATTTTGCTTAAAATAGCGGCGTAATAGGGTAGCGATAGTACCGGATTATCTACTACGTTCTCCGGCACGCTCATTAAAGCCCCGATCTTACCCGCCAGAAATTCCCCAATTGCCGAAGCGAAAAAGAAAATTCCCATCATTAAAGCCACCATGCGGGTAGGAGCTAGTTTTGTAACCATACTCAAGCCAATAGGAGAAAGGCATAACTCGCCGCAGATAATAAGATAGTACCCGAGTACAAAAGCAGCTAGAGAAATTAAACCGGTAGCAGCGCCTAACTGACAGGCAGCATAAAATACGTAAAAACCTAAACCCACAAAAATAAAAGACAGCCCAAACTTTACGGGCGTGGAAGGCTCCAGTTTTTTCCGGTTAAGCACGGGCCAGAGCCAGGCAAAAAAGAAGCTGAGAATAATTACCCAGGCGGGTGGTAAAAAATTATTAACCGATAAGGCGGGTAAGTCTAAACCGGCTACGTGCATATCTACGTTGCGCATGGCAAATAAATTAAGCGAACCGGAATTTTGTTCGTAAAAAGCCCAGAATAAGGTCGAAAATACAATTAATACTAACGCTGCCAGTAATTTACTCCGGGCAGCTCCATTTAACTGAAAGGCAACAAATAATATGTAAACCAGCGATATAATTCCTAAACCGAACATGATATAATCCATTACTCCGTACCGGTTAAAAATGGCTACTACGGCGGGCACTACTAACAACGAACCCAGGTAAATGAATACTTCGGTAGATAAACCAGCAAAAATTGGTTTTTTGAGAGCGATAGGATCGGGTGGTAAGCCCCGGTGTTGCAACGATTTCTGGCCAATGTTAAATACAACTAATCCTAAAATCATGAAAATACCGGCTAAGCCAAAGCCATAATGCCAGTTTATACGTTGCCCTACGTAGCCGCACAGCAAGCCGCCTAATGCTGCCCCAATGTTAATGCCCATGTAAAAAATGGAAAAAGCGCTGTCTTTACGAGGGTCGTTGTCGGCGTATAAAGTACCTACTATGCTGGAAATATTGGGTTTGAAAAAGCCATTACCACAAATAATAAAAGCCATGCCGTAAAAGAAACTCCAGCTTTGCGGCACTGCCATAACAATATGCCCAATCGCCATTAAAATACCCCCGAATAAAATAGCTTTGCGGTAACCTAAAAACCGGTCGGCCATTAAGCCACCAAACAGCGGCATGGTATATACTAAAGCGGCGTACGAACCTAATATAGCATAACCCTTGGGTTCGGAAAATTTAAGTTGCGTTACCATGTACGCCAGCAACAAGGCTTTCATGCCATAAAAAGAAAACCGCTCCCACATTTCGGTAAAAAACAACAAATACAATTGTTTGGGATGACTAGTAGTAACAGGTGGGGCTTCGGCAATTGGCGTTTCCGTGAGGTCCATTAAAAAAGCAGGATTATAATTTTTGACATAAGCAGCTGTTAGAATAACGGAAAATACGAACTGGAATAGTATTCTCTTTAATTTTTTATAGCACTGATTTAGTAACTATAGCTTATCTGTGTTATTAAATTAGCAATGTGAATATAATTCAACATCCCGGTTTGTCTCCGGACACCATGATTATTCCACAAAATACAAAAAGATTGCTAACGCGAAATTCTTAAATAACAGATAATATCATTTATTCTGTTACAACTAGGTTCGGATAGAAGTAATCCGGGATTAATCTCCGAAAAAGGTACGTATCTTTCTAAATTCAGAGCCTATTTTGAATAAGGTTTGAGAGAAGGAACCTGTAAGGCGATGGGCGAATTTAATTATGAAAAAGCCTCCCAACTGGAGGCTTTTTCATAAAAAGAATTAAGATTTATTCGGGCGTACGTACCATAGTGTATTAGCCGCATCATCGGCCACTAGTAAGGCACCATCAGGTAAAACAGCTAATCCTACTGGGCGGCCGTACACTTCACTTTTATCGGCATTGGCAATAAAACCAGTTAAAAAGCTTTCGGGTTTACCAGCAGGTTTCCCTTCTTTAAAAGGCACAAAAACAACTTTATAACCCACAAATTTAGAGCGGTTCCAGGAACCATGTTGGCCCACAAATGCTCCGTTGTGGTATTTCTCCGGGAATAATTTCCCGTCGTAAAAAGCCAGGCCCAGGCTAGCTGTATGTGAGCCCAGGGGAACATCCGGAACCAACGTTTTCTTCACCATTTCCGGTTGTTGTTCTTTTTCCATGCGGGGGTCTGGGTGCGGTCCCCAGTAAGCAAATGGCCAGCCGTAGAATCCGCCGTCTTTCACACTGGTTAAATAATCGGGTACCAGGTCATCGCCCAAGTTATCGCGCTCATTTACTACGGTGTACAAAGTAGTGGTACCAGGAGCCCAATCCATACCTACCGGATTCCGTAAACCGCTGCCAAAAATACGTTCGCCGGAACCATTGGGGTTTATCTCCAGAATATTGGCCCGGCGCTGCTCGTTATCTAATCCATTTTCGGCTACGTTGCTGCCCGAACCTACCGAAATGTAAATTTTAGATCCATCGGCATTCGCGATAATGTTACGGGTCCAGTGGTTATTATAACCACCCGCTGGTAAATCCAGAATTTTTTCGCCTTTACCAGTTATCTGGTCCTGACCGGTTTTATAAGGGTATTTCCAAAGTGCATCGGTATTGGCTACGTAAAATGCATCGTTCAAAATTAACATTCCCAGAGGCTGATGCAGGTCTTCCAGAAAAGTTTTATGTACCTCTGGCTTGCCATCTTTATTGGTATCGCGGAATAAAGTAATGCGGTTGGCGCTGCCGCCAGTATTTACTTTTTTACTTTTGCCGGTTCCTACATTTTGCACTCTTTTAAAAATGCTTTCTTCGGTACTAGCTTCGGCCACTAAAATATCGCCATTGGGAGCCACGTAAATCCAGCGAGGGTTGCGCAGATTATCGGTAAATTTGGTTACCGTAAAACCAGCCGGTGCTGTAGGGGTTTTGCCGGCAGGCCAGCCAATTACTTTACTATTTTTAGCCGTGGGCGGGGTAGCAAAGGGTTTAGGCAGGGTATCGTTTTCAGAGGTTGTAGTCGTAGTTGCCGTACTATCTCCCGATTCGGTAGAGCCAGTAGTATTGGTAGTGTCGGAGTTTTGTTTTGAATTACAGGCGGTAAAACTAATAGCAAACAATAAACTACAAATGGCTAACAGGAATTTTCTCATAACATGCATTCTGGTTTAAATAAATAGTTATTTATATAAAATAGGTTCAGTAATAAATAGCAGCTTAGTATTTATTTTGTTTGAAATTACTTACGAATAAATAGGTATTTGGCTGAAATAAAATAGAAAAAGTATTCTGGTTACATTTTATTAAAATGCATTTCTATTTATAAAGCAGGCGAAACCAAGGCTTTTCATATAAAACAAAGTGCTTAATTATAAAGAAGATACTATTGCCAACTGTTTCTGTTTAAGAAGATGCATTTACTTTTTGTTTAAGAAGAGGAGGTTACTTTTATTCTTCTTACTACTCGTTAAATTATTTACTAATTAATTTCTTATCTCGCTAAATAGAAGCTTATTGCAGCATCAGAAGCAAAATTCTCAAGCCTCCTTTAATCAAAAAATCCAAAAATGGATAGAAATTCGGTTCTACAGATTATTCAAAGCGATATTACCTGGGATTTAATTATAATTGGGGGTGGGGCTACCGGCATTGGGGCAGCATTAGAGGCGGCTACCCGTGGTTACCAAACGCTCTTGCTGGAACAATCGGATTTTACCAAGTCAACTTCCAGTAAAAGTACCAAGCTGGTACACGGTGGCGTGCGTTACCTGGCGCAGGGCGATATAAAATTGGTACGCGAAGCGAGCGTTGAGCGGGGTTTACTCGTCCAAAATGCACCGCATCTGGTGAAAAATCAGGCTTTTATTATTCCGAGCTATAGCTGGTGGGAACGGCCTTGGTTTACGGTAGGTTTAAAATTATACGATTTATTAGCCGGAAAGCTTAGCCTAGGGCCATCAGTACCTATTTCTGCCCAGGAAACCATTGCTCATTTACCTACTATTAAAACGCACAAACTACGAGGCGGCGTTTTGTACCACGACGGGCAATTTGATGATTCGAGATTGGCCATTAATGTAGTACAAACCACTTTTGAGCAAGGTGGTTACGCGGTTAATTACATGGCCGTAACAAATTTACTAAAAGATGAGAATGGAAAATTAACTGCGGTACAAGCGTACGACGCCGAAAATAAGCAACCTTATACTATCCGGGGCAAAATGGTATTAAACGCTACCGGTGTTTTTACCGATCAAATCCTGAAAATGGATAATCCGGAAAATAAGACTTCCATCCGGCCCAGCCAAGGAGTACATTTAGTGCTGGATAAAGAATTTTTGCCCGGCGATTTCGCGCTTATGGTTCCTAAAACCGACGATGGCCGAGTTTTATTTTTGGTGCCCTGGCACGGGAAAGTAATAGTAGGCACTACCGATACGCCAGTAACGGAAGCTTCATTAGAGCCCCAAGCTCTGGAAAGTGAAATTGAGTTTATTTTAAGCACAGCAGGGCGGTTTCTAACCCGTTCGCCAAAGCGGGCGGATGTGCGCAGTGTATTTGCCGGTTTACGGCCCTTGGCTGCGGTAAACGGAAGCGCGCAAGGAACCAAAGAAGTATCGCGCAGTCATAAAATTATGGTAGCTCCTTCCGGTTTGGTTAGCATTTTAGGGGGCAAATGGACAACCTTCCGAAAAATGGCCGAAGAAGCCATAGACCAAATAGAAAGCGTAGCAAATTGGCCCCATAAACCTTCGGTTACCAGTCAATTAAAAATACATGGGGCAGCAAATCCTGATCCTGCTAATAGCTTAAGTAATTATGGCACTGATGCCGGGCATATTCAAGCCTTGATAGCTGAACAACCCGAATTAGGAGAATATTTAAGCCAAAAACTAGGAATATTAAAAGCGCAGGTAATTTGGGCGGTACGCAAAGAAATGGCTCGAAATGTAGAAGATGTGCTGGCACGCCGGGTAAGAGCTTTGTTGTTAGATGCCCGCGAAAGCATACGTTTAGCTCCGGCAACGGCTCGCTTGATGGCGCAGGAATTAGGTTATTCGGAGAAGTGGCAACAACAGCAAATAGAAGAATTTACGCAATTGGCGCAGCAGTATTTACTAAAATAATTTTTAGTTCAGCCTAACTTTTAAGAATTAGCAGGATACTGGTATTTCCTCTTATATTGCTCTGCCTGAATCGGGTTAGATATGGAGATATCCTAAATATGAAAAGTTATAATTAGCATAAAAACAAAGGCGGGATAGAAGTTTTTCTATTCCGCCTTTTTACTAAAATACTAGGCTTTCACTTTGTCAAAAGCAATTTCTGCTGCTGACGAGTAGTAGGGGTTTGCAGTTGCAAGAAATATAAACCTACTAACTTATTAGCAGCTTGCCATTCTACCTGGTAACTTTGATCTGCCTGCGCTTCTCCCTGAAACAATGTAGTTATATAATTACCCTGGTTGTCAAAAATCTTTACTGTAGCGGTTTGGTTTTTGGGAAAAGAAAAGCTTACCGTAAACTTTCCAGAGGACGGATTTGGATAAGCTTTTAAACTGAATTGTTCCATTGGCAATGGAATTTCTTCTACCACGGTAGCTTCTCTTTCAGCTTGAATAGAAGTACTTTCCGGAGCAACCTTCACCAGCCAGTAATCAGTGCCTCCTTGACTCGGCTGCGTTCTATCGCCACTTACTCCTGAATCAGACTTTCCGCCTAATAAGAAGCCTCCTTCCTGGGTCTGAATTACGGCTCTTAGTTCTTCCGCACCGCTGCCACCAAAGGTTTTGCTCCACTCATATTGCCCATCTTTATCTGCTTTCACCATCCAATAGTCACTTAAACCCTGGTTATCTTGCCGTTTGTTGCCACTCTTGTTGGAGAAAGACTTGCCTGCTAGCAAATACCCCCCATCCTGAGTAGGAATACTGGCTCGTAGCTCATCGTCTTTACTGCCCCCATAGCGCTTGTCCCACACCTTCTCTCCCGTGCTACTTACTTTCAAGAGCCAGTAGTCTAAGCCTCCCTGACTGTCTCTCGTCTTATCCAATCCTGCTGGTGAATCACTCTGCCCGGCTAGAAAGTACGTACTACCCGCTTTTCCTAATGAGTAGGCTTCATCCTCTCCTGTGCCGCCGTAGGTTTTATCCCAGAGTTGTTTACCTGCTTTATCTACGGCTACTAACCAGAAGTCACTCTTACCTCTACTCTCCTCACTCTTATTGCCACTCTTACCTGACCAGGAACTACCCCCTAACAAGAACCCGCCCTCTGCTGTTAGTACAATGCCACTTAGCTCTTCTACTTCTTTGCCACCATACCTTTTGTCCCAGAGCTTCTCTCCCGAACTACTTACTTTCACTAACCAGTAATCAGTCCCACCCTGATTAGCTTGCGTTTTATCTCCGCTCACCGGCGAGCTGCTGTACCCCGCCAATAGGTACTCTCCAGTACTTAGTTGCAATACTTTTTTGAGTTCATCGTAGCCACTGCCGCCATAATTCTTATCCCACTCTTTCGCACCGGCTTTATCAACCTTTATAATCCAATAATCTCTGCCCCCTCTACTCGCCTCAGTCTTGTCGCCACTCTTGCCCGATAAGGAACTACCCGCTAGTAAATAGCCACCATCTTTCGTTTGAATGATGCGGTTCAGATAATCATCACCACTGCCACCATAGCTTTTGTCCCACAACTTCTTACCATTCTGATCTGATTTTACAATCCAATAATCGTTTTTACCTTGGCTAGCTTGGCTTCTATCGCCGTTTACTCCCGAAGCCGAATAACCTCCACTTAAGTAACCGCCATCATTGGTCTTGATAATCGAAGTAAAACCTTCGTTCCTAGAGCCACCATAACGCATATTCCATTGGGCCGTAAGTGGTAGGTCTTCTTTTATTTTTACAATCCAGTAATCTCCTCTTTGACTCAAACTTCTATCAAAGCTAGGTTCGCTCTTATCGCCATTCGCTTCCGAGTAAGAGGTGCCCGCGAGTAAATAATTACCATCTTGAGTAACCAACAGAGTTGCTAAAAAATCCTCATCATAACCGCCTAAAGTCTTATCCCAAACTTTTACGCCTGTGGCATTTACCTTTACTACCCAATAGTCGCCATATAATTCACCGCCCCGAGACTCCTCACTTTTATCTGATCCAATTTTCGAAGTAGAAGTGCCACCCAACACATATCCGCCATCCGGAGTAGCTGTTATTTCAATTAATCTATCGTTACCTGGGCCACCTAAAGTTTTCTCCCATTCTTGGCTGCCATTAGCCTGTAATTTTACCAACCAGTAATCTGTGTCGGATCTATCATCCATTTTGGACGATGTAGTACCACTTAAAATAATTCCGTTATCGCTAGTTTGTTGCAACGATGAAATACTACCGCCACTTATAACTTTATCCCAAGCCTTAGTTCCATCAGTATTTAATTTCACCAACCAAGTACCCTTTTGGGCTTCGGTTTTATCGCCTGATTTTTCAGAATCAGAATATCCCACTATCAAGTATGCCCTGTCTTGAGTTACTATTAAGGACGTGAGATAATCTTCCTTACTGCCTCCCAGAGTTTTGTCCCAGAGCTTTTTACCGTTTGCATCTATTTTTACTACCCAATAATCACTACTTCCCCGGGGCGCCTCGGTCTTATCATCCTTTTTATATTCATACGTGTTGCCCCCCAGCAAATAACCCCCATCCGGCGTAGCAATTAAGCTATTAAGATTACCCGGTCCCCAGAAAGTTTTACTCCATTCTTTGGTGCCATCTGAGCTGGTTTTAACAATGTAGAACTTAGTATCTTCTAAGAAAAAGGCAGTATTAGAAGAACCACCGAACAAATATCCCCCATCCGCAGCGACTATCCCTTTAATTAATCGGGTATCATTATCCCCACCCAGGTCTTTTTCCCACTCCTTCTTTCCGTTATTATCTATTTTAGTGATGGAGAATCCCGGGTCATTCTGCAGCGATTTTCGGGAAATTCCGCCCAATAAATAACCACCATCTGAAGCAGGTAATAGCGTGGAAAGGCGATCACTATAAATTCCACCGAAGGTTTTATCCCATAGCTTGGTAACCGGACTAAGATTATCCACAATAATGGTTTGGGTAACATCCGCTGCAGGCTTATAATCATTATTACCCGCTTGCGAGATTTTAATTATAATCTTTCCGGCTCCGATAAGCGAGAGTACATTGCCTTTTAGAGTGGCCGGACCGGACACCACGTTAAAGGTAACGGGCAACCCGGAACTAGCCTTGGCGGTTAAGGTAAAAGGCGCATCCCCTACTTGCTTAAGAATAAGCGGAGTAGTGATGGTAATGGTTTGGGTTATTTTATTTGTGTCCTTAATCTTTATTAGCCAATAATCAGAATCTCCTTTACTATCTTGGCTTTTATAACCCCCTTTGTCCGAACGAGAATAACCGCCGAGCAGGTAACCTCTATCCGGCGTAGCTACCAGGCTAGAGAAAATATCGGCATTAAACTGTACTTCTCTGCCAAAAGTTTTATCCCACACTTTGGTGCCATCCTCTTTTATCTTGACAACGTAATAGTTGCTGCCACCCAATACGTAGCCTCCATCCGAAGCAGCGACCATGCTCTGGAGCGGATAATTATAAGTAGTTCCATATACCTTTTCCCAAACTTTCTCGCCGGTAGCTTTAAGTTTTACTACCCAGTACCCGTATGCCGATTTGCTTTTATCCACACTTCGGTTTGAGTTCGAGTAGCCCCCTACTAAATACCCCCCGTCCGGTGTTCGTAGCAGAGAGTAAGGCTCATCCTTTCTATCCCCACCTAAAGTTTTATCCCAGACTTTCTCCCCTTGTGCATCAATTTTTACTACCCAATAATCTCCTCGATTATTAATATCTTGCCCATCCCGGCTGGCTTCACTCTTGTTTCCTCTCTTACCTGAGGCGGAAAAACCACCTAGTAAATAACCGCCATCTGGGGTTTTTAATAAGGAAGTAAGATAATCATAGCTATCACCACCCAAGCTTTTATCCCAAATTTTCTTTCCTTGGCTATCTATTTTTATAATCCAGTAATCTTCCGCTCCTTTACTAGTTTGGCTTTTATCATACCCTTTCCCGGAATTGGAAAAGCCACCTATTAAAAAACCGCCGTCGGGAGTAGTTGCTAAAGAGGTAAGTTCCTCGTACGCATCTCCACCAAAGGTTTTGTCCCAGACTTTTTTCCCGTTATCATCTATCTTTACGAGCCAATAATCTGATGAATAATATCGAACCTGATTCGGGACTTCCTTACTACTCTCGCTTTTATCGCCACTAGCCGGCGAATCGGAAGAACCACCTAATAAATATCCGCCATCGGGGGCGGGTATAATGGCCCTAAGTTTATCATCCTGTTCTCCACCAAAGGTTTTGTCCCATTCTTTCGTACCATCCGGACTTAGTTTTACCACCCAAAAATCACTGGTATAACATCCAGAGCCATAACAATCTCCTTTATTACCTTGCGTTTTATCACCCGACTTGTTAGAATAGGAGAAGCCCCCCAGAATATAGCCTCCGTCTGGAGTGGCTATCATTGCTGAAAGTTTATCATCGCTGCTACCCCCGATAGTTTTATCCCATTCTTTGTTTTGAGCGAAAATTATAGTCTTGAAACCAAGAGATAGAAATAAGATTAAGCAGGGATTGCACCAGTTGAATAGCTGGCTCAATTGAGACAAGAAAAAATATAAAAGTATTTTCATTGGTTTTGAGATTAAGATTAGAAAGTGAGCATTGCGTTTACAAAACAAGTCAGGCTTTACTTTAAAAAAATCTACCAGTAGATAAGCTTAGGTCTGCTAGCCAAGTAGGGAGGTTAGTAAATATACGGAGCTACTTATTTATTTTCTACACCTTTAAGAATGAGTTTATTAAAAATTTCATGAAGATGTTCTTATAATTTAGAAGAACTGCAAACCATACTTTTTGCGAAAACAAGGGGAAGCAAGAATAAATAATCTTCGCTGAAATCAATTAGTAGACACTAGCTGCCAAAGCAATTGTTTTCCTGTAAACAAAAAGCTGGATAGAATATACCTTATCAGTCTTTTGTTTACAGGAAGCTGACTTACTTGGCTATTAGCAATTTCTGGTGCCACCGGAGAGTAGGGTTTTGCAGTTGCAAGAAAAATAATCCAGCCGCTTTGTTGTTTGCCTGCCATTCTACCTCATACTTCTGATTAGCTTTTGCTTCACCCTGGAACAAAGTAGTGATTTCTCTTCCTTGATTGTCGTATACTTTTAAGCTAGCATTCTGGGTTTGCGGTAGAGTAAAGCTTACCGTAAACTTTCCAGAGGACGGATTTGGATAAGCTTTTAAACTGAATTGTTCCATTGGCAATGGAATTTCTTCTACCAGGGTAGCTTCTCTTTCAGCTACAATAGATTTAGCTTCCGGAGCTACTTTCACCAGCCAGTAATCATATCCACCTTGGCTCGGTTGCGTTCTATCGCCACTTACTCCTGAGTAGGACTTACCGCCTAACAAGTACCCGCCTTCGCTGGTCTGAATCACGGCTCTTAGTTCTTCCGCACCGCTGCCGCCAAAGGTTTTGCTCCACTCATATTGCCCATCTTTATCGGCTTTCACCATCCAATAGTCACTTAAACCCTGGCTATCTTGCCGTTTGTTGCCACTCTGGTTGGAGAAAGACTTTCCGGCTAATAAGTACCCGCTATCCTGAGTAGGAATACTGGCACGCAGCTCATCATCTTTACTGCCACCATACCGCTTATCCCACACCTTTTCTCCCGTGCTACTTACTTTTAAGAGCCAGTAGTCTAAGCCTCCCTGACTATCTCTTGTCTTATCCCATCCGGCTGGAGAATCACTTTGCCCGGCTAGAAAGTAAGTATTACCGGCTTTGCCTAATGAGTACGCTTGGTCCTCACCTTTTCCTCCGTAAGTTCTATCCCAGAGTTGCTTACCTTCTTTATCTACGGCTACTAGCCAGAAATCACTCTTACCTCTACTAGCTCCTGTTTTGTTGCCGCTTTTATCAGACCAGGAACTACCCCCTAACAAGAAACCACCTTCCGCTGTTTGCACGATCCCTGCTAACTCTTCTTCTAAATTACCGCCATAGCGTTTATCCCACAGCTTCTCTCCGGTAGAACTCACCTTGACTAACCAGTAATCATTCTCACCCTGACTCGCCTGTGTTTTCTCCCCACTCACGGGGGAGTTGCTGTAACCGGCTAACAGGTATTCTCCAGTAGAGAGTTGGAGTACTTTTTTGAGTTCATCGTAGCCACTGCCGCCATAGCTCTTGTCCCACTCTTTCTTTCCTTGCTTATCTAGCTTGTCGATCCAATAATCCCTGCCTCCTCTGCTTGCTTCACTTTTATCGCCACCTTTTCCCGATAAGGAACTACCCGCCAGTAAATAACCACCATCTTTTGTCTGAATGATCCGGTTCAAGTAGTCATCTGCAGAACCTCCATAGCGTTTGTCCCATAGCTTCTTGCCGTTTGCATCTGATTTTACTATCCAGTAGTCGTTCTTACCCTGGCTCGCTTGAGTTCTATCGCCACTTACTCCTGAAGCGGAATAACCTCCACTTAAGTATCCACCATCACTCGTTTTAATTATAGTAGTAAAGCCTTCGTTGCCAGAACCACCGTAGCGCAGATCCCATTGCGCCGTTAAGGACAGATCTTCTTTTATCTTTATCAGCCAATAATCTTGGTTCATGCCCTGCATAGAATCTGGATCCCGGGAGAATTCTGTTTTGTCCCCATCAATGCCGGCGTTGGAAGTACCACTTAGCAAATAACTTCCATCAGTACTGACCTGTAAAGCCGTGAAATCATCCCTTCTGCTGGTACCAAAGTTCTCATCCCACATTTTCTTACCGGTATTATCTACCTTTACTATCCAATAATCACCATCCTGGCCAAACGAGTTCCCTCCCCGATATTGCCCACTTTTATCTTCCCCCACGCCCGAGGTAGAAGAACCTCCGAGTAAATAATTTCCATCTTCAGTAGGCACTATAGCTCTTAGGTAATCCTCTTGATTGCCGCCTATGGTTTTATCCCAAAGCTTTTTACCAATGGCATCTATTTTAATTACCCAATAGTCACCTTTGTAAGAGTTAGGAGAATCCCGGCTGGATTCACTCTTATCACTACTCTTATCCGAATAAGAAGTGCCTCCTAATAAATACCCTCCATTCGGAGAAGCCACTATTACCGAAAGGTCATCTCTATTATTTCCACCATAAGTTTTATCCCATTGCTTATTACCTGCAGCATCTATTTTTACTATCCAGTAGTCCGAAGGAACAGCCTGGTTTTCCCCAAAATCTCCCCGGTAAGTTTCACTTTTATCATTACTCTTATCTGAATTGGAAGAACCTCCGAGTACAAAACCTCCATCTGGGGTAGCTAACATAGCAGTAAGATTATCCCATTCATTCCCACCTAGGGTTTTATCCCAAATCTTATTGCCCTTACTATCAATTTTTATAATCCAATAGTCGCTACTACCTCGGCTCGGTTCACTTTTATCGCCGTAAATACCAGATTCACTATAACCGCCTAATAAATAGCCACCATCCTGGGTAGGCACCATGGTGCTAAAGACAGTAGTAGACCAATCACTTTTAAAATCCTTCTCCCATTCGGTGGTACCATTGCTATTTAGTTTAACTATTGAATAACCGGCTCCAACCCCAAAAGGAGGAGTTCCACCTAACAGGTATCCCCCATCCGAAGTTATTAATAGGCTTCCAAGCCAAAAATCAAAAGTGATGTTTATGTCTTGTATTTTGGTTCCTTCTTTATTTATCTTGGTTAGCCTAGAGGAATTGCCCATTATAAATCCTCCATCTGGGGTAGCTACCATTAGGTCGTTAAACTCTCCTGCTATAGTTCTATCCCAGACTTTGGTAACCGGAGTGGGTACATCCACAATAATGGTTTGGAAAACATCCGTGGCAGCGGCATACGTCGCGTTACCCGCCTGCGAGGCTTTTACCTTAATAGTGCCTAGATTTGTAAACGCAAGGATTTTGCCTTTGAGGGTGCCTGGTCCGGATACCAGGCTAAAGGTAACTGGCAACCCTGAGCTAGTTTTGGCCGAAAGGGTAATAGGCGCATCTCCTAAGGTTTTGGTGATTAGGGGAGTAGGGAAGGTAATAATTTGTTCTTTCTTCTTGGTAAGGGCTATTTTCACCACCCAGTAGTCATATTCTCCCCGGCTCTCTTCCGTCTTATCTCCGTCGACACCTAAACTGGAATTTCCCCCAACTAGAAAGCCGCCATCGCTGGTAGGTACCAGTGCCTTCAGTGAGGGTTCTTCACCTAAATTATGATTATTAACGCTGCCATAAGTTCTGTCCCATTCTTTGGTACCGTTTTCCTTTATCTTCACTATCCAATACCCTTTTTTGTCATCGCTCTTATCCCCTGCTTTTTTCCGGTTAGAAATACCGCTTAATAAGTATCCCCCATCCGGAGAAGTAATCATGGTTCTAAATTCATCTCTGAAACTGCCCCCATAAGTTTTATCCCACTGCTTTTTTCCTTGGGAATCTATTTTTATTATCCAATACCCGGCATAAGACGTACTCTTGTCTTCTTTCTTACCTGAGGGAGCATTAGTACCGACCAGGTAGCCGCCATCTGGGGTGTTTAGCAAGGCACTCACCTTATTGTACGCCCAATCAGATACGTCGCCGCCGTAGCTAAAAGTCTTATCCCATATTTTTTTGCCTTCAACATCCAGCTTAACCACCCAGTTGCCCAGCTTATTTTCACTCTTATCCCCACTCTTTTCGGAAATAGAATAACCACTGAGTAAATACCCTTTATCTGCTGTGACTAACAAAGAGGTTAAGCGGTCATCAAGTTTGCCGCCTATAGTTTTGTCCCAGACTTTTGTACCATCTGCTTTTATCTTTACTATCCAGTAATCGGAGGAGATATTCCCATGTTGATCTTTACCTCCTTTATTATCTTCTGATTTATCATCACTTTTATCTGATCCGGACGGACCTGCCAATAAATACCCTCCATCTGGTGCCGCTACCATCGCGTAGAGTTCATCATCGCCATCCCCACCATAGGTTTTATCCCATTCCTTTTTACCATTGGCATCTATCTTTACCAACCAGTAATCAGAATAATACGACTCTTTACTCTTGTTTGCTTCCGATTTATCCTCACTCTTACCCGAGGAAGAAAAACCACCTAACAGATAGCCCCCATCCGGTGTAGCTACTACTGCCTTAAGAAAATCATAATTTTCTCCGCCAAAGGTTTTCTCCCACATTTTTTTACCTTTATTGTCAGTTTTTACTATCCAATAATCCTGGTATCGGTTACCTTTTGGCCCCCGGCCAGTTTCACTCTTGTCCCCGCTCTTATTAGAATTGGAAGTACCGCCTAGTAAATAACCACCATCCGAAGTATTTACTACAGAAGTAAGAAAATCATAAGAATTACCGCCGAAGGTTTTATCCCAAGTCTTGATTTGAGCGAAACTTACTAGTGGGAGGCTTAGGTGTAGTAAAAAGATTAGCCAGATGCTGCGCTTGTGGAACGCTAATGTCCGGGTTAATTGAACCTTTAAGGAAAGATTTATAAGTATTTTCATTAGGATTGAAATTAAGATTTGAAAGGTAAGAAGTACGTTTGCGCATACATGACTTGGCCTTAATTGAAAGTTCGCCAGCCAGAGAGGAGGGTTAGTAAATATTAAAGAGAGGCTTACCTTTTCCTATTTTCACGAATGGTTTTATTCTTTAGTATAGGGAAGTGTTTCTAAAATATAGAAGCATAAAATGGATACCACTTTAGATGTTGCAGATGAAAAAACTATTTCAAAAAGCAAGCGGGATGAGAACGTTCTCATCCCGCTTGCTGGGGTTTACTTTGTCAAGAGTAGTTTTTGTTGCTGGAGAATAGCAGGAGTTTGCAGTTGTAAGAAATATAATCCTGCCGGTTTGTTACTTGCCTGCCATTCTACTCTATACATCTGATTGGCTTGAGCTTCGCCCTGGAACAAGGTAGTAATTTCTCTTCCCTGAACATCATACACCTTCACCCTAGCAGCCTGCGTTTGGGACAGCGTAAAGCTAACGGTTACCTGTTCTCTTGCTGGATTCGGATAGGCATTTAACAGATGTAGGGTGGGTTCCTTTACTGATATGGCTAGTACTGGGGTAGTTTCTCTTTCAGCTACAATCGGTGTTTTTTCCGGCGCAATTTTCACCAACCAGAAATCATTATCGCCCTGGCTGGGCTGCGTTCTATCCCCACTTACATCAGAGTTAGAGCGCCCGCCTAGTAAGTACCCACCATCATCGGTAATCCACACGGCCCGGAGTTCTTCTTGTTGGTTACCACCCAAGCGTTTGTCCCAGAGTTTTTCGCCTTGATTATTGGTTTTAACTAACCAGTAATCACTGCTACCCTGATTAGTTTGGCTCTTATCGCCACTTATTCCGGAGAAGGATGTACCGCCTAGTACGTATCCTCCGTCATTATCTGAAATCAGAGAACGTAAAGTTTCGTCACTGCTGCCCCCGTAGGTTTTATCCCATTGCTTTTCTCCTTTACCATCTACTTGCAGCAACCAAAAGTCTTTGCCTCCTTTACTTTCCTGACTCTTATCTCCATTCTTACCCGAGGCACTTTGGCCGGCCAGAAGAATGGTGTCTTTATTAATACTAAGTAAAGAATGGAGTTGGTCTTGGTCGTTGCCACCATAACTTTTATCCCAGAGCTTATCTCCTTGGCTATTAATACGAAGAGCCCAAAAATCGGAGCCACCTTGACTAGCCTGGCTTTTATCACCAGTAGCAGAAGAGAAAGAAGTGCCGCCTAAAAGTAAATCTTCATTCTCTAACACGACTGCATCTTCTAGGTAATCATTTGCTGCTCCGCCGTACCGTTTATCCCAGCGTTTGAACCCATAATAAAAAATATCAATCTTGACTAACCAGTAATCCAGACCTCCCTGGCTGGCTTGGGTTTTATCCCTATTAACAGGAGAATCGCTGTACCCGGCCAACAGATATAATCCAGATGGTAAGGGTCTGATTTTACGTAAGTCTTCATTTCCTCTACTGCCATAACTTTGGTCCCATTGTATTTCTCCGCTACTATTTATTTTTACTACCCACATATCCTTACCACCCTTATTAACAGCAGTTTTATTTCCGTCTACTTTAGAGTCTGAACTGCCTCCTAGCAGGAAACCACCATCCGGAGTAGGAACAATGCTGTTTAGGTACTCCCGACCCGAACCACCATAGCGTTTATCCCAAAGTTTGTTACCATCGGCATCCGTTTTCATTACCCAATAATCCGTTTTACCGTAACTACCTTGGCTTTTATCGCCGGCTTGTTTGGAAGAGGAATAGCCTCCGAGTAGGTAGCCTCCATCTGCAGTCTGTATAACAGTGGTGAAGTTATCAAGGCTATTACCGCCATAGCGTAAATTCCAGGCCTCTAGAGTAGAAGGAGGGAAGGCGGTAATTTGCGTTTCTACCAGCCAGAAGTCATAATCGCCTTTACTATCTTCACTTTTTTCCCAGTCAGCATTGGAGTTAGAGTAACCGCCGAGTAGGTAACCACCATTAGGAGAAGCCACCATAGCGGTTAACACATCTGTACTACTGCTGCCAAAAGATTTATCCGAAATTCGTTGTCCATTCTCATCTATCTCCAGGAGCCAGTAATCATCCTTGCCTCTTGTTTCCTCGCTTCGATCGCCACCTTGATTTGTATAGGTATAACCAGCTAATAAATAATGCCCATTTGGTATTGCGACTATATCTATTGGTTTGGAAAAGTATGAATCACAACCAGAACCACATGGAATCATAGACCCACTAAAGAGATTATCCCAAATTTTATTACCATTCGCATCTATTTTAATTACCCAGAAAGGATATCTTCCTTCAAAACCAGAATTACCTGCCAATAAATAACCGCCATCAGGAGTAGCTATCATAGATGTTAATTGATCAAACCATTCATGGTCATAAGCTCTGCTCCAGAGTTGCTTCCCTTGTTGGTTTATCTTTACTACCCAATAATCGGAAAAATGGTCTGAATCTATATCCCTTTTCCCACCAACTAGGTAATTGCCATCAGGGGTAACTATTATAGAGGTTAAATTATCATCGAATTTTTCACCTAAAGTCTTATCCCAGAGTTTTTTACCCTCACTATCTATCTTCACTACCCAGAAGTCTGAATTAACTTGGCCATTTTCATCTAAGATACCTTTGTTGCTTTCACTTTTATCTCCACTCTTACCCGATTTGGAATCTCCCCCTAATAAAAAACCTCCATCTGGAGTAGCTAAAATTGTAGTAAGATTATCATTTAAATTTCCGCCAATCGTTTTGTCCCAGAGTTTTGTACCATCAGCATCTACTTTTACCAGCCAGAAGTCCAGCATTCCTTTACTGAGTCCGCTTTTATCGTCTTCTTTTCCCGAATCAGAAGTGCCCCCTAGTAAATAGCCCCCATCCGGAGTTGGGATAATAGTAGAAATAGTTTCAATACCTGAACCGCCATAAGATTTATCCCATACCTTATTTTTATCCTTATCTACTTTTACTAACCAATAATCCGATTCGCCCTTACTGGTCGTACTTTTATCTCCGTTGGTTCCCGAGGCAGAAGAACCGGCTAACAAATATCCACCGTCGGGAGTAGCCACCATATCGGCCAACATATCTGCATCCTTACCTCCTATGGTTTTATCCCGTTGTTTCGGGAATCTTTGAACCCTAAAGCTAGTGGTATGTTCTACGGGGCTGTAGGTGGCATTACCCGCCTGGATGGCTTTTACTACCACTATACCGTAACCAGTAAAGTGTAACTGATTACCTTTTTGAGTAGCTGGTCCGGAAACAAGTTTGAAAGTAACCGGCAACCCCGAGCTAGCCTCGGCTGATAAGGTAAACGGGGAATTGCTTAGACCTTGATCAGTGGGAGTAAAGGTAATAGTCTGTACTTTCTTATTGGGAATACCTAGCTTTACTACCCAAAAATCAGTAGCTCCATAGCCTGCTTGACTTTTATCCCATTCTTTTGCTCCCGAGTAAGCTTGTCCGGCCACCAGGCAATTGCCATCAGAAGTTAATGCCATTTCAAGGGAAAACTCATTTGTAGATTGAGTAACATCTATAAATTGATTGACATTGCTGAAGGTTTTATCCCAAAGCACACTACCTTGGGCATCAATCTTTATTACCCAAAAGCTTTCCACCTCTTTTCTAAGCTCGGACATTTCTCTACTCTTACTGGAACTAGAATAGCCTCCCAGTAAATAACCTCCATCTGGGGTAGGTAATAACGATCTTAAATCATCGGTTTTATTGCCACCAAAGGTTTTGTCCCATTCCTTGGTGCCATCCGCCTTAATCTTAATTATCCAATAGTCTCCTTTTTCATTATAACTATTTGGCTCATCCCGGGTAGGCTCACTTTTATCTAAACCAATATCCGAGTCGGCGCGCCCGCCTAATAAATAACCTCCTTGAGGAGAAACAACCAAATCATTTAGGATATCAAAACTAGATCCTCCATACGTTTTATCCCATTGTTTAACACCTTTATCGGTAATCTTAACGATCCAATAATCAGGACAGGGTTCGCCCCAAAATGAATCTTCAAAATAGAAGGAATCATCCGTACAATCACTTTTTCTAGGTTCGCTTTTATCGCCGCTTTTTTCAGAATTCGAAGAGCCGCCCAGTAAATAGCCGCCATCAGGGGTATGAACTAAGTTGGTTAATCTGTCATTGCCATCTCCGCCAATGGTTCTATCCCAGAGTTTGTTACCGCTATTATCTATTTTTACAACCCAATAATCAGATTGTTTATTACCATGCAAATTAAGAGCTTGCTTATTTTCTTCGCTTTTATCGCCGCTCTTACCGGAGTGCGAATATCCTCCCAGAATATAACCGCCATCATTGGTTTGTTGCACGGTGGTTAACCAATCAGAATTGCTGCCACCTAAAGTTTTATCCCATATTTTAGTACCATTAGCATTTAATTTTACAATCCAGTAATCCGATTCTCCTTTACCCACCTCAGTTTTATCGCCCGACTTGCCCGAAAGAGAAGTACCCCCTAAAATATACCCGCCATCTTTGGTCTGCTGAATGGATTGTAATTCATCCACGTTTCTACCCCCAAAGGTTTTATCCCATTCTTTGCTGCCATCAGCCTTTAACTTCACTACCCAATAATCCGTCCCACCTTTATTAGCCTGAGATTTATCACCGGATTGACTGGAGCCAGAAACTCCCCCCAAAATAAAGCCGTTGTCACTCGTTTTCTTCATCGCTCTGAAAATATCCTCCTTACTTCCCCCGAAGGTTTTGTCCCAGAGTTTAACTTGCGCCGTAAGCCGAATAGGGGTAAGAAAGAAACCACAGAGAATAATTATTACTGCCCATAGGGATTTAGTCCGAAGTAAGCGCCATAGTTTAGCTGCTTGAAATTGGAATAGAGGTGTTTTCATAAAGATTTGTTTCTTTGACTAAATAAATGAAAAGGAAGAGAAGAAAGTTAAGTCCATAAAAGACTGAGATGACTAGCTGACATATGACATATTAACTTAAGTGGTATTCGCGGGTAGGTTCAACTCTAAACTAAAACCTTTAATGGAGGAAAGTACCTCTTGTCGTAATTGCAAGGAGTACCTTTAACCAGGAGTAATATCAGTAGGTTAACGGACGAGCATTATTTTCCGGTGGCTATCCTGTTCTTTGGTTTGTAATCGCAAGATGTAAATACCAGCTGAGTGAGTACCAGCGTTCCATTTACAAGTATAGGTTTGATTGGCCGGCACTTCTCCCTGAAATATAGTAGATACTTCTTGCCCCTGATTATTATACACCTTTAAGCTAACATCTTGTGTTAGCAGCAAAGTAAAACGAATAGTTACCTGATCTTTGGCTGGATTGGGGTAAACCGTTAATGGACTTAATTCGGTTTTAACTATTGGCTCTGCTACCAAGGTGGCTTCCCTTTCCGCTACTATCGGACTATCTTCGGGAGCAACCTTCACCAACCAGTAATCGGTTCCTCCTTGGCTCGGCTGGGTTCTGTCGCCGCTTACTCCTGAATCCGACTTTCCACCTAACAAGTACCCTCCTTCACTCGTCTGAATAACGGCTCTTAGTTCTTCGGCTCCGCTACCGCCAAAAGTTTTACTCCACTCATACTGGCCTTCCTTATCGGCTTTCACCATCCAGTAATCACTTGATCCCTGACTATCTTGCCGCTTGTTGCCACTCTTGTTGGAGAAAGACTTACCTGCTAACAGATACCCGCCATCCTGGGTTTGAATACTGGCACGTAGTTCATCATCTTTACTGCCACCATACCGCTTATCCCACACCTTCTCGCCCGTACTACTAACTTTCAAGAGCCAGTAATCTAAGCCACCCTGACTATCTCTGATTTTATCTAATCCTGCTGGTGAATCACTTTGT
This sequence comes from Adhaeribacter radiodurans, assembly GCF_014075995.1. NCBI lineage: Bacteria > Pseudomonadati > Bacteroidota > Cytophagia > Cytophagales > Hymenobacteraceae > Adhaeribacter > Adhaeribacter radiodurans. Next base: position 6,279,394 of record NZ_CP055153.1, on the reverse strand, counting down.
CCAGCAATAAAGTAATCCTTACCTGCTTTGCCTAGAGAGAAGGCTTGATCTTCACCTATTCCCCCGTAAGTCTTATCCCAGAGTTGCTGGCCTTCATTATCTACTGCTACTAACCAGAAGTCACTCTTACCTCTACTTGCTTCTGTCTTATTGCCGCTTTTACCCGACCAGGAACTACCGCCCAGTAAGAAACCTTCTTCTGCTGTTGGTACAATGCCACCTAATACTTCTTCTTCCTTACCACCATACCGCTTATCCCAGAATTTCTCTCCCTTACTACTAATTTTCACTATCCAGAAGTCATTGCCTCCTTGACTCGCCTGCGTTTTATTTCCACTTACCGGCGAGTTACTGTACCCTGCTAAAATATATTCTCCCGTACTTAGCTGTAAGACTTTCTTCAATTCATCATAACCACTTCCGCCATAGCTCTTGTCCCACTCTTTCGTGCCCACTTTATCAATCTTGAGGAGCCAGTAATCCCGATCTCCGTGACTTGCTTCGGACTTGTCCCCGCTCTTGCCCGACAAAGAACTTCCCGCCAGTAAATAGCCGCCATCTTTCGTCTGGATGATCCGGTTTAGATAATCATCCGCAGAACCACCATAGCGTTTATCCCATAGCTTCTTGCCGTCCTTGTCGGATTTTACAATCCAGTAGTCGTTCTTACCTTGGCTAGCTTGGCTTTTATCGCCACTTACGCCTGAAGCGGAATAGCCGCCTGATAAATAACCTCCATCTGCTGTTTTAATTATAGTAGTAAAGCCTTCGTTTCCGGAACCACCGTAACGCATATTCCACTGGGCAGTAAGAGGTAGCTCTTCTTCTATTTTTACAATCCAGTAGTCTGAACTTTCTCTAAAGTTTTCACTTATATCCCAAGAGTTTTCACTTTTATCAGCGCCTAATCGAGAAACGGAATAGCCACCCAACACATAGCCTTCTTCAGCAACCGGCACAATAGCAGTGAGATGATCATTACTAAAACCGCCAATAGTCCAGTCCTTTATCTTAGTGCCGCTTTCATCAATTTTTATTACCCAATAATCATCTCTTTGCGAAGAGTAAGGATCTTCAAATCTACTTTCCTGGCTTTTATCCACTCCTTTATCTGCATCCGAAGTACCAGCCAGTAAATAATTGCCATCAGTAGTAGGAAAAATAGTTTTCAGGGTAGAATTTCCAGTAAAAAAAGACCAATAATGTCCATCGGGAAGATTTTTACTTAAACCATTGTACGTATTATCCCATACCTTATTTCCGTTTTCATCAATTTTTACCACCCAGTAATCGGTTAAATAATCATTGTACAAAAAGGTACCTAAATTGTCTTCACTTTTTTCCCCTCCTTTAGCTGCGTTGGAGGAACCCCCCAGCATAAAGCCCCCATTCTGGGTTGCGGCCAGGGAAGTCAGAACCGACCGCCCGTTCAGGTAAAAACAATTAGCTGGATCTTCTTCAAAACAATCTTCAACTTGGAAAGCTTCTGTAATACCGCCATAGGTTTTATCCCACAACTTGGTACCATCGGCTTTTAAGCGTAAAATCCAATAATCTTCCAATCCACGGGTTTCCTGGCTTTTATCACTACTCTTTCCCGAAGCAGAAGAACCACCTACCAGATAGCCGCCATTGTTCGTAGCTATGATAGCCGCTAAATTATCGGATTTATCACCCCCGTAGGTTTGGTCCCAAATTTTGTTGCCCAATTCATCTATCAGAACTAACCAGTAATCACTTTTGCCCTTCCCTGCCTGGCTTTTATCCCCGCTTTTATCAGAATTAGAAGAGCCACCTAATAGGTATTGCCTATTGCTGGTAGCCAAAATAGCGGATAGATTATCGGCCTTATTACCCCCATAAGTTTTATCCCAGAGTTTGTTACCCTGGCTATCTATTTTTACTATCCAGTAATCGGTATTCCCTTTACTAGCCTGACTTTTATCATTGCTCTTACCAGAATTGGAAGATCCCCCCAGCAAATACCCATCATCGGGAGTGGCAATTATGGAAGTAAGGCTATCCGACCCACTGCTACCAAAAGCTTTATCCCAGACTTTTTGCCCTTGTTTATTTGTTTTTACCAGCCAGTAATCTTTTTTTCCTTTATTGGCTTGGCTCTTGTTACCAGTAACACCGGAAGTTGAAAAACCGCCCAGCAAATAGCCATCATCGGAAGTAGCCACCATAGCCGTAAGTTGATCCAGATTAGTGCCCCCGAAGGTTTTATCCCAGGATTTCAGAATGTCATCTCGTACCAGAAAAGTGCGGGTGGCTTCAGCCGACTTGTAGGTAGCATTGCCCGCCTGATACGCTTTAATAATTACTTCGCCTAAACCCGTTATGGTTACCATATTACCCTTTACGGTTGCCGGGCCGGATATCACGCTAAAAGTTACGGGCAACCCGGAAGTAGCTGTAGCAGAAAGAGCAAAAGGTTTATCCGTACTATTTTTATAAGCAATGGGCTCAAAAGTAATAGCTTGGGGAATGTTCCGGCCACTATCACCCAATTTCACTACCCAGTAATCACTGAGACCTGAGCTGTAATTAGAAGTGCCAGCCACTATAAAATTCCCATCACTTGTTTGTTGAAGAGCAGCCAGCTTGTTATGACTATTTTTTTTACCTTTTACGGTTTTGTCCCAAACTTTACTTCTGTCGGCATTTAACTTTACTACCCAATAATCTGAAGTGTTAAAGTAGCCTTCCCCTTCCTCTCCATTTCTCTCTTCAGATTTATCCCCACTCGGCTTAGAATTAGAATATCCACCTAGAATATACCCGCCATCACTGGTTTGCTGAAGGGAAGTTAATTGATCGTAATTCTTTCCACCAATGGTTTTATCCCAAACTTTGCTGCCATCGGCCTGCAGCTGCACAATCCAATAATCATCACTGCCTTTTGAAGCTTCTGATTTATGGCCATTAATACCAGAAGAAGAATATCCACCTAGCAGATACCCGCCATCACGGGTTTGCTGCACCGAGGTTAAATAATCCCCATTATCACTCCCAATCGTTTTATCCCATTCTTTGCTGCCATCGGACTTCAGCTTTACTACCCAATAATCTCCGCTTTTATTGGCTTGAGTTTTATCACCGCTTTTTCCGGAACCAGATGCGCCTCCCAGAATATACCCGCCATCACGGGTTTGCTGCATTGAGGTTAAATAATCCCCATTATCACCCCCAATCGTTTTATCCCATTCTTTGCTGCCATCGGACTTTATTTTTACTATCCAAAAATCGTAGACGCCTTTATTCCCTTCGGATTTATCTCCTGATTTGCCAGAATCCGTCCATCCTCCCAGAATATACCCACCATCACTGGTTTGCTGAAGGGAAGTTAATTCATCTCCCCAATCTCCCTCCCCGCCACCAAAAGTTTTATCCCATTCTTTGCTGCCATTGGCATTTAATTTTACTATCCAATAATCCCAGGTATAGGCTCTACCTCTACGATCTTCCGTTTTATCACCGGATACTCCGCCGTCAGAAACACCACCTAGAATGAAGCCGCCATCACGGGTCTGTTGTACCGAAACCAGGTGATCATTTCCCTCACTGCCAATGGCTTTTTCCCATTCTTTGCTGCCATCCGCCTTAAGCTTTACTACCCAGAAATCATTCGCTCCTTTCGAAGCTACCGTTTTATTACCGCTGATTCCGGAACCGGACCAACCTCCCAGAATGTAGCCTCCATCATTCGTCCGTTGTACTGAGCTTAGCACTTCCTGATTACTACCGCCAAAAGTTTTATTCCAGATTATATTTTGGGCAAAGGTTTTAGATTGAAAGCACAGAATTAATAATAGATAAAGGCTAATAAATCGCCAATCAGGCACCATAGCCCGATTTAGTTGAGTTAGGCCAAAAAGAGATAAAGGTGTTTGCATAAAAGAATTGGTTATATTAAAGAAGAAGTACAAAATGCGTTTTGGTTAAAAGATGGCAAGCAGACCTTTAGCTTCAGCTGCCAGAAGAAGAGCCGGTAAAGAAAAGTATGTTGCGGTGCTTTCCTTTTATTCTATATTTAGTAAATTCTTAATTATTTACTAAATATTATTTATTAAGTTTTAAATAATGATTAAGTATAACTATGGAAAATTAACTTTTTGGTAGCGAACAAAATTGAAGTAGGAGCAGCTAGTATTACTCCAATTTTTTTCATAGGCTTGCTGCATCATTTAGCTAAGCTTTTTTTAATCTCGCCCTAAGCAAATCCCTCTCGGGCCGGAGAGGGATTTGGGCAAAGCTCCTATTGAGATTAGCACTCCTTCTCCGGCCGGAGAAAGAGTTGGGGAATGAGGTTTAATACAATCTCTTAAATTTTTTATTTTTAATACTTCATTAAAAGCGTATAATACTAAACTTTGAAAAAATATAACGAAATCTTTAGGGTTTGAAATGTTTCGACTAAATTAGAGTTAAGGAAAAGAACAATCAATACCCCAATTGGGGTATTTTTAGATAAGTACATTTCGCCGACTAATTAAACTTTTGATTATGCAAAACTTGGCACTAGACCTTAAAAAAGCATTGAAACTTGACCAGCATCCTTTTCTGGTCTCAGATAATCAATACCAGCAACAATTAGCCAATCATCCTTTAGTAAAAAATTTATGGACCATTGGCCATTTCTTTGTTATTGTGTCTAATCTAAGTACTTGGCACATGGGTTTGGTACACGGCGATTGCGAAGAGGTGAGCGGTTACTCGGCAGCCGAAATATTAGCTCAGGATGCCGAGTTCTCGATGCAATTTGGTTTGCCGGAAGATACTAAGTTTAACATATTGGTAACCCAATTAGGCATGCAGTATTTTAAAAGCCGGCCGGTAGAAGAAAGAGAGCTGATCTTTTTCGTTTACTTTTACCGGGCCCGAAGAAAAGATGGCAAAATAATTACGGTTCAACATCAGTGCATTCCGCTGTACTTTGATGAAGATAAAATTCCTTTTGTTTTCTCCAACATCTATACCGACATCTCTTACTTGGGGGTTACCCAAGTACCACAAGCTTTGCAAATGAACCGTTATACGCAGGAGATTTTTCATATCAACCCGCAAAGTCTGCAGTTCAATAAATCAGAAGAAGTATTCAGTGCCCGGGAGCGGGACATTATAAAGCTCTTGTTAAAAGGGTATAGCAGCCGCCTTATTGCCGAAAGCTTATGTATCAGCCAGGAAACAGTAAGAACTCACCGCAAAAATATATTAAAAAAGGCAGGTCTTAATAGCACCGTTGAATTAACAGGTTATGTTCTTACCCATGGTGTTCTTTAAATCAGAGAGTAATTCCATGCTATCTATTACATCTGCCTCCGCTATTTTACTATTTTCTAAATAAAGTAAATATAATAGACGGAGAATAGGAGTAAGTATAGAAAGCTTAGCAATTATCGGCATTGGTATTACTCCAGAAAAAAAAGTAAGCCGGATAGCATTCTTGCTACCCGGCTTACTTATACAATTAGAATTATTTACTTCGTCAGGAGTATTTTTTGTTGCTGACGAGTAGTAGGAGTTTGCAGTTGTAAGAAGTACATTCCGGCTGCTTTATTACTGGCTTGCCATTCTACTTCATACTTCTGATCAGCTTTGGCTTCGCCCTGGAACAAGGTAGTTATTTCTCTACCTTGATTGTCGTACACCTTTACACTGGCTGGTTGCGTTTGCGGTAAAGTAAAGTTTACTTTTACTTTTTCCCGGAAAGGATTAGGATACGCTTTCAGCAGGTCAAGTGTAGCCTCCTGCACCGTAGCGGGTACTACCGGAGCAACTTGTCTTTCAGCTATTATTGGGCTGTTTTGCGGAGCTACTTTCACTAACCAGTAATCGTACCCACCCTGGCTGGGCTGCGTTCTATCGCCACTCGCGTCGGAATCTGACCTTCCTCCCAAGATAAAACCACCATCTTCCGTTTGGGCCGCCGTCCGGATTTCGTCGTAGCCATTGCCACCAAAGCGTTTGTCCCAGAGCATTTCGCCGGTGCTGGTAGTTTTTACGATCCAGTAATCACTCGAACCCTGGTTGCCTTGAGTCTTATCCCCACTTTGGTCCGACTCGGAACGGCCCGCCAGTAAGTAGCCGCCATCACTGGTCAGCAAGATTGTGCGCAGCCCTTCATCACTGCTGCCGCCAAAGCGCTTATCGAATAATTTGTCGCCACTAGCGTTTATTTTAAGCATCCAGAAATCTTTGCCACCCTGGCTATTTTGGCTGCGATCTCCTTCGGCGCCGGAGGTACTGTGCCCGGCAATAAAGAAGTTACCCGTGTTCGTGCCCGTACTACCCAAGTCCATTAGGTTGTCTTCGCCACTTCCGCCAAAACGTTTGTCCCACACCTTTGTGCCCGCGCTATTTACCCGGATTACCCAATAATCGCTGCCGCCCCGGCTGTTCTGCGTTTTGTCGCCGCTAATACCCGAGTACGAACTGCCGCCCAGTAAATACCCGCCGTCCAGGGTTAAGGCTAAACCTTCCAGGTTCTCGTTTAAGGAACCGCCGTAACGTTTATCCCAAATCTTAGTACCGTTACCCGAGATTTTTACCACCCAGAAGTCTTGTCCGCCCCGGCTAGCCTGGGTTTTATCGCCGCTTACCGGGGAGTTGCTCAAGCCTGCCAGCACGTATTCGTCGTTTGAGAGTTGGAGTACTTTCTTGAGTTCATCATAGCCACTGCCGCCGTAGCGTTTATCCCATTGCTTAATGCCCGTGCTACTAATTTTCACGATCCAGAAATCGCGGTTACCGCGGCTGGCTTGCGTTTTATCGCCACTCACTTCCGAAAGCGAGCTACCCCCGAGTAAAAAGCCGCCATCAGAAGTTTGAATAATGGTGTTCAGATAATCATCACCGGTACCACCAAAACGTTTGTCCCAGAGCTTTTTCCCTGCAGCATTAGATTTCACAATCCAGTAATCATTCAGGCCGCGGCTGCTTTGGCTTTTATCGCCACTTATGCCGGAATTGGTATAGCCACCTGACAGGTATCCGCCATCAGCGGTTTTAATAACTACCGTAAAGGCATCGTTACCCGCACCGCCGTAACGATTATTCCATTGAGCCGAAAGCGGTTGTTCTTCTACTTTTATTTTTACGATCCAGTAGTCAGATCTTTGATAATAATTGCCGCTCGGGTCCCAGTTTGCTTGACTCTTATCTGCGCCTATGCCCGAAGCCGAAGAACCACCCAACACATATTCGCCCTCACCTGCCGGAACAATATCTGCTAAAAAGTCATTGCTGAAACCTCCTACAACACGGTCCCACTTTTTAGTACCTTCTCCGTCTATTTTTATTACCCAATAATCATCCCGTGCCGGCGATTCCGGATCTTCAAACCGGGGATCTTCACTTTTGCTAGCTCCTTTACTGCCATTAGAAGTACCCGCCAGTAAATAATCCCCATCAGCCATTGGAACAATCTTGTTCAGGATAGAATTTCCGGTTACAAAGAACCAGCCCTGGCCATCGGATGGGGCATCTGAGATGCCCTGATAAGTTTTATCCCATACTTTTTGGCCATCCTGATCTATCATTACTACCCAATAGCTTTTTATAAAGTAAGAATATTCGTCGCCGCCCAGGTTATCTTCACTTTTCTCAGCACCTTGATTGGCGTTGGAAGAGCCGCCCAGCAAAAAGCCACCATCCGGAGTAGCTACTAGAGACGATAGAATAGATTCCCCGAAGTAGAAATTGCAATCTTCTCCGGTGGAGGGGTCGCAGCCGCCTTGCTCAAAAGCATCCAGAGAACCGCCAAAAGTTTTATCCCAGATTTTAGCGCCGTTTTCCTGAATACGTACTACCCAGTAATCTTTTTTGGCACGGGCGGTTTGGCTCTTATTGCCGCTAATGCCCGAAGCCGAAGAACCACCCAGTAAATAACCGCCATTATCTGAAGCGACAATAGCCGCTAACTCGTCTGCTTTATTGCCACCGTAAGATCTATCCCAAAGCTTGTCACCGTCTTCGTTTATTTTTATTACCCAATAGTCGGTATCGCCTTTACTGGCCTGGCTTTTATCGCCGGTAACACCCGAGGTCGAGGCGCCACCCAACAAATAATTTCCATCGGCAGTAGCCAGCAACACGGTTAAATTATCGGCCATATTGCCGCCGTAAGCTTTATCCCAAAGCTTGTTTCCTTCGCTATCTATTTTTACAACCCAATAATCGGTTCCTCCCCGGTTTACCTGACTTCTATCTCCAGAAATACCCGAAGCTGAAGAACCGCCCAGTAAATATCCCCCATCGGGAGTAGCTAAAATAGAAGTAAGATTATCGACTCCTTTGCCGCCGTAAGAATTGTCCCAAAGTTTTTTGCCTTGTTTATCGGTTTTTACCAACCAGTAGTCTTCTCTTCCTCTGTTGGCCTGAGTTTTATTGCCGCTGATGCCGGATAATGAAGAACCTCCTAGCAAATAGCCGCCATCCTCCGTAGCCACCATAGCAGTAAGCTTGTCCAGATTAGTACCCCCAAAGGTTTTATCCCAGGGTTTTTGAATATCGTTGCGAACTAAAAAAGTACGGGTGGCTTCGGCGGGTAGATAATTTGCATTCCCGGCCTGATAAGCTTTAATGGTTACTTCGCCTAAACCTGTTACCGTAACCATATTGTTGTTTATAGTTGCCGGGCCAGATACTACACTAAAAGAGACAGGCAACCCGGAAGTGGCGGTGGCAGATAGAGCAAATGGCGCATCGCCTAAACTTTTATAAGGAATAGGTTTGAAATTGATGGTTTGGCTAATATTGGTATTACTGTTATCCAGTTTTACGATCCAATAATCATTAGAGCCTTTAGAATCTTCGGATTTATCGCCGGAAGCATCATTAATAGAAGAACCACCCAGAATGTAATTACCATCGCTGGTTTGTTGCAGAGAAGCTAAAGGATTAGGATTGGGAGATCCACCAAGGGTTCTTTCCCAGAATTTACTGCCATTGGCTTTCAGTTTAACTACCCAAAAATCTTCTATACCTTTACTTGTCTGGGATTTATCGCCGCTAAGACCTGAACGGGAAGTACCGCCCAGAACATAGCCCCCATCTGAGGTTTGCTGCAAAGCTGCTAAATCATCGGCTTGGTTTCCGCCGTAGGTTTTATCCCAAGCTTTCGTACCATTAGCACCTATTTTTATTACCCAATAATCTGTATCTCCTTTATTGGCTTGAGATTTTTCACCGCTTATTTCGGAGTAAGAAGATCCCCCTAGAATATAGCCGCCATCGTTGGTTTGGTGCAAAGAAGTTAAATTATCATCGGAAGCACCACCATAGGTTCTATCCCAGGATTTATTACCATTAGCGGAAATTTTGATAACCCAGTAATCTTTAAAGCCTCGGGAATTTTGCGATTTATCGCCACTTATACCAGAAGAAGAAAAACCACCCAGAATATAGCCACCATCATTGGTCTGCTCCAAGGCCGCTAATTCATCGGCCTGGTTACCACCAAAAGTTTTATCCCAAAGCTGGCTACCATTAGCATTTAATTTTACAACCCAGTAGTCCGATTCGCCTTTATTGGCCTGGGTTTTATTGCCACCAATACCCGAGTCTGACCAACCTCCTAAAATATAACCGCCATCGCTGGTTTGACGCACTGAATACAAATAGTCGTTTCCGCTGCCGCCTAAAGTTTTATCCCAGGCTTTGGTACCATTAGCGGCTAATTTTACTACCCAATAATCCCATTCGCCTTTACTAGCTTGTGATTTATTGCCTCCTATACCCGACTGTGATCTGCCGCCCAGAATATAGCCGCCGTCGCTGGTTTGCTGTATGGAAGTTAAGAAATCATCGGAAGTACCACCCAAGGTTCTGTCCCAAACTTTAGCGCCACTTGCATTTAATTTTACTACCCAAAAGTCATCACCGCCTCTACTATTTTGAGATTTATCCTCACTGATATTGGAACCGGAGTAGCCACCGAGAATATAACCCCCGTCCTGGGTTTGTTGGATACTACTTAATACATCCCAATCGCTGCTGCCAATAGTTTTATCCCAAATTTTATTTTGGGCAAAAGTGAGAACCGGAAGCGTTAAAAGAAGTAACAATATAACGGAGAAGCCACGCCACCTGGGCGCTAATACCGGGGTTAATGAAACCCTGCTGAAATTAGATAAAGGTTTTTTCATAGAATGTAAAATATTAGTGAGTAAAATAATGCTATTGTTAAACCTGAAATCGTGTTCTGCTTTTAGGATTTTACTATTTCTACATAAAAAATTGATTGGGTAATTTGCAATAGTTGAAATAGATAACTCCCATTTGCAGATGTATTCCTAAATTCCGCTAGCAGGCAGATTGTTACCTATTAATTTAAAATAATTTTTATTTTTAATTGGATCGTTCTTGTTAGAAGAAGCAATTAGCCCTTCTTTATTAGTATAATGTTTAGCTCTGCTGCATAAAATTATTCTACATAAGCAATAGCCATGTATTAGCTTAACTGCAATTAGTACGTGTTTTTACCAGTAAATCCCAAAAACAAGGCTTGGAATATTGCAAAAGTAGCCCATTCTCTTAAGCGAAACAGTAGAAGGTAGCCTTTACCTTTCAGAATAAAAAAAGCCGGGCAGGATAGATCCTAGCCGGCTTTTAGTAAATTTTGCTTTATTTACCTCGTTAAGAGCAGTTTTTGTTGCTGGGGTGTAGTAGGGGTTTGCATTTGTAAAAAGTACAAACCAGCGGCTTGGTTGTTCGCTTGCCATTCTACTTCATACGTTTGATCGGCTTTGGCTTCGCCCCGGAACAAAGTTGTTAATTCTTTACCTTGGTTATTGTACACCTTCACACTAACTGGTTGCGTTTGGGGTAAAGTAAAGCTCACGGTTACTCTGTCTCTGAATGGATTTGGGTACACTTTTAACAAGTTTAGCTTGGCTTCCTTTACTGGCTCAGTGGTCATTGGCAGGGCTTCTCTGGCTGCTACAATCGGACTGCTTACCGGAGCTACTTTCACGAGCCAGTAATCCATTCCTCCTTGGCTGGGCTGCGTTCTATCGCCACTCACGCCCGAGTCGGAGCGACCACCTAAGAGCAACCCACCGTCTTTGGTTTGAAAGATTGTTCTTAGTTCTTCGGTGCCACTACCACCAAATCGCTGATCCACTATTTTTTCGCCTTTTTCATCTGCTTCTACTATCCAATAATCACTACTGCCTTGGCTGGCTTGCGTTTTATCACCGCCGATACCTGAATACGAGTACCCAGCCAGAATATAATGCCCACCGGTGGCAAACTCACTAAAGCGTAATTCGTCGTCCTGGCTGCCGCCGTACGTTTTATCCCAGAGTTTGGTTCCCTTGGCATCTATCTTTACTAGCCAGTAGTCTTTTTTACCCCTACTCGCCTGGCTCTTGTCGCCACTCTTACCGGAGGTACTCGTGCCCGCCACAAACAAGTTAGTACCATTGCTTCTTCCTAAAGTGTACACCTCCTCCTGCCCATTGCCGCCCAAGGTTTTTTCCCAGAGTAAGTTTCCATCCTGATCAATTTGCACCAGCCAGAAATCGTTATTGCCCTGGCTTACTTGACTTTTATCGCCGCTGATGCCCGAGTAAGAACTACCTGCCAGCAAAAAGCCCCCACCTTGTGTGTCGCTAAAGCTACCTAGTTTTTCTTCCAGGTTGCCACCATAGCGTTTATCCCAGAGCTTTTCGCCGGTGCTGCTGAGCTTTATAATCCAGTAATCACTACTACCCCAACTAGCCTGGCTTTTATCCCCGCTTTTAGGAGAACCGCTGTTGCCACCTAACACGTACTCGCCGGATGGTAGTTGCAACACTTTCCGGAGGTTATCGGAACTACTGCCGCCAAAAGTTTTATCCCATTCTTTGTTGCCCTGTTTATCTACTTTTACAATCCAGTAATCCCAATTGCCCCGGTTAGCTTCCGTTTTATCGCCGCTATTTCCCGATAGCGAACTACCACCGAGTAAATACCCGCCGTCTCTGGTGGGATAGACGCGGTTAAGAAAATCATCTTCGCTGCCGCCATAGCGTTTGTCCCAGAGTTTTTTGCCATTTTTATCACTTTTCACAATCCAATAATCATATTTGCCCTGACTCGGCTGGCTTTTGTCTCCACCCACGCCGGAGTTGGTGTACCCCCCACTTAAGTAACCTCCATCCGAAGTTTTAGTCACGGAAGTAAGATTATCCGTACCCGAACCACCGTAACGCATATTCCACTGAGCAGTAAAGGGCTGGGCTTCTTTTGTTTTCACCAACCAGTAATCGGCGAAGCCTCTGCTAGCTTCACTTTTCTCACCTCCTATCTCTGACCTGGAAGTTCCGCCTAATAAATAACTGCCATCCGGATTTACCATTACAGAGAATAACTCATCGTTACCAGTACCGCCAATAGTTTTATCCCAGAGTATCTCCCCGCTATTATTTATTTTGATTACCCAATAATCCGTACCGCCTCGATTAATCTGGCTTTTAGCACCACTTATTTTAGAATTAGATTCCCCACCGAGTAAGTAACCACCATCCAGGGTAGTGGCAAGAGTATTTAATTTATCTCTGCTATTTCCCCCGTACGTTTTATCCCAGAGTTTCTTGCCTTTATCATCCATCTGGAGTAACCAATAATCTTTGCCCCCATAACTGTTCTGCGTTTTATCGCCACTTATTTTTGAATCCGAAGAACCACTTAACAAAAATCTTCCATTGGCGATCTCCAGCAGGCCACTCAGTTCGTCGGTTCCAGTGCCACCCAAGGTTTTATCCCATTGTTTGTTGCCCGAGCCATCTATCTTAACCACCCAAAAGTCCGCCGTTGAATGACCTTTATTAGCTTCCGACTTATCTCCCTCTTTCCCTGAGTTTGAAAAGCCGCCCACCAAATAACCGCCATCGCGAGTAGAAATAATAGAAGTTAAATTATCATCGCCAATACCCCCAAAAGTTTTATCCCATTGTTTAGTACCAGTGCCATCTATCTTTACTAACCAGTAGTCAAACGAACGTTCCCCTCTACTAGCTTCCGTTTTGTCAGCTCCATTATCCGAGTTAGAATAACCACCTAATAAATAGCCGCCATCTGCTGTAGGAATAATTACAGTAAGAAATTCGGAGAAATTACTACCAAAGGTCTTATCCCAAATTTTATTGCCATCAGAATCTAGCTTTATAATCCAGTAATCAGTAGATCCCAAATAACCTTTATTCGGTTGGGTTTTATCGCCATTTTTGCCAGTATCGGAAAAACCACCCAGCAAATAACCACCATCTGGAGTGGGCACCAGAGCCCCTAAATTCTCAATGCCATTTCCGCCAAAGCGTTTATCCCAAAGTTTAACGCCTTTACTGTCTGTCTTTACTATCCAGTAATCGTTGCGGCCCCGGCTAGCTTCGCTTTTATCGCTACTCCTTTCCGAATCTGAATCTCCTCCCAGTAAATAGCCGCCTTCCGGGGTGGAGATAATGGTTTCGAAGTAATCATAAAAATTGCCCCCGTAACGTTTGTCCCAGAGTTTGGTAAACGCTGATACATTCTCAACCAGAAAGCTACGGTAAACATCCTGAGCCGGGAAATAGCGGTCATCGCCGGCCTGCGAAGCTTTAATGGTAACCAAGCCTGTACCAGTGAGGGTAATTATATTATTTTTAAGAATAGCCGGGCCGGAGACCACGCTTAAGGTAACCGGTAGTTTTGAACTAGAAGAAACGAAAAGCGGAAAAGGCTTATTATCTAATGTTTTGTTTAAGACAGGTTCAAAGGTAATGCTCTGCCAGTTTTTGCCGCTTTCCTGCAGTTCTACTATCCAGTAATCATTTACTCTTTCGGGTTCGCTTTTATCACCACTTTGAGCCGAACTGGAAGTTCCGGCGAGCAAGTAACCCTTATCGGTAACCGCTAAAGCCGCTAATTCGTCATTCAGATTCCCCCCAATGGTTTTATCCCAACTTCTATTGCCATTTTCATCTATTTTAATAATCCAATAATCATACGTTGTATATCCTTCGCGGCCCCGATTGGCTTCTAACTTATCGCCTGCTATACCAGAGAAAGACCAGCCTCCCAACAGATAGCCATAACCCGGAATAGTAACAATAGCCGTAAGCTGATCATAATCATTCCCACCTAAGGTTTTATCCCATAGCTTCTTACCGTTACTATTTATTTTAACGAGCCAATAATCACCACTACCCCGGCTAACTTCCGTTTTGTCGCCACTAGCGGTAGAATAAGAGCTGCCCCCCAGCAAATAACCCCCATCCTTTGTAAGTGCTATTGTTGTTAAGTGATCGGCTTCGCTGCCCCCAAAGGTTTTATCCCAGATTTTATTTCCATTGGCATCTACCTTTACTACCCAGTAGTCCGAAGTTTCATAAAACCCTCTTTGGAGTAAACCCCTGTTTGTTTCACTTTTATCTCCACTCTTGCCCGATGTAGAATGCCCTCCCAGTAAATATCCCCCATCAGGAGTAGTTACCATGGATAATAATTTATCTTCATCGTTGCCGCCGTAAGTCTTATCCCAGAGTTTGTTTCCTTTTGCATCTACTTTTATCACCCAATAGTCAATCCAACCCTTATTCTCCTGGGTCTTATCGCCACTTATTCCGCCAGATTGCGAAGAACCGCCTAGCAGGTAACCGCCGTCCGGGGTAGCTACCAGAGTTTTTAATTCATCAAAATCATTGCTGCCAAAGGTTTTATCCCATTGTTTAGTGCCATTGGCACCAATTTTTACCACCCAGTAGTCATAAGTTCCGTTGTTTCCTCCTCGGTTTGCTTCACTTTTCTCGCCGCTTTTACCTGAAGAGGAGAACCCACCTAACAAAAAGCCACCATCCGGGGTAGCTATCATGGTCTGTAATTCATCCTGGCCGCTTCCCCCAAAGCTTTTATCCCATTCCTTTATTCCGTTTTTATCTGTCTTTAGTACCCAATAATCATTGGCCCCTCTTCTGCTCGTACTTTTATCACCGCTTTTCCCAGTCCAGGAAGTACCACCCAGTAAGTAACCCCTATCTGGTGTTACTACCATAGCTTTAAGCTCATCTGATTGGTATCCCCCTAAAGTATTATCCCAGATCTTGTCTTGGGCAAAAACTCTAATTAAAGAAGTAGCCCAGAATAGCAACATAAGAAGTAGACATTGCCTGCAGATATTAAAAAATTTAAAGTTTAGGCAGAAAAAGAGTAATGATAGTTTCATTGGATAGGGCAATTAATTAAGGTAAAAGTAAAATATAAAGGCACGAGACTACCGGCTCACCAGCAGCTGAAAGATTGACAGCCAGAAAGTAGAATTAGTAAATAAAGGCAGTTGATATTCTTTTATTTACTCTATAAATTAAGCATTTATACTGAATTTTACTAAATGTTTTTGCTTAAAAGTTCTGGAGATTGAAAGGATAAAAAGAGGCGCAACCAGGCTGATAGTAGGTAGCGAAAGGATAAATTTTAGAGTACTTTTTATTGTAATGGATGAGCCCTAACTGCCAAAAATATTTAAAAACTGTATCACAAAATTAAGCCGGATAGAAGATACTACCCGGCTTTATGAGACGCATATATTTACTTTTATTACTTCGTTAATAGTAATTTCTGTTGTTGCTTTTGCGTTGGGGTTTGTAGTTGCAATAGATACATTCCAGATGCTTGCTTTCCGGCTTGCCATTCAACCTGATATTTTTGGTTGGCTTGCGCCTCACCGGTAAACAAATTGGCTACTTCCCCGCCTTGGCTATTGTACACTTTTACTTGAGCAGGTTGCGTTTGGGGCAAAGCAAAACTAATTATAAACGTACCCGAAGACGGATTGGGGTGAGCCTGGAGCAGACTGAGTGTTGCTTCTGCTGCCGGTTCTGCTACCAACATGATTTCTCTGGCTGTTACAATGGGTGTAGTTTCCGGGGCTACCTTCACCAGCCAAAAATCATAACCGCCCTGGCTGGGTTGGGTTCGATTGCCACTCACCCCCGAGGTTGATTTACCGGCCAGCAAGAAGCTACCGTCATTTCCTTGAATAACTGCCCGAAGTTCTTCGGCATCGATGCCCCCGTAGCGTTTATCCCACTGGTATTTGCCGTTGGCATCGGTTTTCACGATCCAGTAATCGCTACTGCCTTGGCTGTCTTGGGTTTTGTCGCCACTTTTATTTGAGAACGATTTACCAGCCAGTAAATACCCGCCATCCCGCGTCTGGATACTAGCCCGTAATTCTTCGTCTAAACTGCCGCCATAGCGCTGGTCCCACACTTTAGCACCTGTACTCGAAATTTTCATCAACCAAAAATCTTTACCGCCCTGACTGCCCAACGTTTTATCGCCGCCGGCGGGAGAATTACTCTGGCCAGAGATAAAGAAATTGTTGCCTACTTTTCCGACAGAATAAACTTCGTCGTGACCGCTGCCACCATAGGTTTTATCCCAGATTTTAGTACCATCTTTATCCAACCGGATTAACCAGAAATCGTTGCCTCCACGGTTTACTCTGCTTTTATCGCCGCTCTTGCCTGATAAGGAACTGCCACCTAACAAATAGCCCTCATCTGAGGTCTGCACAATGCCTCCTAAAGCCTCATCTAAGTTACCACCGTAGCGTTTATCCCAAATTTTGCTACCTGTATTGTTTATTTTAACAATCCAGAAGTCGTTTTTGCCCTGGCTATTTTGGCTTTTATCGCCGCCAGCCGGGGAGTTGCTGTAACCTGCTAAAATGTATTCGCCGGTAGAAAGTTGAATAACTTTTTTGAGCTCGTCGTAGCCCGAGCCTCCGTACCGTTTATCCCATTGCTTAGTGCCCTCCTTATTTATTTTTACTACCCAGTAATCCCGGTTTCCCCGGCTTGTCTCTGTTTTATCGCCATTTTTACCCGATAAGGAAGACCCCGCTAATAAGAAACCGCCGTCTTTCGTTTGAATAATGCGATTCAGGTAATCATCATCCGTACCCCCAAAGCGTTTGTCCCAGAGTTTCTTGCCCAAGTCATCACTTTTTACAATCCAATAATCATTTTTGCCCTGACTAGGTTGGGTTTTATCGCCGCTCACGTTAGAGTTGGTATAACCACCGGATAAATAGCCGCCATCCGCTGTTTTAATAATAGTGGTAAAGCCTTCGTTGCCCAAACCGCCATAGCGCTGGTCCCAGCCTTCGTTAAGGGTATAGGTGATACTCAGAATGGGCCGGAGGGATTCAACAGTATTTTCTCGTGAAGCAATGAGCTTAGCCGTAAAGGTAGGTTCCTCGTTTACTACTTTTAAAAGCCACCCAAAGTTACCCGCTGGGTTATCTACCCAGGCTTGAACATCAGCGGTTAAATCAGAAATAACCAAAGGACCTGTTGCAACATCACCCGTACTGGCAGAAGCCGTTGGATTAAAATCGCCGCCGGGGGTAGTCCAGGGGGTACCAGGTAAAGAAGCATGGCTCCAGGTGGACTCTAATTCTCCCCAATTGGCGGTTAATTTATGCAAAGCTACCGGAACCATTCCCTTGGCTCTCGTTACAGTTAAGGTAAGAGTAGCGGCATTAATTTTACTTCCGGCCGGAATGCGGCTAAGGTCAAAGTGAAATAAGGCTCTTTGTACTGTATTCCCGCCCTGGGTTCCGGTTCTGCCTACATGAAGATTGACTAGGGAGCCTTCATTTTTTGTAGAATTAGTCGAAGATATAGCATTGTCCTTATCAGCGGGGATAGAAACGGTTACGGGAGCTTTGGCTGGTACTACCTTTTTATATTGGGAGAAAGCAGGATTAGAGGAAGATAATAAAGTAAAAAGTAGAATAAGGTTTACAAATAATGGGGATAAGATCTTTATTTTTAATGGCTTATTCTCCATTAATAACAGCAAACCTTTTTGCCTTAACGGGCACAACTGCTGGTAAAGGTTCCGGATATAACCACTTGGGGCTTGCCCAGAACAAAGTAAAACTTGTTTCATAATAGTGGGATTTAAAGGTGTGTGGAAAGACAAATAAGTTAAAGAAATTTATCGATATTTAATTAGTAGTACTATAACAGGATTCAAATTCCAGTTAAGAAATCCGCAAAAATCTAAAAAATTACTGCCAAGATTTCTTGTTCAAAGGTTTTGCTAACTATTAAATTATTAAAAGGGGTACTCTGCAGCCAAGCCAGAAAGCAGAACTGCTGGTTGGTTGCAAAGTGAAATTATTTAACTAAAATCAATTTCTCCTGTTGGCGGAGGCTAGGTGTTTGCAGTTGCAGTAAGTACAAACCAGCGGGTTTTGTACTTGCTTGCCATTCTACATGGTAGGTTAGATTAGCTTGCGCCTGGCTGTTAAACAAAGTTGTAATTTCTTTTCCTTGATTGTCATAGACTTTGATGATTGCCGATTGGCTTTGTGGTAAGGTAAATTGCACGGTTACTCTGCCTTGGAACGGGTTCGGATAAGCAGTCAAAGTCCGAGTAACAGAAACAGCTTCCTCAGCTGGAGTAGCTTCTCTTTCGGCTACGATCGAACTGGTTGGAGCAGAGAATTTCACGAGCCAGTAGTCGGTACTGCCTTGACTCGGCTGGGTTCTATCTCCACTTACCCCGAGGTGGAACGACCACCCGCCACATAGCTGCCTTCAGCTAGTTCCAGAACCGTGCGTAGTTCTTCTTCGCCACTTCCGCCTAATTGCTTATCCCATTGCAGTTGGCCTTTGTCATTGGTTTTCACCAGCCAGTAATCTTTCTTACCTTGACTTGCTTCCGTTTTGTCGCCGCTCTTATTAGAAGTTGAACTTCCGCCTAGCAAGTAACCGCCCTCCTGAGTGAGAATAACCGAACGGAGTTCTTCGTCCTGGCTGCCGCCATACACTTTATCCCAGAGCTTACCGCCTTTGCTGTTGAGCTTCAAGAACCAATAATCTTTGCCTCCTTGACCGGCCTGCGTTTTATCGCCGCCTTTACCCGACGTACTTGTGCCCGCCACAAAGAAGTTACCCGAACTAGTACCGGTGCTGCCCAGGGCTAGTAACTGGTCTTCCCCACTGCCCCCATAGCGTTTGTCCCAAAGCAAGTTTCCATCTCCATCAATGCGCACCAGCCAAAAATCAGAGTTGCCGCGGCTGGCCTGGGTTTTATCCCCGCTTACGCCTGAAGTAGAAGTGCCGCCCAGCAACAAGCCGCCGTCCAGGGTAGGAGCCAAACCTTCCAGTACGTCTTCACCGGAACCCCCGTAACGTTTGTCCCAGATCTTCTCCCCGGTAGCCGAGATTTTGAGTACCCAGTAGTCTTGTCCGCCCTGACTACCCGGACGTTTGTCGCCACTGGCCGGAGAACTGCTCGTACCAGCCAGAAGATAGCGGCCAGAAGGTAGTTGAATAACTTGCTTGAGCTCATCGTAATCCGAGCCGCCATAGCGTTTGTCCCACTGCTTCGTGCCTTGGGCATCTATCTTAACAATCCAGTAATCCCGATCGCCTTGGCTGGTCTGGCTTTTATCTCCGCTTTTATCCGACAAAGAACTGCCCGCCAGTAAATACCCGCCATCACTGGTTGAAATAATAGAATTCAGGTAATCCTCGCCACTACCCCCATAACGTTGGTCCCATTCTTTTTTGCCGTTCTTATCTGATTTGACAATCCAGTAATCTTGCTTCCCTTGGCTTGCTTGTGTTTTATCCCCACTCTTATTTGAGTTGGTGTAACCACCGGATAAGTAACCACCATCCTTTGTCTTAATTACTGTAGTAAAGTTATCCTGGCCCGAACCCCCGTAGCGCATATTCCATTGAGACGTTAGAGGTTCCTCTTCTTTTATTTTTATTACCCAGTAATCCATATACCCATTAGTAGCTTCGGATTTATCGCCATTTTTACCCGATTCAGACGCGCCCCCAAGAATATATCCCCCATCCAAAGTTTGTTGTACTGTACCTAAGTAATCATTTTTATCTCCGCCAAAGGTTTTATCCCAAATTTTAGCTCCACTGGTATTCAGTTTTACAATCCAATAATCATCCCTACCTCTACTTACTTGTGATTTATCGCCGCTGATGCCAGAATTTGAATTCCCACCCAGAATATAACCTCCATCATTGGTTTGTTGCAGGGAGTTTAAATTATCACTACGGTTTCCGCCAATAGTTTTATCCCATTCCTTGCTGCCATCCACCTTTAACTTGACAATCCAATAATCATAGTCACCTTTACTATCTTCGGATTTATCGCCAGATATTCCCGAATAAGAATACCCCCCAAGAATATAGCTGCCATCGCGGATCTGATGCACTACGCGTAAAGCATCCTCACCTGCTCCCCCAATGGTTTTATCCCATTCCATGCTGCCATCGGCCTTTAGCTTCGCTACCCAATAATCAACAGAACCTCCTCCCAGGATATACCCCCCGTCGCGAGTGGGTTGGAGTGAGGTTATCCTAATACGACTAATAACTTTATCCCATTCTTTCGTACCATCCGCTGTTATCTTCACTACCCAAGCACCATAAGAAGCTTCAGTTTTATCTCTGCTTTTGCCTGAGTAAGAATACCCAACCAAAATATAGCCCCCATCGCTACTCTGTTTAACCAAACTTAAGTTATCCAAGCCACTACCCCCGATAGTTTTGTCCCATTCTATGCTACCGTCGGCTTTTAGCTTCATTATCCTGTAATCACTGCCACTACCCCCCAGAATATAGCCTCCATCATTGGTTTGTTGCAGGGAGTATAAATTATCACTACCGCCGCTATAAATAACTTTATCCCAGTCCTTGCTGCCATCCGATTTTATCTTTACAATCCAGGTGCCTGATACTTCTTCAGATTTATCACCGCTTTTACCCGAATTAGAATACCCCCCCAGAATATAACCGCCATCAAGAGAGAGTTGAAAAAATAATCCAAATTCGTTATTACTGCCCCCTAAGGTTTTATCCCATTCTTTTCTGACAGCTCCCGGAGGATCTACGAAAAAGGAAACAATAGCTTCAGCTGGTCGGTAAGTATCCGTGCCCAATACAAAGGCTTTTACCTTCACGGTCCCAGCGGCAGTGAGTGTTATTATATTTTTATTAATGGTAGCCGGCCCAGACATAACTTGAAAGCTCACCGGCAAACCCGAACTAGCCGTAGCTGATAGGGTAAAAGGTGCCTGACCTAAGGTTTTATTCGTAATGGGCGGGAAAGTAATAGTTTGATTTTTAGTAATAAATCTATCCAGCTTTACTACCCAATAATCGGTACCGCCTTTATTAGCCTGCGTTTTATCCCCACTCTTGCCGGATTCGGAGGAACCGCCCAAAATATAGCCGCCATCTAGAGTTTGTTGAAGAGAAAAAAGTCTATCTTGCTCTTTACCCCCAATGGTTCTATCCCACTCTTTGCTGCCATTGGCTTTTATCTTTACGAGCCAGTAATCCTTCTGGCAATAGCCATATCTGTCAGTTCCTCGGCATCCTTCCGTCTTATTTCCACTAACTCCGGATTCAGAAGTACCACCCAGCAGATACCCGCCATCACTCGTCTGCTGCAGTGAAGTGAAGCCATCAAGTCCGTTACCTCCCAAGGATTTAACCCATTCTTTATTGCCATCGACTTTTAACTTCGCTAGCCAGTAATTAGTATTACCGCCTCTGGAACCTCCTAGAATATAGCCGCCATCCAGGGTCTGTTGCACCACAGAGCGCAAGTCATCGCTACCACTTCCACTAAAGGATTTATCCCATTCTTTACTGCCATTGGCTTTTAACTTCACTACCCAGTAATCTTGACCACTAGAATCTTCAGATTTATCGCCACTTTTGGGAGAATAAGAATTTCCTGTTAGAATATAGCCGCTATCACGCGTTTGCTCTAAATGGGTTAACTTATCATCATATCTTCCCCCATAAGCTTTATCCCATTCTTTACTGCCATCGGCCTTCACCTTTATTATCCAGTAATCATAGCCGCCTTTATTGGCCTGGGTTTTATCGCCACTGATGCCAGACTCAGAACTGCCTCCCAAAATATAGCCCCCATCGCTGGTCTGTTGTAAAGAGGTAAACTCATCAAACCAGTTACTGCCAAAGGTTTTATCCCATTCTTTGCTGCCATCCGGTTTTAACTTCACTATCCAGTAATAACCAGGACAGTAATCTCTATCACATTTTTGGGATGTTCCTCCAAGAATATAGCCCCCATCGTTGGTCTGTCGGACAGAAGTTAATTTGTCATCAATATCGCCGCCGTAGGTTTTATCCCACTCTTTACTGCCATCGGCTTTTAGCTTCACTACCCAGTAATCAGTAGTAGGGGTTCCAAAATGCTCTCCCCCAATACTAGGTTCCGATTTATCGCCACTTTTGCCGGAAGTAGAAGTACCTCCTAAAATATAGCCCCCATCGCTTGTTTGCTGTATTACGGATAATTCATCCCAACCATCTCCGCCAAAGGTTTTATCCCAAATTTTATTCTGGGCAAAAACATTCGCCGAAAGACTTAAATATAGAAACACAACTAAATTTATAACCCACCACCGGAGCAGCATTTTTAGATTAAGTAGCACTTGGCAGAAAAGAGATAAAGGTGTTTGCATTGATTATAGGATTAGGGTTGGTGAGGTAAGAAAAAAAACACAAAGCAGGTCTCGCTTTTTTAAAAGATAACAGCAGGTAAGTTTAAGGCCGCTTGTCAGAGAGGAGAGTAATTAAATATAGAAAATTACTTCTCTCTTTCCTATTTTGAAGGATGGTTTAGTTTTATATTTTAGTAAAATATTTATAGAAATAAGAATTAGAAGGTGTATACAGACTGTTTTATAAAAGGTTGATCTAATCTTTTAAAGCATGCATAAATTATTTACTGTTTTGTGGTTTAAAAAAACAAAGCCGGATAGTGCTTTAACTACCCGGCTTTATGTAACTATTTACTAAATTTTTACTTCGTTACTAACAATTTTTGTTGCTGGCGCAAAGTGGGGGTTTGAAGTTGTAGTAAGTACATGCCCGCCGGTTTATTACCGGCTTGCCATTCTACTCGGTACGGTTGTTTGGCTTGCACCTGGCCCTGGAACAAAGTAGCGACCTGCTTGCCTTGTATGTCGTACACTTTTAGAGTAGCGGTTTGGCTTTGCAGCAAAGTAAAGCTAACGGTAAGCCGTTCTTTGGCTGGGTTTGGCGATGCGGTGAGCAGGTTAAACGTTGCGTTGGATATTGGCTCTGCTTCTGCTACAGCCTGCCGGGAAGTAGCTAAAGCGCTGCTGAGTGGCGCTACTTTCACCAGCCAGTAATCGGTGCCGCCCTGACTGGACTGAGAACGATCGCCACTTACGCCGGAATCGGAGCGGCCACCTAAGAGCCATCCTCCGTCACTGGTCGGGAATACGGTGCGTAGTTCTTCGGCTCCGCTGCCACCAAACCGCTGATCAATTAAGCTTTTTCCTTTCTCATCTACTTGCACAATCCAGTAATCCGTACTGCCCCGACTGGCTTGGCTCTTATCGCCTCCGGCATCAGAGTAAGAAGTGCCCGCTAAAATGTAGTTGCCTTCGTCGGTGTAGGAACTGGCTTTCAGTTCATCATCTTTGGTGCCCCCAAAAGTACGATCCCAAACTTTTTCGCCTTGTTGATTTACTTTTACCAGCCAGTAATCTTTGCCACCCAGACTGGACTGGCTTTTATCGCCACTCTTATCAGAGTCGCTGGTGCCGGCCAGGTACAGGTTATCGCCGTGGCTACGCCGCACGGAGTTAACTTCATCCTGACCGCTGCCGCCGAAAGTTTTCTCCCAAAGTAAATTACCGTCTTTGTCGGTTTTTACGGCCCAAAAATCACTGCTACCCTGGTTTTCTTGCGTTTTGTCGCCGCTGATGTTAGAATAAGAACTGCCACCCAGGAAAAAGCCGCCGTCTCTGGTGTCGGTGAAACTGCCTAGCTTGTCGTCTTTGCTGCCGCCATAACGTTTATCCCAGAGCTTTTCGCCGGTGTTGCTCATTTTTACTAACCAGTAATCTTTACCGCCCTGGTTGTCCTGCGATTTATCGCCGCTCTGCGGTGAACTGCTGTATCCGCCTAACACGTATTCTCCGGAAGCTAGTTGGATTGCTTTAATCAGGTCGTCGGAGCCACTGCCTCCGAAAGTTTTATCCCATTCCTGATTGCCTTGTCCATCAACTTTTATTACCCAGTAATCCCGATCGCCTTGACTGGCTTGAGACTTATCGCCGCTTTTGCCCGACAAAGAATTACCTGCCAGCAAATACCCGCCATCTAAGGTTTGAATAACCCGGTTGAGATAATCTTCCCCGCTGCCGCCGTAGCGTTTATCCCATTCTTTTTCGCCGTTTTTATTACTTTTTACAATCCAGTAGTCGTTCATTCCCTGGCTATTTTGGCTCTTATCGCCGTTGTTGCCGGAATTGGTATAACCGCCCGATAAGTAACCACCATCCCGTGTTTTGATCACCGAGGTTAAGTTATCTTGGCCATTACCTCCGAAACGCATATCCCAGACGGTATTCAGCGTAACTTCTTCTTTCAACTTTACAATCCAAAAGTCGGTGTTACCTTTACTCGATTCACTTTTATCGCCAAAAACGGCGGAGTTGGAGGTGCCGCCTAAAATGTATTCTCCGTTGCCGGTTGGGAGTACCGAAGCCAGTACATCGTTATCGTTACCGCCCAAGGTTTTATCCCAAACTTTGCTGCCATCGGCTTTTAATTTAATTATCCAATAGTCGTAGTCGGGTGCACCGCGCGGAACCTGAGTTTTGTCGCCGGAAATAGCCGAAAAAGAATTTCCCCCTACAATATAGCCGCCATCGCTGGTCTGCCGCACCGACGTTAATACGTCGCTTTCGTTACCGCCCAGAGTTTTATCCCAATCTTTGGTACCATCGGTTTTTAACTTTACTATCCAGTAATCGTGTTGGCCGATAGAAGCCTGGCTCTTATTGCCGCTAATGCCCGACCAGGAATACCCACCCAAGATATACCCTTCGTCGCTGGTTTGCTGTAAGGATGACAAATAATCTTCGTCTGTGCCACCAATGGTTTTATCCCAGGTTTTCTCCCCGTTCGCTTCTAATTTTACAATCCAATAATCGGTGCTGCCAATCCGGGCCTGAGACTTTTCGCCGCTAATACCCGATAAAGAATAACCTCCCAAAATATACCCGCTATCTTTGGTTTGCTGGATAGAGGTTAGAACATCTTCGTACCGACCGCCAATAGTTTTATCCCAGGATTTGCTACCATCGGCTTTTAATTTTACTACCCAATAATCAGAAATGCCCCGGTTCGCTTCGGTTTTGTTCGCCCCGATGCCGGAAGTAGAATAGCCACCCAGGATATAACCACCGTCCTGGGTTGGCTGCACGGAGGTTAAATAATCTTCATTTCGGCCGCCCAGGGTTTGATCCCATTCTTTCGTGCCATTTGCGCGGAGTTTTACTACCCAGTAATCCCAACTGCCTTTGGTAGGCTGCGATTTATCGCCGCTCATACCAGAAAAAGAATAACCTCCCAGAATATAGCCACCGTCTTTGGTTTGCTGAACAGAGCTTAAATAGTCTTCTCTATTACCGCCAATGGTTTTATCCCATTCTTTACTGCCGTCAGCTCTTAATTTTACGATCCAGTAATCCTGACCACCTTTACCCGTTGCTGATTTATCGCCATTTTTGCCAGAGGATGAGCTACCCCCCAAAATATACCCTTTATCGCTGGTTTGTTGCACGGAAACTAACTGATCAGAGGAGTTACCGCCAATGGTTTGATCCCACTGTTTTTTCACCATAGAAGGCGGCTCTACCAAAAAGGAACGAGTAACGGAAGCTGGTAAGAAAATGGTAGTACCTAGTTGAGCTGCTTTTACCGTAACTGTTCCCAATCCCGTTAAAGTTAATTTATTGCCATCGCTAATGGTTGCCGGACCAGATTCAACGGTATACGTAATGGGCAAGCCCGAGCTAGTAGTAGCTTCTAAAGTAAGCGGTGGATCGTCTACGTTTTTATAAAGAATAGGCGCGAAAGTAATAATCTGGTTCAGGTTGGTGCCGCTGTTATCTAGTTTGACCACCCAATAATCATAGCCTCCTTTATTTTTTTCGGATTTGTCGCCGTTGTTACTTGTATACGAAAAACCACCTAGCAGGAAATTACCATCCGAGAGCTGCAGGATAGAAGAAAGATTATCGTCGCTGTTGCCGCCAATGGTTTTATCCCAGGCAATGGAACCATCGGTATTTAATTTCACGACCCAATAATCGTTACCGCCTTTACTTATCTGCGTTTTGTTTCCACCAATCCCCGAAGAAGAGTTACCACCCAGGATATAACTGCCATCGCTGTTTTGCTGCAAACCAGTTAAATTATCCCAACCGTTGCTGCCAATGGTTTTATCCCATTCTTTGCTGCCATCCGCATTCAACTTCACTACCCAATAATCATTGTTCCCTTTACTTGCCTGGGTTTTATCATCGCTTATGCCGGAACTAGAATAGCCACCCACAATATAACCACCATCACTGGTTTGCCGCACCGCTGTCGGGGCATCTCCATTATTACCTCCAATGGTTCGATCCCAAGCTTTACTACCATCCGCGTTTAAACTTACTACCCAAAAATCATCGCCCCCTTTACTATCCTGCGATTTATCACCACTAATATTGGCAGAAGAAACGCCAGTTACAATATAACCGCCGTTTTTAGTTTGTTGGATGGAAGTTGCCTGATCATAGCTATTACTTCCTATAGTTTTGTCCCAGGCTTTACTCCCATCGGCCTTTAATTTTACAATCCAGTAATCCTGACCACCTTTAGAAGCTTGCGATTTATCGCCACTTAAGCTGGAATTAGAATTTCCCAAGATGATATACCCTCCATCTTTGGTTTGCTGCAAAGACTGGAGTTCTTCGTTGTCGTTACCTCCTAAAGTCTTATCCCAAACCTTATCTCCTTTAGCATTCAATTTTACAATCCAGTAATCCTGACCACCTTTAGAAAACCCAGATTTATCACGGCTTTTCCCCCCATAAGTATGCCCCCCTAGTATATATCCGCCATCGCTGGTTTGCTGGACAAAACGAAAATAATCCCAATCAGAACTGCCAATAGTTCGATCCCATTCTTTGCTACCATCAGACTTTAATTTTACTATCCAGTAATCATATCCACCTTTATTATTTTCTGATTTATCAAATTTTTTGCTGGAGTAAGAAAATCCTCCCAGGATAAAGCCCCCATCGCGGGTAGGTTGCACCGAACTTAAATAATCGTCGCTGTTGCCGCCAATAGTTTTATCCCAAAGTTTGTTCTGGGCAGAAGCTTCTGCCATAAAAAGTAAATTTAGCAACAGGGTAGCTCCTAAAATGCGCCACCCGGGTGTTCCTACCCAATACTTTTTAATCAGGCAGAAACCAAATATTACTATTTTCATAAATGTATACGTTAACGAATAGGTGATTTTTAAAATTGAACTTACTCATTCGAAAAGACCAGCTACCTGACAACTGGCCACCAAAGAGCCGCAGAGAAAAACAAGTAAAAACAGAATACTGCTTCTTGTACTTCTTAGCGGGAGAGCATCAGCTTGTATTGGCTGCGTTTGAACGGGGTTTGCAATTGCAGCAGATACATACCAGCCGCTTGTTTGTCCGCCTGCCATTCTACCTGGTAGGTTTGATTGGCTTGGGCTTCGCCCTGGAACAAGATGGCCGTTTCTTTACCCTGGATATCGTATACCTTTACCTGAGTGGGTTGCGTTTGCGGTAAAGTAAATTGCACCGTTACTTTTCCCTGGAACGGATTAGGATAAGCCTTTACGCTTAAGGAGGGACTTGCTTCTACCACTTTGCTTTCGGAGAGATTAGCTGCGCTCACGATAGTGGTAGGAGCAGTTACGGTGGTTGGGGCTTCTATTACTTCAGGGGCTACTTTTACCAGCCAATAATCGGTGCTGCCCTGGCTAGCCTGGGTTCGGTCGCCGCTAATACCGGAGTCCGAACGGCCACCCAATAAATAACCACCATCGGGGGTTTGCAGTACCGCCCGAATTTCATCATAAGCATTGCCGCCAAAGCGTTTGTCCCATTGTTTAACGCCCACGCTGTTGGTTTTTACAATCCAGTAGTCGCTACCTCCCTGGCTTTTTTGGGTTTTATCACCGCTTATATCGGATTCAGAACGGCCGCCCAACAAGTAACCACCATCCGCTGTAATAATAATGGAGCGTAGTCCTTCGTCTTTATCGCCGCCGAAGCGGCTATCCCATAGTTTATCACCGTCTCCGCTAATTTTTATCATCCAAAAGTCTTTGCCGCCGCGGTTACTTTGCGTTTTGTCGCCGCCTACACCGGAGGTACTGTGGCCGGCAATAAAAAAGTTGCCCGTTGCGGTACCGGTGCTACCCAACGACATTAAGTTGTCTACTCCAGAACCGCCATAGCGTTTATCCCAAACAACGTCGCCATCCGCATTTATCCGGACTACCCAATAATCGGCGCTGCCCCGGGTACTTTGCGTTCTATCGCCGCTAATCCCCGAAAAAGAAGAACCGCCCAGCAGAAAACCATCGTCCAGGGTAGGAGCTATGCTTTCCAGGGCATCGTTGAGCGAGCCGCCGTACCGCTTATCCCAAATCATGGCGCCATTATTATTTAATTTTATGACCCAATAGTCTTGTCCGCCCCGAGTACCCTGGGTTTTATCGCCATTGGCAGTAGAATTACTAGTACCGGCCAGAATATACCTGCCGGAAGGCAGTTGAAAGACTTGCTTCAGGTCATCGACGCCACTGCCGCCAAAACGTTTATCCCACACCTTTACCCCTTCCGAATTTACTTTTATTACCCAATAGTCGCGCTCGCCCCGGCCGGCCTGGGTTTTATCGCCGCCTACTCCCGAAAGCGAAGTACCCCCGAGCAAATACCCCCCATCTACTGTTTGAATAACTGAATTTAAATAATCGTCTGAAGGGCCGCCGTATCGGCGATCCCAGATTTTTTTACCGGATTCATCGGTTTTAACAATCCAAAAATCACTCTTGCCCCGGGTAGGTTGCGTTCTATCGCCACTGTTATCCGAAGAAGAAGATCCCCCGAATAAAAAACCACTATCGGCTGTTCTGATTAAAGTGGCAAAACCATCTTTACCCGAACCCCCATAGCGAAAGTTCCACTGCGCATCCAGGAAATTATCTTCCTCTACTTTTACTACCCAATAATCTCTTTCGCCTTTACCAGCGGCGCTCTTTTCGCCACTAATCCCGGAAAAAGAACTACCGCCCAATAAATAGCCGCCATCAGGGGTAGACAATAAGGTTTGTAATTCATCGGAATTTTTCCCCCCGAAAGTTCTATCCCAAACCTTGTTACCGGTTTCGTTTATTTTTACTACCCAATAATCCTGGCCACCCCGAGTAATTTGCGTTTTATCGCCGCCAATTCCCCCCGACGTAGTACCACCGAGCATATAGCCGCCTCCCGGCAATGCAATTAAATCAGCAAAATAATCATAGGTGCGACTACCAAAAGTTTTATCCCAAACTTTAGCCCCGTTTGCGTCTACTTTTATAATCCAGAGATCTGAACCTCCTTTTCCAGAAGCGGTTTTATCGCCCTGTACACCAGAATCGGAATACCCTCCTAACAAATACCCTCCATCTTGCGTGAGCGCCAAACTATATATATTGTCGGTAGATGCTCCCCCAAAAGTATTATCCCACACTTGGGTTCCGGTGCTGTCCAGTTTTACTACCCAATAATCATCCACTCCTCTGGATTCGCCGGTTTTATCGTAGCCAATGTCCGAGTAAGAATTACCGCCCAGCAAGAAACCTCCATCCGGGGTAGCCATTACCTCCATCAGTCGGTCATCGCTGTCGCCGGTTATGGTTTTATCCCAAACTTTTTTACCGTTCTCATCAATTTTAATTACCCAATAATCCCGGTCGAGGCCGCCTCGCCCAGCTTGGCTCTTATCGCCGCTTTTACCCGAAAAAGAAGTGCCTCCTACTAAATAGCCGCCGTCTTGGGTAGGTACTACTGCTTGAAAATAATCGTAATTACTTCCTCCCAGGGTTTTATCCCACATCTTATTACCGGCGGCATCTAATTTTACGAGCCAGTAATCAAAGCTGCCTTTGCTTTTTTCGGTCTTGTCGCCACTTACATCCGAGAAAGTAGAACCACCTACTAAATAGCCGCCATCGGGCGTGGCAATTAAATCTTCGAAATAATCATACCCGCTCGTGCCAATGGTTTTATTCCAGACGATATTGCCGCTGGAATTTACTTTTACAATCCAATAATCGGCCTGTCCGCGGCTAGTTTGCGTTTTATCGCCGCTCACCCCGGACGTAGAGGTACCTCCCAGTAAGTAGCCGCCATCGGGCGTTACAACCATAGAGGTAAAATCTTCGGTTGCATTTCCCCCCAGAGTTTTATCCCATTGTTTGGTTTGCGCCCATACAGCCGGAGCAGAACCATACAGAAAAAGTAAAACCAGGAATAAAAAGCGCCAAAAACTAGCCAACGAATGATTTTCCCAAATCTCGTTGCCACGATGTACAAGTGTTTTCATGCTGTTTTGGTTTAATAAGGATTATTGTTGATAAGGGTAATCTAAGGTAAAAGCACGCGCAAAACTGTTTTAAACAGCGGCAATAGCCAGAAGAAGTCTGATGACTAAAGTATAAGCGGATAATTTTCCGGTACTTACTTTTTATTTAAAAAAAGACTAAAAAGGGAAAGAGATAACGCTATCAGCACATTTGGACAAACAACTACTTAGTATTGTTGACCCGTTAAATTCTAACTGCAATAAAAGAAAGAAGCTCATTATTGGGCAGAGAACCCATAGGAGCTAAATACATCACTGGATAGAGTAGAACTTAGTTATAACTAAGTATTTAAAAAAGCGCGTCTGAAAATAATATTAATACCAGAATAGATAGAAAATAATTTATTCGGGTAAAACAAATGTAAGCGTATTAGATACGTTTTTTAATTTAAAAAGTAGTTGTATATAGGACTTAACTGCTAATAAATTTAAAAAAAACTTTGTAAAGAAGAAATTTTTATGGATTAAATTAAATGCTATCTGAAAAATAAGCAGAATAGCTCCCATAAATTGACCTTTTTAGTAAATAATATTTCGAGATGGTTAATGTAGGTCTACAATATCTGATTTTTCAGGCTATTACCACTTAACCTTCCTTTATCTATTATAAAAGCTAAGCGGATGGAAATAAGCCGGATAGTATCTTCTATCCGGCTTGGTTGACTTAATATATTTACTTATTTTACTTAGTGAGCAGCAGTTTCTGCTGATGGAGGAGGCTAGGGGTTTGCAGTTGAATAAAATACAAACCAGCGGGTTTTTGACTCGCTTGCCATTCTACATGGTAGGTTAGATTAGCTTGCGCCTGGCTGTTAAACAAAGTTGTAATTTCTTTTCCTTGATTGTCATAGACTTTGATGATTGCCGATTGGCTTTGTGGTAAGGTAAATTGCACGGTTACTTTGCTTTGGAACGGATTAGGATAAGCAGTCAAAGTCCGAGTAACAGAAACAGCTTCCTCAGCTGGAGTAGCTTCTCTTTCGGCTACGATCGAACTGGTTGGAGCAGAGAATTTCACGAGCCAGTAGTCGGTACTGCCTTGACTCGGCTGGGTTCTATTTCCACTTACCCCCGAGGTGGATCGACCACCCGCCACATAGCTGCCTTCAGCTAGTTCCAGAACCGTGCGTAGTTCTTCTTCTTGGTTGCCGCCGAGTTGCTTGTCCCATTGTAGCACACCTTTGTCATCCGTTTTCACCAGCCAGTACTCTTTCTTGCCTTGGCTATTCTGGGTTTTGTCGCCGCTCTTACTGGAAGTAGAGCTGCCGCCTAGCAAGTAGCCACCCTCCTGGGTGAGAATAACCGAACGGAGTTCTTCATCCTGGTTGCCGCCATACACTTTATCCCAGAGCTTACCGCCTTTGCTGTTTATTTTAAGTAACCAATAATCTTTGCCGCCCTGGCTCTGCTGCGTTTTATCCCCGCCTTTACCCGACGTACTTGTGCCGGCCACAAAGAAGTTGCCAGAACTAGTACCGGTGCTGCCCAGGGTTAGTAACTGGTCTTCCCCACTGCCCCCATAGCGTTTGTCCCAAAGCAAGTTTCCATCTCCATCAATGCGCACCAACCAAAAATCAGAGTTGCCGCGGCTAGCTTGTGTCTTGTCTCCGCTTACGCCTGAAGTAGAAGTGCCGCCCAGCAGTAAGCCGCCATCCAAGGTAGAAGCAAGGCCTTCTAAGGCATCATCCCCAAAACCCCCGTAACGTTTGTCCCAGATGCGCTCGCCGGTAGCCGAGATTTTGAGTACCCAGTAGTCTTGTCCGCCCTGGCTACCTGGGTGTTTGTCGCCACTGGCCGGAGAGTTACTCGTGCCCGCCAGAAGATAGCGGCCGGAAGGCAGTTGAATAACTTGCTTGAGTTCATCGTAACCGGAGCCTCCATAGCGTTTATCCCATTGTTTATCGCCTTGTGCATCTACTTTCACAATCCAGTAATCCCGCTCTCCTCTAGAATCCTGGCTTTTATCCCCTCCTTTACTTGACAAAGAACTGCCCGCTAGTAAATACCCGCCATCACCGGTTGAAATAACCGAATTCAGGTAATCGTCTGCACTACCCCCATAGCGTTTGTCCCATTCTTTCTTGCCGTTCTTGTCTGATTTGACAATCCAATAGTCGTTCTTGCCTTGGCTATCTTGAGTTTTGTCGCCATTCTTATTTGAGTTGGTGTAACCACCGGATAAGTAGCCGCCATCTTTTGTCTTAATGATTGAAGTAAGATTGTCTTGGCCTGAACCACCGTAGCGCATGTTCCATTGATCTGCTACTATTTGCTTTTCTTTAAACTTTACGATCCAAAAATCAGAACCACCTCTGCTAGCTTCGCTTTTATATCCGCCAATCCCGGCAGAAGTAGAACTCCCCAGTAGATATTCATTATTGCTGATTGGTTGTACCATTAATATATAGTCGCCATAATTTCCGCCAATGCTTTCGTCCCAGATTTTAGTACCATCGGCTTGTAACTTCACCAGCCAGCCTCCACCAGCATTTTTTGTTTTGTCACCGTCAATTCCCTCCGTTGATCCACCCCCCAGAATATAACCGCCATCATGGGTTTGCTGTACGGAGAATAAATTATCATACCCATGCTTGCCAATCGTTTTATCCCATTCTTTGCTGCGATCCGCCTTTAACTTCACTACCCAATAATCGCTGTGAAGATACCCTTCATAATCTCCCCCTTTGTTGGCTTCGGTTTTGTCTCCCCCATCATCGGAATGAGAAGTGCCCCCTAAAATATAGCCGCCATCGCTGGTTTGTTGCACCGAGGCTAAATCATCAGAATAACCACTACCTATCGTTTTATCCCATTCTTTCGAACCATTTGCTTTCAGTTTTACTATCCAGTAATCTCCGGTAGTATAATCCCCTCCTTTGTTGGCTTCAGTTTTGTCTCCCCCATCATCGGAACGAGAAGTTCCTCCCAGAATATAGCCGCCATCTCGCGTCAGATTAATAGACCGTAATAAGTCGTAGCTATTTCCACCAATAGTTTTGTCCCAGATTTTTGTCCCGTCAGCTCTAAGTTTCACCACCCAGTAATCCGTGCGGCCTCTACTCGATTGGGATTTATCACCTTTAAAATCAGAAGAAGTAGTTCCGCCCAAAATATAGCTACCATCTGAAATGTATTGAATAGAAGCCATTATATCACTTCTATTTCCTCCAATTGTTTTATCCCAAGCTTTACTGCCATCTGCATTTAGTTTAACTATCCAGTAATCCTCTTCGCCTTTACTGGCTTCCGATTTATCACCGTTGATATCAGAGTTAGAAGTTCCCCCCAGAATATAGCCGCCATCGCTGGTTTGCTGCACAGCAGTTAATTGATCATTTAAATTTCCTCCTATGGTTTTATCCCAAGCTCTGGTTCTATCGGCGTTGAGCTTTACAATCCAATAATCATTACCTCCTTTACTATCTTCGGTTTTATTGCCGCTTTTGCCAGACGAAGTAGTACCCCCCAGAATATAGCCGCCATCACTGGTTTGTTGCATAAAAGATAAAAAATCGTCTTTACTGCCGCCAATGGTTTTATCCCATTCTTTTTCAACCATTAAAGGTGACTCTACGATGAATGAAATGGTAGCTTCGGCGGGCTGATAAGCATTATTACCAGCTACCGAACCTTTTACCGTAACGGTACCTAAGCCGGTGAGCATTATAATATTGCCTTTAATAGTGGCCGGACCTGATTTTACACTGAAGGAAACCGGCAAACCAGAGGTTGCTGTCGCTGAAAGTGCAAAAGACTGACCTAAGGATTTATTAGAAATAGGTGTGAACGTAATAAGTTGATTTTTACGGCCCTTATTATCTAATTTTATAATCCAGTAATCATCCTGGCCTTTAGAATTTTGGCTTTTATCGCCACTTTTGTTAGATCCTGAAGTCCCCCCCAGAATATAGCCGCCATCGCTGGTCTGTTGCAATGAAGCTAATTTATCAGTTAAATCACCACCCAATGAATTATCCCATTCTTTGCTCCCATCTGCCTTCAGCTTTACTATCCAGTAGTCATCGGAACAAGTACCATCATAACACTCTCCGTGGCTAGCTTCCGATTTATCGCTGCCAATGTTGGAGTCAGAAGTCCCCCCCAGAATATAGCCACCATCGGTTGTCTGCTGCAAGGAGACCAATTGGTCTATACTAACACCTCCGATAGTCTTATCCCAGACTTTGCTACCGTTGGCATTTAACTTTACTATCCAATAATCACTGTAGAGATTACCAGAAGCATCTTGTATATTATCCTGGCTTTTATCGCCACTTTTACCTGATTCAGAAGTACCCCCCAGAATATAGCCGCCATCACTGGTTTGTTGCGCGGAAGCTAAATAATCTACCCAAGCACCACCAATGGTTTTATCCCATTCTTTTGTACCATTAGCTTTTAGCTTTACTACCCAATAATCAGTAGCGCAGTTACCATCAAAACATTCATCTCGGCTTGCTTCGGATTTGTCGCCGCTTTTTCCGGACTGTGAATTCCCTCCCAGAATATAGCCGTTATCCTTAGTTTGCCGAACAGAACGTAAATAATCATCTTTATTGCCACCAATGGTTTTATCCCATTCTTTATTTCCTACAGCATTTACTTTTACTACCCAATAATCTCCGCTTTTTCTACTAGGTTCGGTTTTATCTCTACTGATATCAGAATAAGAGATACCACCTAAAATATAGCCGCCATCACTGGTTTGCTGCAGAGAAGTTAATTCATCATAACTGGAACCACCAATGGTTTTACCCCATTCTTTGCTGCCCTTGCTATTTAGCTTCATTAGCCAGTAATCCCACTCATAATTAGAATCAGAATAAATACCGCCTATAATATAGCCACCATCACTAGTTTGCAGAATAGATGATAAAAGGAAGTATGATATATTGTCGCCACCATCTGCTTTAAAGGTTTTATCCCATTCTTTGCTGCCATTTGCTCTTACTTTTACTATCCAGTTTTCCAGACTTCCTACGTCACCACCTTCGGATTTATCACCACTTTTGCCCGACCGGGAAGTCCCCCCTAGAATATAGCCGCCATCCTTGGTTTGCTGAATGGAAGTTAACTCGTCAAAATCAACTCCGCCAATAGTTTTATCCCAAATTTTATTCTGGGCAAAAACATTAGCTGAAAGACTTAAATATAGAAACAGAACTAAATTTATAACCCGCCACCGGAGTAGCATTTTTCGATTAAGTACCACTTGATAGAAAGGGGATAAAAGTTTTTGCATAAATTTTAGGATTAGGATTGGTGAGATAAGAACAGTGCTTGCAAATACTAATCTGGCTCTGTTTTAAATAAGCTAATCGTAAGCAGGTATAGATCTGCAACCAGAGAGAAGAGTGAGTAAATATATAGAGCTACTTACCTTTATCCTACTTTTTAGGTTAGTATTATTTAATAATTTAGTAAAATAATTATAAAAGTGAGAAATGGAATTTAGATTTTGTAATTATTTAGTAAATGGCTAGCGGTTTTAAGCGTCACCGCTTCACTACTCTTGCTTTAAACGAACAAAGCCGGATAGAACTCTTCTATGCGGCTTTGTTCGTTTAGTAAGTTACCAGCTTACTTGGTAAGCAATAGTTTCTGTTGTTGGCGGAGAGTAGGAGTTTGCAGTTGCAATAGGTATATGCCAGCGGGTTTATTGCTGGCTTGCCACTCTAGCTCGTACTTCTGTCCTGCTTTGGCTTCGTCCCGGAACAATGTGGTAATTTCTTTGCCTTGGCTGTCGTAGACTTTCACCTGTACTGGCTGAGTTTGGGGTAAGGTAAAGCTTACTTTTACCTGCTCGTTAAAAGGGTTCGGATAAGCCGCTAAATTTACTAAATTGGTTGCTGGCGCGAGTTCTGCTGGCTCGATTACTTCCCGGGCCGCTGCTAGAGAAGTAGTAGGAGGAGCTACTTTCACGAGCCAGTAATCAGTGCTGCCCTGGCTGGGCTGGGTTCTATTCCCACTTACGCCTGAGTCAGAGCTGCCTCCTAAGAGCAAGCCGCCATCACTTGTCTGAAAGACCGTGCTTAGCTCATCTTGACCACTGCCGCCAAAGCGTTGATCCGCTACTTTCTCGCCACTCGGGGCTACTTCTACTACCCAGTAATCACTTGTGCCCTGGCTGGCCTGGCTTTTGTTGCCGCTATTATCGGAGTAAGAAGTGCCGGCTAAGATATAATGGCCTTCGTCGGTGAAAGTACTGGCGCGGAGTTCATCGTCTTTACTGCCCCCAAAGCTTTTGTCCCAGAGTTTAGTACCGTTCTCGTCTAACTTGATTAACCAGTAATCTTTGCCTCCCTGACTAGTTTGAGATTTATCCCCTTCTTTATCTGAACTACTGGTGCCGGCTATAAACAGGTTCTCACCATGGCTTCTACCCACAGAATACACTTCATCTACTCCACTGCCGCCGAAGCTTTTCTCCCAAAGTAAGTTGCCGTCTTTGTCGGTCTTTACGGTCCAGTAATCACTCTTGCCTTGGCTGGCTTGGTTTTTATCCCCGCTCTTTCCTGACTCCGAGCTGCCACCCAGGAAAAAGCCGCCATCGGTTGTCTCGGTAAAGCTGCCTAAGGTTTCATCAGCACTGCCGCCGTAAGTTTTATCCCAGAGTTTAGCTCCGGATTTACTAATTTTTACCAGCCAGTAATCCGTGTTACCTTGACTAGTTTGAGATATATCCCTGCTCACCGGGGAGTTGCTCGTGCCACCCAGTACGTACTCGCCGGAAGCTAACTGAACTACTTTCTTCAACTCGTCATAACCCGAACCACCAAAGGTTTTATCCCACTCTTTCTTGCCTTGTTTATCTAGTTTTACAACCCAGTAATCCTGTTCTCCCTGACTAGCTTCACTCTTGTCGCCACTTTTACCGGAAAGAGAAGAACCACCTAAGAGATAACCTCCATCCAAAGTTTGAATCACCCGGTTCAGGTAATCATCACCCGTTCCACCGTAGCGCTTGTCCCAAAGTTTTTTGCCATTCTTATCGCTTTTTACAATCCAGTAGTCGTTCTTGTCCTGGCTACTCTGAGTTTTATCGCCCGAGATGCCCGAAGTAGTAAAACCACCGGAGAGATAGCCGCCGTCTGAGGTCTTGATTACCGTAGTAAGATTATCTTTACCCAACCCGCCGTAGCGCATATCCCATTGTACCTCTAAAGGCTCGTCCACCATGAGTTTCACAATCCAATAGTCAGGATCACAACCATAACCACATGGTGCTATGTCTTCACTCTTATCCAGGCCGATGCCAGACTCTGAATAGCCGCCCAGCAAATAGCCACCATCCCGGGTCTGTTGCAAGGAGGTTAATGCGTCCCAACCATCTCCCCCAATGGTTTTATCCCATTCTTTGCTACCATCAGCTCTCAGTTTCACAATCCAGTAATCACCACTACCCCTATTAAAATGGGTTTTATCGCCGCTAATGTCGGAATCAGAAGTACCACCCACAATATACCCGCCATCGTTCGTCTGCTGGACCGAGGAGAACCAATCTGACTTTACACCACCCAGAGTTTTGTCCCAAACTTTGGTACCGTTGGCCATTAGTTTTACTACCCAGTAATCTTGGGTCGGATTACCATTTCCGTCTTTTTCTCCTTTATTAGATTCCGTTTTATCTCCGCTTTTGCCCGAAAAAGAAGTGCCTCCAAGTAAATACCCACCGTCATTCGTCTGTTTAATGGAAGATAAATCATCACTATAATCCCCCCCAAAGGTTTTATCCCATTCTTTGCTGCCACTGGCTTTAAGCTTTACTATCCAATAGTCTCCACTGCCTCTACTAGCTTCTGATTTATCTGCGCTTTTGCCGGAAAAAGAAGTACCCCCTAAAATATAGCCGCCATCGCTGGTCTGTTGTACCGAGGATAAGTTATCACCACTATTCCCCCCGATGGTCTCATCCCATTCTTTGTTGCCCGCAGCATTCAGTTTTACTACCCAATAATCAGTAGTAGGCACACCATTTATATCTTTTTCCCCCTTGTTTCCGGCAGTTTTGTCCTTGCTAATGTTGGAAGAAGAAGCCCCCCCCAGAATATACCCGCCATCGCTGGTTTGTTGTACCGAGGATAAGTTATCATCACTATTCCCTCCACTGGTTTTGTCCCATTCTTTGGTGCCATCCGCCTTTAACTTCACTATCCAATAATCATAGGTCCAATTACCATTTGGATCATTTACATAATCCTGGCTTTTATCTCCGCTCTTATCCGACCGGGAACTCCCTCCCAGAATATAGCCGCCATCCCGGGTCTGCTGTATGGAAGCAAGGAAGTCTATATAAGTTCCACCAATGGTTTTATCCCATTCTTTGGTGCCATCCGCCTTTAACTTCACTACCCAGTAATCTGTATAACAGCCACCATCCCCACACCCTTTATTCGGTTCACTTTTATCGCCGCTTTTGCCGGACCAAGAATATCCACCCAGAATATAACCGCCATCCCGAGTCTGTTGCGATGAGGTTAACACGTCGTGATCATATCCCCCATAGGTTTTATCCCATTGCTTTTTCAACACGGATGGCGCTTCTACTTCGATAGTTTGGATTGCTTCGGCTGGTCCGTAGGTAGCATTACCTGCCTGGTAAGCTTTCAAGGTAACGGTGCCCGTTCCGGTGAGAGTCAGGATATTACCTTTTACTTTGGCGGGCCCCGAAACCACAATAAAGGTAACCGGCAACCCAGAACTAGCGGTAGCTTTTAAGGTAAATGGCGCCTCGCCTAAACTTTTATAAGAAATAGGAGCAAAGGTAACGTACTGGCTAATGTTGGTATCACTGTTTTCTAGCTTTATTATCCAGTAATTACAGCATCCTTTATTAGCTTCCGTTTTATCTCCACTAATGCCGGATTGGGAAGTTCCGCCCAAGATGAAACTACCATCCTTAGTTTGTTGCAAGGCACTTAATCTATCGCTATCATTCCCGCCAAAGGTTTTATCCCATATTTTGCTGCCATTGGCATCTATTTTTACTAACCAATAGTCATCGGTAAGACTTCCAAAGTCTTCTTGTCCGCCTCTATTTGCTTCTGTCTTATCACCGCTGATGCCGGAATCGGAAGTACCCCCTAACACATAGCTGTCATCGCTGGTCTGTTGCAAGGCTCTTAAGCGGTCCTGAGTACTTCCCCCAAAAGTTTTGTCCCACTCTTTGGTACCATCGGCCTTTAGCTTTACTACCCAGTAATCGCCTTCGCCTTTACTGGCTTCGGTTTTATCTCCGCTGATACCTGAAGAAGAAGTACCCCCCAGAATATATCCGTCATCTTTAGTTTGTTGCAAGGCACTTAAGTGTTCGCCATTATTCCCGCCAAAGGTTTTATCCCATATTTTACTACCATCCGCCTTAAGCTTTATTATCCAGAAATCACCATAAGTATTCAAATCAATATAGTCAGAATAAGTACCACCCAGAATATAACTACCATCCCTGTTTTGGTGGAGAGAAGAGAATTCCCCGCCAGCAATAACTTTATCCCAAACTTTGTTTCCATCAGCTTTCAACTTCACCAGCCAGATCCCGATTTCCGCTTCCGTTTTATCACCGCTGAGGCCGGACATAGAAGTGCCTCCTATAATGTAGCCTCCATCCGGAGTTTGTTGGATAGATTGTAAATAATCATTCCAGCCTCCCCCAAAGGTCTTATCCCATTCTTTGTTGCCATCGGCATTTAACTTTACTATCCAATAATCGGTGGTATAATCCTCCCCTCTATTATCCTGAGTCCTATCGCCGCTCTTTCTGGAATCAGACCATCCACCCAGAATGTAGCCGCCAT
The DNA here is from genome assembly GCF_014075995.1 of Adhaeribacter radiodurans. Taxonomy (NCBI): domain Bacteria; kingdom Pseudomonadati; phylum Bacteroidota; class Cytophagia; order Cytophagales; family Hymenobacteraceae; genus Adhaeribacter; species Adhaeribacter radiodurans. The sequence goes on along the minus strand of NZ_CP055153.1, from coordinate 6,239,064 downwards.
CTTTGGTTTGTTGCAAGGAGGATAAAAAGTCGTTCCTATCACCACCTATGGTTTTATCCCATTCTTTACTGCCGTCGGCCCTTAACTTTACTACCCAGTAATCGCTCTCGCCTTTACTAGCTTCGGTTTTATCGCCGCTGATGTCCGAACCAGAATAGCCTCCCAGAATATACCCGCCATCCCGAGTCTGTTGCAAAGCGCCTAATCCATCGCCATTATCCCCGCCAAAGGTTTTATCCCAAATTTTATTTTGGGCAGAAACATTCGCTGAAAGACTTAGATATAGAAACAGAACTAAGTTTATAACCCGCCAATGGAGCAGCACTTTCCGGTTAAGTAGCACTTGATAGAAAAGAGATAAAAGTTTTTGCATAAATTTTAGGATTAGGATTGGTGAGATAAGAACAGTGCTTGCAAATACTAGTTTGGCGCTACTTAAAAAAGCAGGTATAGGTCTGCTAACTCAAGGGAGAATGGATAAATATAATGAGCCGCTTACCTACTTCCTATCTTTTAGGTTGGTAATATTTTATAATTTAGTAAAATATTTATATAAATGTTTTACTAAATGGCATATTCCTGAACTTGCTTAGCAGAAGAATAGCTTAATCTGTTAAACGGCACTAATTCAATACTTTTGACTTTAAACGAACAAAGCCGGATAGAACCCTTCTATCCGGCTTTGTTCGTTTAGTAAATTACCAGTTTACTTGGTGAGCAATAATTTCTGTTGCTGACGCAGTGTAGGGGTTTGCAATTGCAGCAAGTACATACCGGCCGGTTTGTTGCTGGCTTGCCATTCTACTTCATATTTCTGATTGGCTTGCGCCTGACCGTTAAACAAAGTAACAATCTCCTTACCTTGAAGGTCGAACACCTTTACCTGCGCGGGTTCGGTTTGGGGTAAGGTAAAATGAATGGTTAACCGACCGGCAAATGGATTGGGAAAAGCATTTAGTTTACCTAATTCCTTATTTACAACGGATGCTTGTGCGGGGGTAGTTTTCCGGGCAGCTACTTTTGGCGCGCCAATGGATATAGGCGCCACTTTTACCAGCCAGTAATCAATACCTCCCTGGCTGGGTTGCGTTCTATCCGCGCTCACACCTGAGTTGGAGCGGCCGCCCAGTAAATAACCCCCATCACTGGTTACTAATGCCGTCCGGATTTCGTCGTAGCTGCTGCCACCAAAGCGTTTATCCCATTCTTTTATTCCCGTGCTGGAAGTTTTAACGATCCAGTAATCACTCGAACCCTGGTTAGTTTGCGTTTTGTCACCGCTTACGCCAGATTCGGAACGGCCCGCCAGTAAGTAGCCGCCATCCGGCGTTAATAAAATCTTGCGTAAACCTTCTTGGCCGTTGCCCCCAAAGCGCTTATCGAATATTTTAGTACCATTATCGTTTATTTTGATCATCCAGAAGTCTTTGCCGCCCTGACTCGTCTGGCTCTTATCGCCGCCTATGCCGGAGGTACTATGACCCGCCAAAAAGAAGTTGCCCGTAGAAGTGCCCGTGCTACCCAGGTCCATCAGGTTGTCTTCGCCGGCACCACCGTAACGTTTGTCCCAAACTTTGTTTCCGTTGCCGTCTACCCGCACGAGCCAATAATCGCTACCACCCTGGCTCGCTTGCGTTTTGTCGCCGTTTTTACCTGACAGCGAACTTCCGCCCAGCAAAAATCCGCCATTAAGTGTAAGCGTAATACTTTCCAGATTTTCGTCTAAGGAGCCGCCATACCGTTTGTCCCATAACGGTGAGCCCTTGCCATTGATTTTTATCACCCAATAATCTTTTCCGCCCCGGCTGTTCTGACTTTTATTGCCTCCAGAGGGCGAGTTGCTGTTACCCGCCAGCACAATGTTACCGTTGGCTAATTCCTGGATTTGCTTTAACTCATCAAAACCACTGCCCCCGTAACGTTTATCCCAGAGTTTAGCACCAGTACCGGAAATTTTGACAAGCCAAAAATCACGATCACCCCGGCTAGCTTCGCTTTTATCGCCGTTGTTGCCGGATAAGGAAGTACCACCCAGCAGGTAGCCGCCATCAAGGGTGGGCACAATAGTAGCAAGATAATCATCCTGGGAGCCACCGTAACGTTTGTCCCACAGCTTTTTGCCATCTTTGTCGCTTTTTACAATCCAGTAGTCGTTGCGGCCCCGGCTGCTTTGCGTTTTGTCGCCGCTCAACGTAGAAGGAGAAGAGCCGCCGGATAAATAACCTCCGTCGGGAGTTCTAATTACTACGCTAAACCCTTCGTCGCCGGACCCACCGAAACGACTATCCCATTGAATGTTGGATACAACCGGTTCCTTAATGGTAATGGTATAATCTTCCGTTTCGCCGTTATCTGTGGCCGTACACGCGCCGGTGCTAGCAAAGGGATTTTGGTTTTGCGTACGTACCCGTAGCCGGCGTACCCCATCGGTAACACCCATTGGAATTGTAATAGTACCGTTTAAAATATTTTTAGCAGTTGCTACACCGGTATAAACAAATTCTCCGGCATCGTTAAAGTCACCATCACTGTTATAATCGATCCAGATGCCAAAACCTTGCTGGTAAGCAGAATTAGACTGAAGTCTGATCGGGTACTTTTGACCTCTTTCCAGGGTAGCAGTTAAACTACCAGCAGGATTATAATTAATGTAAGCATTCTTGTTGCCGTTGCAGCCGGAAGCATTATTTACTAAAGTATGTAAGCTAAAATCGGTGATGCTGATATTGTTACCGCAAGCCGTTTTAATGGCAGGAATGCAGTAGGCTGATTTATAGTTGGAAGTTATGGACCCGGAAATAAAATACTCGCCCAGCGAACCATAGTTAGAATTGGCTCCTAGCGTACCCTTCGCCCCATCAATGTATAAATAATAGGTGCCCGCCGTTAAAGTCCTGTTCATGGAAGCCGATATACTGGCAGAATCAGCTACGGCAACCGTGGTAAGAGCTTCATTTTTAAGAGTTAGTCGCACATCTAAATCAGGATGGCTTGAATGGGATGTTACGGTTAAGGAAAGAATGCCGCCTTCGGTAGTAAAAGAAAAAACATCCGTATCCGTCCGGGTAGTAATAACGCCTTTGTTTTTTTCCGGCAGCACCGTTCCGTTCACATCTTTTATAATGCGGGTAGCATCTTTGTACGTGTTACTATGATCATCGGCCCGGAAGTTAAAGCCATTTGTAGCAATAATTGCTAAGTCATCTTCGGTATTATCGGCCGAAGGGTACTCGCCCTTACTCCATTGCGCCTGCGGCGAATAAAAAGAAGCGCCCATAATGGGGGCCCAGTTTTCCTGGCCATAAAAGTAAGTTTCAACCGGTGAAATTCTGCCATCGTGGTGCAATTTTAAAGTATGGCCCACTTCATGCGAACCCGTATCGCCGGCTCCTTTTGCCCCAGTATTAAATACCCAGCAAGGGGAATTATCGTTCCAGTTAAAAGATCCTACGTAAGCAGTGCCGCCAACAGGTTTGTACCATTCATAAGTAGGGGTAAAAATTACCCGCATCCGGCGTTCGGCGGGAACACGCAGAAACACCGATTCGTTGGTAGTAATGTTGAGCGCGTAAGGACGATAATCTTCACTTATAATTTCCCATGCCTCTATTATTTCTTGGGTAGTTAAAGTAGAGGGTGCTGCATTAATGGGATTGCCCCCATTCCAAGGAGTTCCGCTCACGGTTTGTCCATCAAAATCAAGTAATACTACTGCACTAGCCCCAGGCAAACTTTCCAGCATAGGTACAACTTTTGTAGCCGGAGCGGCCGCCTGGTTGTTTAATATTCCTTTAGGTTCAAGTTGCGGTTCCAGACCTACACAAATTACTTTATCTATATCTACTTCTTGTAAGTAGGCCTGGCCGTTACTGGTTGATAAATATTGGTACGCTTTTTTCTGGTCCGGTAAAATAATGTTACCAGACAGGTTATTACCGGCAGCTTTCAGAAAAAAAGAGCCATTTGTTTGAGCCGCAATACTTCCCATAAATAATTCGGTGGGTCCTTCTTTTTTGCGCACATTTACGTGTAAAGTCAATGCGCCATGACCCGGCAATGAATGCTTAATTTGATTATATAAAGAAATTGCATTTGTAGTTTTGGCATTAGCTTTTGTCCGATAAGCAGCTAGCAAGTCGGCGGTTTTACCTAAGTTAATTGGTGTTTGAGCCTTTAGAGGCACGGTTAATCCCAGCCAGCACAAAAAGAAATAAAAGCATTTATAAAAGTTTTTCATATTATTTAATAAGTATACTTTTTAATAAAAGAGCCAGGTGAAACTCTGTTTAAGAACCTTTTCCTGCTTAGATGCTAGCAGTAGATGCGGGTATTAAAAATTGTTTTTAGTTAAATATTGATTTCAGCGGTATTATTTTTTACCATTCTGTAGGCGCTAGTTTCTGGGCAGCCTAACTTCTTAATTTTTTCGAACGCAAAAAGCCAGAGCGCAACCGGATAACCCGTGGAAATAGGAAGTAAGAATGAACACAGAAAATTATGGCTACTACTATTGCGGCAGATTTTGTTTCCTACTTTATTCTTTTTTGCAGTTCCATAAGCCTGCCTTTAGAAGCTGCCTGGCACGGCGGCTACCAAAAGAAGTTACTTTATTTAAATGTAGCTCTCCCCTAATCAATTGCCGAAGAAACTGCAGTAGCTTACTACCATTATTTTTCGGATGATTTAAAAGTTGGCTGCGATAAATGAACGACTGAAAAAACGAATTAAAACAACAGAATAGTGTTGAGGAGTCAACTATGCGTAATTACCTGATTGAGATGAACCTGGTTGAGGGAAGTTAAGGTACGCGTATTTTCATAAACTAATAATTTAAAGTAAAATAATAAAATGTAATGGTACACGAAAACCGTTCAGCAATATTGGAACATGTTACAGAGGATTCATAAGCATTTATTTACTTTCTAATACAAATATCTTATTATTAACAGTATTTGTTTGAAAGCTTAAATGGGTCGCAATGTAGCGGATGTAATTATGCAGAACAATACCAAAACTTAGGTATTTTTACTTATTTTTAAGAGTATTATTCTTTGATAAAAGTAAATGATGAATTAACAAAAGCCATTGAAGTTGATATAATATCCGAAAATACTTTCTTTTCTGCTAATGCTGCTTCGATGATCTTTACGCAAAACATCTGAAGTAAAAATAAGATTTACCGAATAAGTATTATGGATAATTTTTGAAATAGCCGAAACAGATATTACCTGCTTAAAAGCAATTTCTGATGCTGCCGAAGAGTAGGTGTTTGTAGTTTTAACAGGTACATGCCAGCGGGTTTAGTACCGGATTGCCATTCTACTTCATATTTCTGATTGGCTTGGGCTTCGCCCTGGAACAAAGCGGTGGTTTCCCGGCCTTGACTATCGTATACTTTCACATCGGCCTGCTGGGTTTGCGGTAAGGTAAAGTTTACTTTTACTTGGTTTCTAAATGGATTGGGATAAGCTTGGAGTAAATTTACTTTTATTTCTCCCTTTGGCCCGGCTATTATCATAGCTTCTCTTGTGGCTACTATCGGGCTAGTTATTGGTGCTACTTTCACCAGCCAGTAATCCGTACTCCCTTGACTGGGCTGGGTTCTATCCCCACTTACGCCCGAAGCCGAGTGGCCTCCTAAGAGCAAACCACCGTCATAGGTCTGAAACACAGTTCTAAGTTCTTCTTGCTCACCTCCCCCCAATCGTTGATCGGCTATTTTCTCGCCACTCGGCGCTACTTCTACTACCCAGTAATCACTTGTTCCTTGGCTAACTTGCGTTTTGTCGCCACTAATATTGGAGTAAGAAGTACCCGCTAAGATATAATGCCCTGCGTGGGTGAAAGTACTAGCTCTTAATTCATCGTCTTGGTTGCCGCCAAAGCTCTTGTCCCACAACTTGATTCCTTTTTCATCCAGTTTGATTAACCAGTAATCTTTGCCACCCCGGCTTTCCTGCGTTTTGTCGCCGCTTTTACCTGAGCTACTCGTACCAGCAATAAATAAGTTAGAGTCGTGACTTCTGCCTACGGAATATACTTCATCCCTATCGCTGCCGCCAAAAGTTTTCTCCCAAAGTAAATTGCCGTCTTTATCTACTTTAACTACCCAGTAATCACTGCTGCCTTTGCTAGCCTGACCTTTATCGCCGCTTTTGCCTGACCAGGAACTACCGCCTAGCAAAAAGCCTCCGTCTTTGGTGTCGGTAAAACTGCCTAATACTTCATCCTGATTACCTCCGTAACGTTTATCCCAGAGTTTCTCGCCTTTGCGGCCAATCTTAATTATCCAGTAATCATTTTTTCCTTGACTATCTTGGCTTTTATCACCGCTCACCGGAGAACCACTGTGCCCGCCCAGCACGTACTCGCCCGTAGCAAGTTGCGCTACTTTTATTAGTTCGTCGGGCCCACTACCTCCAAAAGTTTTGTCCCACTCTTTCTTACCTTGCGCATCTACTTTCACAATCCAATAATCCCGTTCGCCTTTATTACTTTCGGACTTATCACCACTCTTACCTGAGAGGGAAGAACCACCTAAGAGGTAACCGCCGTCCTGGGTTTGAATAATGCGGTTGAGGTAATCATCGGCAGAGCCACCATAACGTTTATCCCACAACTTCTTACCATTCTTATCGCTTTTCACTACCCAATAGTCGTTCTTGCCTTGACTTGCCTGGCTTTTGTCGCCGCTGCTGCTCGAGTTGGTATAGCCACCCGATAAGTAGCCGCCATCACTGGTTTTAATAACAGAAGTAAGATTATCCTGATCAGTACCGCCATAGCGTAGGTCCCAAGTCGTTTTATAAGGCTGTTCTTCTTTGAGCTTTACAATCCAATAATCAGTACCACCTCTACTATTTTCCGATTTATCGCCACTGCGAGTAGATAGGGAAAGTCCCCCTAGGATGTAGCCGCCATCCATCGTTAGTTGGGCGCAGGTTAATCGCTCTGCCTCATCGCCCCCAATAGTTTTATCCCAAACTTTGTTGCCAGCAGCATCTAGCTTCACTACCCAGTAATCGCCACCTCCTGCGCCGGAGTTAATGTTTATATCTCGCCAACCTTGAGATTTATCTCCACTTATTCCAGAGTACGAAGATCCGCTTAGAGTAAATCCTCCGTCGCTGGTCTGGTGTACCGAAGTCAAGTAATCATAACTATCTCCCCCAATAATTTTATCCCATTCTTTTTTGCCGGCAGCATTCAGCTTAACAATCCAATAATCCTCAAATCCTTTTGATGCTTCAGAGATATCCCCTGATTCGCTGGGTTCGGAGTTACCTCCCAGAATATAGCCTCCATCGCTGGTTTGTTGGAGAGAACTTAAGTTATCATTTTCGCTGCCGCCGTATGTTTTATCCCATTCTTTACTACCATCCGCTTTTATTTTAACTATCCAATAATCTGGATAGCCAATAGAACCTCTGTTATTTTCCGTTTTATCGCCACTTAGACCAGAGCTAGAACTTCCTCCTAAGATATACCCTCCATCGCTAGTTTGTTGCATGGAACTTAAATTATCATAACTAGTTCCGCCGTAAGTTTTATCCCATTCTTTGTTACCATTAGCATCCAACTTTACTACCCAAAAATCACTAACCGGACTATTCTCGTTACTGCCTCCTCTATTAGGCTCCGTTTTATCACCGCTGATATCCGAATAAGAATATCCTCCCAGAAGATACCCTCCATCACGGGTCGGCTGCAAGGCGGTTAATTCATCCCGCTTATTACCGCCAAAAGTTTTTTCCCAAGCTTTACTACCATCGGGGTTGAGCTTTATCACCCGGTAATCCGTTAAACTATAGTTACCCCCATTGTCTGATCTCCCTCCCAGAATATAGCCACCCTCCCGAGTGGGTTGTAACACGGTCATACCACCTCCTAAAACAGTTTTATCCCATTCCTTTTTACCATTAGAATTTACTTTTACTATCCAGGCTCCTAAATTTGCTTCGGATTTATCTCCACTTTTGCTCGACTCTGAATCGCCACCCAGGATAAAGCCTCCATCATTGGTTTGCCAAACAGAACGTAAATTATCATCTTGGTTGCCACCCAAGGTTTTATCCCATTGTATTTTGACAACGGTAGCCGCTTCTACTAGAAAGGATTGGGTAGCTTCTGCGGGTTGATACAAAGCATTACCTGCCTGAGAAGCTTTTACCTTAACCCTTCCCATACCAGTAATGGTGATTAGATTGTTCTTTATTTTTGCCGGGCCCGATACAATCTTAAAAGTAACTGGTAAGCCCGAAGAAGCAGTAGCTGACACCGTAAAAGGAGCATCTTTTACTGTTTTATATAAAATAGGAGCGAACTTAATTTTTTGAGTCATACCTAGTTCGTCATTAGCGAGTTTCACGATCCAATAATCGGTAGAGATTGTTGAACCTTTCCTGTCTTGGGATTTATCCCCACTTTTGCCGGACCAAGAAGTTCCTCCTAACATATATTCCCCATCTCGTGTTTGTTGAAGCGATGATAAATTTTCGCCTTCATTCCCGCCAATAGTTTTATCCCATTCTTTGGCACCATCGGACTTTAATTTTAATATCCAAAAATCTGCTCCTCCCCTTCTAACTTCGGTTTTATCTCCGCTCTTACCGGATAAAGACTGGCCACCTAATAACAAGCTTCCATCCAGGGTTAATTGCAGAGAAACTAATTCATCTTGGTTGTTCCCTCCAAAAGCTTTATCCCAATCTTTAGCACCGTTTGCCTTTAGTTTTACTAGCCAATAATCAGCAGTTGGTTGCCCTATAGCATCCTTCCCGCCTTTACTCGCTTGAGTTTTGTCACCGCTAATGTCGGAGTTGGAAGAACCGCCCAGAATATAGCTGCCATCAAAAGTCTGTTGGATAGATGCGAGCTGATCGTTTCGTTCTCCCCCAATCGTTTTGTCCCATTCTTTACCGCCATTCGCTTTCAACTTCAATACCCAGTAATCAGGAGGATAATAACCAACACCAAAGTCATCCTTTTTCCCATGATTATCTTCTGTTTTATCGCCACTCTTACCGGAGTTGGAATATCCTCCTAAAATATAGCCCCCATCTTTAGTCAGTTGAACCGTACGTAGGTTATCATCTCCCATGCTACCAAAAGTTTTATCCCATACTATTGTACCATCGGCCTTTAACTTAATTAGCCAGTAATCAGAGGTAAACCAAGGACCATAATTACCGGCAGATTTGTCTCCACTTTTCTCGGACCTAGAAGTGCCTCCCAGAATATAAGCGCCATCACTGGTTTGCTGGATAGATGATAAATTATCATCTTCATTTCCACCAATTGTTTTATCCCATTGTTTAGTGCTATCGGCTTTTAGCTTTATTATCCAGAAATCGGTACCACCTTTATTAGTTTCTGTTTTATCACCGCTGATTCCTGAATAAGAATTTCCCCCCAGGATGTAGCCCCCATCACTGGTCTGCAATAGCGTAACTAAATCGTCAGGCTGGTCGCCGCCAAAAGTTTTATCCCATTCTTTGGTGCCATTGGCCTTTAATTTTACTATCCAGTAATCAGTAGGGCAGTATTCATCGTAACAAGGACCCTTATTCGCTTGGCTTTTATCCCCGTTAATACCAGAATTAGAACTTCCTCCCAGAATATAGCCTTTATCTCGGGTTTGCTGCACGGCGACTAAGTCATCATAACTATCGCCGCCTAAGGTTTTATCCCAAACTATATTTTGGGCGAAGGTTACAGGCGATAAGTTTAAGTACAACAATAGCAGAAGAATACTTAAAAGGCGCCATCGAAGTGTGTTTACTTGGTTTGATAAGACTAGACGTGAGAAGGATAAATGTGGTTTCATAAGAAGAAGGGGATAGCAGATAGCAAAAAAGTAAATAACTACATATTAAAGCTCACTTTTATAGCATTTTGAGCTTAATAGCTAAGCTAAAAGCAGGTGGTAATATTTGCTTTATACTTAAATATAGGTATTTAGCCCAGAATTAGTAATAAAATTCTAAGTTTATTTGAAATTTGGTAGATATCTACTCATTTAAATTCCGAAACAGGTTTATCAAAAAACAAAGCCAGATAACATTGTTGCTTTCTGGCTTTGTTGAGGAACTAAGATCAGTTATTTATTCAAAACCAATCCCTGCTGATAGCGTTGCCTAGGCGTTTGCAGTTGAAGGAAGTGCAAACCGGCAGCTTTGTTAGGAGCTTGCAGTTTTGCTTTATACTTCTGATGGGTTTTCGCTTCGCCCTGAAACAAAGTAGTGATTTCTCTGCCCTGACTATCGTACACTTTCACGTCAGTTAGCTATGTTTGCGGTAAGGTTTGGTTTACGAATGGATTGGTGAATTAGGATAAGCCTGGAGTAAATTTACTTTTTATTTCTTCCTTTGGCCTGGCCATTGCTTCTCGGACTGCAATGGTAGAACGGGTAAGAGGCGCTACATTCACTACCCAATAATCATTATCAAATTTAATAGTAGCTTCCGATTTATTGCCAAAAATACCTGAAGAAGAGTAATCCCCTAGAATATACTATTCTGCTCCATCTAATTCAAAAGAAAATTCATCATAAGGGGCCGTTCGCCAGGCAAATTGCTGGGTAGTAGGCGAAATGGCGAAAAAAGGCGAGAACGTTTTTACTTTTACTGTTTTACCATCAGGCAAAAATTCCAGAATACGCAGCCAGCCATCGCCTCCATTGCCATACCAACCACCGCCCATGGCCTGGGCATTAAAAACCATTTGCTGCACCTTTTTTCCACCGGCATTGGTATCTGTCCGGAAAGCGACGTGTGCCCTAGGGTCATCCGGAGCGCCAATGTGGCCGGCTAGTACCAATTGAATATTTTTAGAAGGCTGCACCAGCTTTTGCCAGATAGCGGCTCCATAATTACCTTCGGTTATAGCATAATTTTCTTTTACTGTATGCTCATTCTTAGCGTTCAGGTAAGAATGGGTTAATATAATTACTTTATGCTTCTTATATTTTTCCTGGTTTACCACTTGCTTTGCCCAAGCCAGAATAGTATCCCGGGGAGCAAATTCTAAAGTAATAATTAAAAATTTCTTGCCGTGGGGAGAAGTAAAATCAAAAGCTGCATTTTCCAGAGTAGGAATTTTTTCGGCGTTTTGTGCCACTTCCCGCACCAGTTTTTGGGTTTGAAAGTTTTTATCAATCGGGAAGTATTTGTTAAAATTAGTATTTCGGGTGCTAATGTTAGCGTAGCCATAATCGTGATTACCCGCTGCGGTAATAAATGGTACGTGCCCATCCAGCTTGTTAAAAGAGCGGGCCACCGATTCCCATTGCAATTTACTGGGTTGGTTTACTTTGGTACCATCCGGATTAATTATTTCGTTTTGTTCCACTAAATCCCCGGTGCATAGTACCAGTTTAATATTTAACGGGTCAATATTTTCCTTTACCCAGGAAGTCATTAATTCCAGGATAGGCTGATTTCGTTCAAATTTTACATAAGACTGCGGGTCCGGAACCAGAATCATGGACCAGGAACCGGGCGTGCTTAAGGCCGGAGCTACGTATTTTTTCTGCGCGCAAACGGATAAGGAAAACAGTACGAAAATAACCAGGCTAATCTGAAATCTAGCGTTCATCTTTCCTAAAGATATATTTACCATTTAAAATTAATTTTAATTAAATTATTCATTCAGTTGGTAAAATAGAATTATAAATTCTAAATCAATCAAAAAAATAGAACTATCACCTTATATATTCTTAAATTTAATCTTTTACCACAACAAAATTTTTACTGGGCCGGGGTACTCCGGTTAAAGTATTTCGCTTTTTTACTGGCTTTAGGTAGCTGCTCCTGAATAGCAGCGGCGGCTTCAATAGGTAAATCTGATTCCAGCACATCGGCTCCCATGGTAAAGGTTTGCTGGTAGGCTTGTTTGCGGGCTTCGGGATCTTTTAATTTGTCGTAGGTAGGGGCCGCCGAAATCATGCACATTACGCCGCGGGCATGCAACAAATCATACATTTCTTTGTTTTCGGGTTTGTTTTCCGGCCCTACGTAGGCCATAATACTCGACCAAGGCACGCCGGCTTTTTCGTATCCTTCCAGTTCTTTTTTTGTTTTCACGAAAGCCGAGAACATGACACCCGGTATATTATCATAGTAATATTTAGCTTGTTCGGGCGTGTGCACGGTCAGCATCACGTGAGCGGCGGCGTTGTGTTTTTTTAATATTTTCATCGTGGTAGCCAGGGGTACGTCTTTTTTATCCAGGTTAATAATGGTTTTGCCTTTACTCCAGGTAATTACTTCGTCTAAAGTAGGGATGCCGTATGCCGTTACGTTGCCTTCGGGGTCTTTTAATTTAAATTGCTTTAACTCTGCCCAAGTATAATCCGATACTTTGCCGGTGCCGTTGGTAGTCCGGTTCAGGGTGGCATCGTGCATTAATACTACCACACTGTCCTTGGTGAGGCGCGGATCTATTTCGAAAAAAGCCGGGGTATGGCGTAAGGTATTTTCAAAAGTGGCAATGCAGTTTTCGGGAAAACCTTTGGTAGTGCCACCCCGGTGCCCGCTAATAATTGGTACATCCTGACCAGTATACTTAAAAAAGTCATGTAGTTCCCGGGTATTTTTAATTTTTAAAGTTTGCAGCGGTGCTTTTTGCTGGGCATAGGTTTGATGAAACATACCGGCAAACAACATAGCCCCTACTAAACCACTCGCATAACGCTTACCGAAAAAGATTTTCATAAAAGATTTCATGGTATTTTCTGACTTAAGGCTCCGGTTAAGAAATGAGCTTATAATTTACTATTTAAGTGTACCAGGTAAAGTTCACCGGCCGCATCCAACTCAAACATGGTAACAGACGAATTATCGATTACCAGTTGGCGGTAGTTTTTTACCGGCATACCTAACTTGTAAGCTAAATAAAAACGGTTTACCCCGTTGTGGGCTACTACCAGAATATTACCCGTGGTACGGTTCTGCTGCAACGTTCGATAAAAATCATCTACCCGCTTAATTACTTCTCCCGCCGACTCGCCGGTGCCGCCGGCTTTGGTTTGGATAGGGTCTTCGCACCAGTTTTGCCAGAGCGGTTCATTTTCCGGGATAAAAACTTCTTTTGGTTTTCCTTCTCATTGTCCGAAATCGGCTTCAATCAACCGTTCATCCGTTATTACGTTTTGGCCACCGCTGGCAATGTAAGCCGTACGGTGCGCCCGCTCTAAGGGCGAGGAATAAACCGCAGCAAAATCAATATTTTTAAGTTGATCGGCGGCCAGATGCGATTGTTCTAAACCTTTACTGGTTAAGGGCAAATCGGTGCGGCCGCAGTAACGGTTGCCATCGGCATTCCAGGCAGTTTGGCCGTGCCGCAGTAAATAGATATTAAGCATAATGGTAATCAGTAATGTATTTTTTCTCCTGCAAAAGTTGCAGAAATTTACCGTAACTTTTTTGATAGCTTGCGCTAAGGTAAGGGGTAAGATGCACTTCTTTTTCGATTTGCTTTAAAGCTTTGGTAGCTTCGCCCATAAAAGTAAAATACGTTTTGGAAGCTGCAATTATCGCGGCTCCCACCGCCCCCGTAACGTACCTCCTATTGTAGATAGGCAAATTTAACACATTGCTGCGGATGGTAAGCCAGGCATCGCTGTTACTGGCCCCGCCCGCCATGTATATGGCTTTTACTTTTTCGCCGGAAAGTTGCTGAATTATTTCAAAGGCATAGCGTTCTATATAAGCCACTCCTTCCATATTTGCCACAAAGCGTTCCACGGGAAACAATCCGTCTGGTTCAAAGCCGTGGGCATGGGGAGCAATAAACGGAAAACGTTCTCCTTCCTGCCGTAAGGGATAAATTTAGCTTAGAATCATTGATAGAATTTTAAGTTTATTTGAAAGTTGGTTAGTAAAAGAGCATAATACTTTTTAAGTTAATTGAGTAAATATCCACGCTATTGAAGCCTGAGCTAGATTTATCAAAAAAAACAAAGCCAGATAACATTGTTGCTACCTGGCTTTGTTGAGGAATTAAGATCAAATTATTTATTTAAAAGTAATTTTTGTTGCTGGCGCGTAGTAGGTGTTTGCAGTTGCAGGAAGTACAAACCAGCGGGTTTATTACCGGCTTGCCATTTTACTTCATACTTCTGATTGGCTTTGGCTTCGCCCTGGAACAGAGTAGTAATTTCCCAGCCCTGGTTGTCGTATACTTTTACATTGGCTGGTTGCGTCTGCGGTAAAGTAAAGCTTATTGTTACTTTTTCACCGAATGGATTGGGGTAAGCCTTCAACAAGTTAAGCCTGGTTTCCTTTACCGGATCCGTTACGGGCTGCGCTTCTCTGGCGGCAATAATAGGAGTAGTTTCCGGGGCTACTTTTACCAGCCAGTAATCGTATTCGCCCTGACTAGGCTGTTTCCTATCGCCGCTTGCGCCTGAAAGGGATTTACCTGCCAGCAGGTAGCCGCCATCATCCGTTTGAATAACGGCTCGTAGTTCTTCCACAGTACTACCGCCGAAGCGTTTGTCCCACTGGTACATGCCATCCGCATCGGTTTTCACGATCCAATAATCGCTGCTTCCCTGGCTATCTTGGGTTTTATTGCCGCTCTTACGGGAAGCCGACATACCTGCCAGCAAATATCCGCCATCCTGGGTCTGGATACTGGCCCGGACTTCGTCGTCAAAGTTACCACCAAAACGCTTGTCCCATATCTTACCGCCGGTGCTATTTATTTTCAAGAACCAGAAATCTTTAAAGCCCTGGCTGTCCCGGGTTTTATCAGCACCCACTGGTGAATCGCTCTGACCTGAAATAAAGTAATCGCTTTTGCCACTCCGACCTAAAGAATAGGCTTCGTCCTGGCCGCTGCCCCCGTAGGTTTTATCCCATACTTGGTTGCCATTTTTATCTACCCGCACCAGCCAGAAATCACTGCCGCCCCGGCTTACCTCACTCTTGTTGCCGCCCTTATCCGATAAAGAACTACCCCCCAGCAGAAAGCCACCGTTGGATGCCTGCACGATGCCAGTTAACGTTTCATTTAACGTACCACCGTAAGTTTTGTCCCATAACTGCGAACCGGTACTGTTAACCTTTACAATCCAGTAATCCAAACCGCCCTGGCTTGCCTGACTTTTGTTACCACCGGCCGGAGAGTTGCTGTAACCCGCCAAGATATACTCGCCGGTAGAGAGTTGAATTACTTTTTTGAGTTCGTCGTACCCTGTGCCACCGTAACGTTTATCCCATTGTTTCGCTCCAGTGTTGCTGATTTTGACAATCCAATAATCCCGGTCACCGCGGGTAGCCTGCGTTTTATCACCACTGGTGCCTGAGAGGGAAGAACCCGCCAGTAAATAGCCTCCGTCTTGTGTCTGAATCACCCGGTTTAGGTAGTCATCGCCGCTTCCGCCATAACGTTTATCCCAAAGCTTCTTGCCATTCGCATTGGTTTTTACAATCCAGAAGTCGTTCTTGCCCCGGCTGGCTTGGGTTTTATCCCCGCTAATACCAGAAGGAGAATAGCCCCCGGATAAGTAACCGCCATCTGCCGTCTTGATAACGGAAGTTAAAACATCGTAGCCGGAACCACCATAACGCATATTCCAGGCAGAGTTATTGGAGGAGGTTTCGTCTTTTATTTCTACTACCCAGTAGTCAGTTGGCGAAAATTCAAAGTTTATATTGGTGGTATCCCGGGGAGCTTCGCTTTTATCGCCCCCAATACCCGATTCGGACGAGCCACCCAATATATAATTCCCCGATGAACTAACAGCAGCGGCCGACAGGAAATCGTAGTTAAAGCCACCCAAAGTTTTGTCCCACTTTTTAACGCCTTGGGCATCAATTTTCACGGCCCAATAATCCACTAATTCATAATCCATTTTTCGGACGTCTTCGCTCTTGTCAGCACCTTTTCCAAAATCAGAATCACCGGCCAATAAGAAACCGCCATCCGGAGTAGAAATAAGAGATCTAAGGTTAGCACTGCCCCCGTATATGGTGTAAGTACTATCAACAAATTGGAGAGTAGACGTTGTAAGACCGCCAGCGTAAGTTTTATCCCATTCTTTATTTCCCTGGTCGTTTATTTTTACTACCCAATACTTTCTGAGGTTGGCATACTTATCACTCAAATTATCTTCACTTTTTTCGGCTCCTGGTTCTGTTGTAGAAGTACCTCCCAGTAAGAATCCGCCGTCCGGTGTGGTAATCAGCCCCGAAAGCACCGATTCGCCATAAGTAGTTACATTACAGTTAGTAGTGCACCAAGGATCAGTGTAAGTGCCTTTAATACCGCTATAAGCTTTGTCCCATACTTTGGTGCCGGTTGGCTTAATACGAACTACCCAGTAATCGGTTAAGGCCCGCTTTGCCTGGGTTTTATCGCCACTATAGCCCGAAACCGAAGAACCACCCAGCAAATAATCGCCGTTGGTTCCAACGGCCAAGGCAGCCAGATTATCTACGCCTACTCCACCAAGCGTTTTATCCCAGAGTTTTTTTCCGGTTTCATCTAATTTAACTACCCAATAATCTATTCCACCCCGAACGGCTTCACTTTTATCACCAGAAATACCGGATTCGGAAGTACCACCTAATAGGTAACCACCATCGGGGGTGGCGATTAAAGCCGTAAAAATATCTTCGTTCGCGCCGCCAAAGGTTTTATCCCATTGCTTGTTTCCATCGGCATCTATTTTCACGACCCAAAAATCGGCATCTCCCCGATTGGCTTGGGTTTTATCGCCGGAAATATCTGATTCGGAAGTACCACCCAGCAAATAACCGCCATCGGATGTTGCAATAATAGCTGCCAATTTATCCTGGTAGCTGCCGCCATAACTTCTATCCCAAAGCTTATTTCCTAAATGGTCCGTTTTTATGATCCAGTAGTCCTTTGAATTTCCCTGGCCGGCATGGCTTCTGTCACCGGACTTACCCGAGTTTGAAGTGCCGCCCATTAAATAGCCCCCATCGGAGGTAGCAACCATGGCAGTAAGTCTATCCTCGTATTTACCCCCAAAAGTTTTTTCCCAACCCTTGCGTACCAACGATGGCTCCATCACCAAAAAGGTTTGGGTGGCTTCTGCTGGTTTATAGGTGTCATTGCCGGCCTGACGGGCTTTTACCGTAACTTTACCTACTCCTGTTAAAGTAACAATATTACCTTTTATGGTAGCCGGCCCGGATACAATGCTAAAAGTAACGGGTAAGCCAGAACTAGCGGTGGCAGAAATGGTGAAAGACGCATCGCCGAAAGTTTTATAGGTAATAGGGGCAAAGGTAATATTCTGGTTAAGGTTAGTACCGCGGTTATCGATTTTTACTACCCAGTAATCGGAAGTGCAAACAGTAGAGGTACATTCACCGAGTTTAGCCTGGGTTTTATCATTACTTTTGCTTGAATTGGAAGAACCACCTAATATATAGTTACCATCAATGGTCTGTTGCAAGGAAGATAAATAATCGCCGGCGTTCCCACCAAGTGTTTTATCCCATACCTTACTACCTGTAGCGTTTAGTTTTACTACCCAAAAATCGTTCGGATCATAAAATGTTTCGGATCTTTTAAATTTTTCAGATTTATCTCCACTTATATCTGAATCGGAATAACCGCCTAAAATATAACCACCATCCTTGGTCTGCTGGATAGCGCGTAGATAATCGTCGTTTCCACCCCCAAGGGTTTTATCCCATACTTTACTACCCGCTCCATTAATCTTTACCACCCAGTAATCCCGGGTAGGATCACCTCCGCTATTAATTCCTCCTTTTCTGGCTTGGGTTTTATCGCCGCTCTTATCGGAATTAGAAGAGCCGCCCAGGATATATCCACCATCATTCGTCTGTTGCAGAGAACGTAGTTCATCATTGTTTTCCCCGCCCAAAGTTTTATCCCAAGCTTTCTTGCCATTGGATGTTAACTTTACTATCCAATAATCGGAGGAGTTAAAATTAGCCGCTTCTTTATTATCTTCGGTTTTATCGCCGCTAATGTCAGACTCGGAAGAGCCACCCACCAGGTAACCGCCATCGTTGGTTTGCTGCACCGAACTAAGCTTATCTCCCCTGCTTCCGCCAATTGTATTATCCCATGCTTTGGTGCCATCGGCTTTTAGCTTTACTACCCAGTAATCACCGGTATCTGTATCTTTCGTTCCAATTGTGTTTTCAGATTTATCTCCTGATTTATTAGATAGCGAAGTGCCACCCACAATATAACCGCCATCGCTGGTCTGCCGAATTAATTGTAATTCATCTCTGCTATCTCCACCAATGGTTTTGTCCCATAATTTATTACCGTTGGCGTTTAGTTTTACAATCCAATAGTCCCCCGTGAGAAATTCAATATTATTCTTATTATCCCGGTTAGCTTCTGATTTATCGCCACTTTTGCCCGAGAAAGAATATCCACCTAAAATATAACCACCATCGTTGGTTTGTTGCAATGAGGTTAATAGGTCGTCTTTGTTCCCGCCAAAGGTCTTGTCCCAGGCTTTGGTACCATCGGCTTTCAGCTTTACTATCCAGTAATCACTCCCCCCTTTTTTGGCCGTAGTTTTATTGCCGTTAATTCCCGATTTAGACCAACCGCCTAAGATATAGCCGCCGTCTTTTGTTTGCCGGACAACGGTTAATTGATCTTCCGATTTACCCCCAATGGTCTTATCCCAAATTTTATTCTGGGCATAAGTTGCTACTATACAAGTTAGGTTAAGAAGTAAAATGGCGCCTAGTGCGCGCCACCAATGAGCGGTTACCCGGTTCTCTGAAACCAGGCTACCAGGAGATAAATGTATTTTCATGGGAAGTAAAAATTTAAATAATGAAGTAGTGGAATTAGTTGGTGAATGTTCTTTAGCGCAATGGCTAATTAATTAGAGACCTGGTAAATGTAAATAGTTGGCTTCCATGTTCCTATACCTAAAATTGGGTATTTTTTAAAGTATTTTATTATGTTTTAGCTAATTAGCAGATTAATCGAACCCGATGGAATAACAAATAATCCGGAAAGTAAAACCGGTTTTGTCTAAGAAATTATACAAAATAGGCTACAACGCTTTTGTTATTTTTTTAAGGAAAGTACCAAACAGAGCTTTTGTTATAGTTGGTACTCTCCTTAAATTATTCCCATTTATTTAGTCAAGAACAGTTTTAGTTGCTAACACGTAGTAGGAGTATCCTGATTTGCTTCGATTTTATCCCCCGATTTTCCGGATCGGGAAGTTCCGCCTAACATGTAACCGCCATCACTTGTTTGCTGAACGGAGTATAAAGCATCAAACTGATTACCACCAATAGTTTTGTCCCGGATTTTTTCCTGGGCAAAGAGTTTAACTGGGTGAGTTAGAGTAATGCATAAAAAAGTAAAAGTCACCTATTTTTAAGTGGATTTACTTGGCTTAGAGGAGGTAGAAATATTTTCATAAATTTTGTAAAGTTATTTTTTAATAAAATACTGTATTTCAGGAAGAATTACTAAAAGTGGTAAGTATTAGCATAGATTCAGGATTATGGAGATATTTATATTTTTGCCATTACTTTGTTCCTTCTTAGAGAGGCGATATATTATAGGAGAGCTTCTACTTTTAAGTATTTATATGGGGCTCCTTATCAGGTCAATAATTTTTAGTAAGCAAGTGTTATTCTAAATTAGAACCTAACCGGAATTAGCTGAATTACTAAAGTTTCCGTTATCCAAAAGTTTTTTCTTCTTATTTTAATCTTAAACAATTGCCATAGAAACCTGTGCCTGTTTAAACAGATACCTCCTCAACTTATACATTCCTTGAAGAGTTAAATTGTTACCTGGTTTGAGTGAATATTTTGTGAGAAAATTTCTAAAACGGGAACCAGGGCTGTTGAGCAGTTACCGGACGATTTTAATAGTGTTCTTTTTACCCGGAATTCAACAAATAGAAGAGGAACATTACTAAACTAGTAACCAGCTAATCCGGGAAAATAACAATCGGGGCTTTTCGCCATCATTGGTGTAAGAAACAACAGATTGATTGCCACACAACCAGCGCGAACAATCTTCTTGATTTTACTTAAAAGTTAAAGCCGGTTAGAAGATTCTCTAACCGGCTTTAACTTTTAGGATTTAGGTGCCATTACTTAGTTAAAAGTAATTTTTGTTGCTGCCGAAGCGTAGGCGTTTGTAATTGTAACAGGTACATGCCCGTAGCCTGTTTATTAGCTGGCCAGCTTATTTCATACGTGTGCTGGGCTTGCGCTTCTTCGTTAAACAAAGTGCTAATTTCGCGGCCCTGGCTATCATAAACTTTTAAGATAGTCCTTTGCGTATCGGGTAAAGTAAAGCTAATGGTTACCTGCTCTTTAAACGGGTTGGGATAAGCCCGCAGTAAGTTTAGCGGCACTTCTTTTTCCGGAACAGAAATTTCCGTAGCTTCTCTGGCTGCTACCATAGGAGAAGTTTCGGGCGCTACTTTTACTAACCAGAAGTCGGTACCGCCTTGGCTGGGCTGGGTTCTGTCGCCACTTACCCCCGAGTCGGACTTCCCGGCTAAGAGTAAACCCCCATCGCTGGTCTGGATCACAGCCCGCAGTTCTTCTGCCCCGCTGCCGCCGTAGCGTTTGTCCCACTGGTACATGCCATCTTTATCGGTTTTTACAATCCAGTAATCACTACTTCCCTGACTATTTTGCGATTTATTTCCGCTTTTGTTGGAGAAAGACTTACCTGCTAACAGATATCCTCCATCGCTGGTCTGTACACTGGCCCGTAGTTCTTCATCTAAGGTTCCGCCAAAACGTTTGTCCCAGATTTTCGCTCCGGTGCTATTAAACTTAATAAACCAGAAATCTTTACCTCCCTGGCTTCCGCGGGTTTTATCCCCACCCGCCGGTGAATCACTTTGGCCCGAGATAAAGTAGTCTTTGCCGCTCCGACCTAAAGAATAGGCTTCGTCTTCGCCGCTGCCCCCGTAGGTTTTATCCCAGAGTTTGTTGCCGTTCTTATCCAGACTAATCACCCAGAAATCGCTCCCTCCTCGGCTTACCTGGCTTTTGTCGCCGTTCTTTCCCGACCAGGAATGGCCCCCCAGTAAAAAGCCGTTGTCAGGCGTTAACACAATGCCGCTTAATATTTCATCGGAACTGCCCCCATAGCGCTTGTCCCATACCTGCGTACCGGTGCTGCTAATTTTGATAATCCAGTAATCGTACCCTCCCCGGCTCGCCTGGCTTTTGTTCCCGCCAGCCGGGGAGTTGCTGTAGCCGGCTAAAATATATTCGCCGGTCGAGAGCTGAATTACTTTTTTGAGTTCGTCGTAGCCGCTGCCGCCAAAGCGTTTGTCCCATTGCTTTACCCCGGTATTACTGATTTTGACAATCCAGTAATCCCGCCCGCCCCTACTCGCCTGGGTTTTATCGCCACTGATTTCAGAAAGGGAAGAACCGGCCAGCAAGTAACCACCATCCGAAGTTTGAATAATACGGTTGAGGTATTCCTCCTGAGAGCCACCGTAGCGTTTATCCCAGAGCTTTTTACCGGCCGCATCACTTTTGACTATCCAGAAGTCGTTCTTGCCCTGGCTGCTTTGCGTTTTATCACCACTCACGCCCGAGTTCGTGTAACCGCCGGATAAGTACCCGCCATCAGAAGTTTTTATAATAGCCGTAAAGCCTTCGTTGCCGGTGCCGCCGTAGCGCAGGTTCCAAGCATCGGAAACAGGTGCCGTTAAATCTTTTACTTTTACCAGCCAGTAATCCTGATTTCCCCGACTAGACTCACTCTTATCCCCCCCTATTCCCGATACCGACGTGCCCCCTAGCAAATACTCATTCTCTGAAACAGGCAGAATAGCCGCTAAAAAGTCATTGTTTAATCCTCCAATTGTTTTATCCCACTTCTTCTGGCCACTCCCGTCAATCTTCACTACCCAATAGTCATACAATCGCTGATCAATTTTTTCGGTTTCGATGTCGCGTCTGCTATTTTCACTTTTGTCCTTACCTATGTCTGAATCAGACGTACCTGCCAGTATAAATTCGTTATTTGACGTTGGAATTATTGATTTAAGCTCCGAATCACCGGTATAGTAGTAAGTCCCATAATCATTGTACTCAAACTGATGGATTCCTCCATAAATTTTATCCCACTTCTTATTTCCTTGCCCGTCAATCTTTACTACCCAATAGTCTCTTAATCGAGCCGTTTCTTCATAATCATTCCACAATAAATTTTCCTCACTTTTTTCCCCGCCTTTATCGGCGTTAGATGATCCGGCAAGCAAAAAACCTCCATCTGTGGTAGGTACTAACCCGGAAAGAATGGAACTACCAAATTCCACTTGGCAATCGTTACCCATTCCAGGGTCGCACCATGTTTGTGAGTACAAGTCCTTAACTCCGCCATAGGTTTTGTCCCACAGTTTAGAACCATTCTCATTTAAGCGGATTACCCAATAATCTTGCATTCCGCGCAAACCTTGACTCTTGTCGCCGGAAATACCCGAAGCAGAGGAGCCACCCAACAGATAACCACCATTCGAAGTATTAATCAGAGCAGCGAGATTATCATTTTTATTACTCCCATAGGTTTTATCCCATACTTTCTTACCTAAAGCATCTATTTTTAAAATCCAAAAGTCAGTATTGCCTTTTCCTGCCTCACTTTTCTCGCCACTCCTACCCGAAGCTGATGAGCCACCCAGCAAATAACCCCCGTCCATAGTAGACAACAGTGTTGTTAAGTTATCGCTATTATTACCACCGTAAACCTTATCCCAAAGCTTTTTACCCGTGCCATCCACTTTCACCAGCCAATAATCGACTCCTCCCCGGCTAGGCTGACTTTTATCCCCACTAATACCAGAGTCGGAATACCCCCCCAGCAAATAGCCTCCATCGGCAGTAACGATTATAGCGGTCAGATTATCCATACCGCTCCCCCCAATAGTTTTATCCCACAACTTCTTACCTTGTTTATCGGTTTTTACGATCCAGTAATCCTGATTTCCTTTACTGGCTTGGCTTTTATCGCCCGATGTACCTGAATCGGAAGTTCCACCCAGCAAGTATCCGCCATCGGCTGTTTTAACCATAGCCGTAATGCCGTCGTTCCCCGTACCGCCGTGGCGCAGGTTCCAGGTAGCAGGATTGGATTCTTTTATTTTAATCACCCAATAATCAGTAATGCCCTTCGGGAAATCACTCTTATCTCCTCCTGAATAGGAACTGGAAGTACCTGCTAGCACATAACCGCCATCCGAAGTAGAGCGTATTGCCACCAGTTCATCCGAGTCGTTCCCTCCATAGCTTTTATCCCAAAGCTTACTTCCATTCTGGTCAATCTTGATAAACCAATAATCATTATCCCCATATCCTACCTCATGCCTATTATCTTCACTCTTATCATAGCCTTTACCCGAACTGGAAGAACCTCCTAGAAGGTAGCCTCCATCCGGAGTAGCCTCCAAATCATTAAGAATCTCCCGGTCTTTCCCCCCCAAAGTTTTATCCCAAATTTTGTTTCCGTTTGCATTGATCTTTATAACCCAATAATCAGTAATGCCCTTCGGGAAATCACTCTTATCTCCTTCCCTGCCAGAAGCAGATGTACCACCTAATAAATACCCACCATCAGCCGTAGCAATTATATCTGAAAGATCATCATGTTCCCCACCCCCAAAAGTCTTGTCCCAAAGCTTTTTACCATTGCCATCGATTTTTACCACCCAAAAGTCAGAGGGATAATCACTTTCAGGGGAATCCCTGGTTCCTTCCGTTTTATCACCACTATTACCGGATGTAGAAGAGCCTCCGACTAAATAGCCTCCATCAGAGGTAACAAGGATACTTTTAAGATAATCATCTGAAGTTCCTCCTAAGGTTTTATCCCAGATTTTCTTCCCATTCGGATCAATTTTTAGCAACCAATAATCATTTCCTCCTTTGTTAGGTTCACTTTTGTCTCCTTCTTTATCGGTTTGAGAATACCCTCCTACTAAATAATTTCCATCTGACGTAACTACTAAAGAAGTCAACTTCCAACCCCCATCATAAGTTTTGTCCCAAATTTTATTACCTTTTCCATCTATCTTTACTACCCAAAAAGCATACAGATCAAGGGAGCCTCCTAGTAAATAGCCTCCATCGGGAGTAGCTACCACTTCCTGAAGTTGGTCAAACTTAGTGCCGCCCGCAAAAGTTTTATCCCAAGTTTTATTACCTTTACTATCTACCTTCACTACCCAATAGTCCAGATCACCCTCATTCTCGATTGGATTACAATCCCCTTCGCTATCCTGGGTTTTATCTCCTCCTTGTTGGGAATCGGAAGATCCGCCTAATAAATAGCCCCCATCCGGGGTTCGTATTATCGTGCGCAGGGAAGAAATACCCGTATCACAAATTCCCACTCCCTCTTCATCCGTTACTACACTTCTTATACCCCCATAAGTCTTGTCCCACTGCTTTATGAGCTGCGCGGACGCTATAAACTCAAAATTGACGACAAAAAGTGAAACAAAAGTGATTTTCAGCAACAAGTTACTGCCAGGCAGATTTCCCTTGATTTTAAAGAAATAGAGTTGATACCATTGAATATGGTGGAGAAGAGAAGGTAAAAGCTTTTTCATACGCTTTGCGAAAAGTGTTTTAAGTAAAAGTTTGAGTTAGATAAATGGATAGCCCAAAAGGAGCAGAGGAAAAGTTAGCTGGTGCAATTTTATTTTGCCAGCCAGTGGAAGAGCTTTAAACTAAAAGGAAGAAATAAGCCTATTCCAACAGAAGGCTGATGTAATTTCTCGCATCTTTTATGCTCAACTTTAGCTAAGATGCTAGTAAACTGGAATGCAAGAAAACCAACAGTGCTTACTTACATTAAAAATCTCCAGGAAAAGGAATAAGGTTCAGGGTAAAATGCCTTTTTTAACTAATAGGAACTCGGGGATTGAGCGGGGATGCTTACTTCTTAGATGTAATTGCATTCTCTGAGAAGGGAGGCTTAGAAGAGAAAACAGTACGAAATTTATTCTATTCTTCTGTTGAATAAAAGCTTTTTCCATCATGAGGTAGTGTTAAGTAGCTGAAATGAATATTTCCATTCCGCGGATTTATCTATACATCTGGCAGATAGGCAAATTGTTACCTTAAAATATAAAAAATTTTATTAGAATATTTACAAATATGAGTTCATTTTTGTTAGTAGGAATAGAGAATAAATTAATCTTCCTATTTAACAGCTATTTAGTAAATTTTTAAAAGCAAACAAGATTCTGCGAGTATATCTGCCCGTGCATATTTCCTAAAACTTCCTCCACACTATTCTCGCTAAGCCAGTACTTCTTCCTCCGAAACCACACCCGAGAAAGCTAGCCGCTGCTTTATTGGGTCGAACTCGTTTTCGCTTTTAGCAATAACAATAGTGGCTACGCCGTTGCCGATGATATTGGTAATGGCCCGGGCTTCGGACATAAAGCGGTCGACGCCGAGCAATAAAGCCAGTCCTTCCACGGGAATGATTTTAGTAGCGGTAATGGTAGAGGCCAGCACAATAAAACCGCTGCCGGTAATACCCGCTGCTCCTTTAGAAGTAAGCATAAGAATGGCAATAACGGTAGCTTCCTGCGCCAACGTTAAATTAATACTAAACACCTGAGCCAGAAAAATAACAGCAATGCTCAGGTAAATACTCGTGCCATCGAGGTTAAAAGAATAACCGGTAGGTACCACTAAACCCACCACCGACCGGGAACAGCCTAACCGCTCCAGTTTGCGCATTAATTGCGGTAACGCCGACTCCGACGACGAGGTACCCAATACCAGCAGAAGTTCTTCTTTTATGAATTTTAAATACTGCCACAAACTTACTTTGTAGTACGCCATAATTAAGTTGAGCACCACGAAAATGAACAAAAACATGGTTAGGTAAACCGTGAGCATAAGTTTGCCCAAAGGCAGTAAAGTACTAATTCCGTATTTGCCTATGGTAAAGGCCATCCCGCCAAAGGCACCCAGCGGGGCCAGTTTCATAATCATGGCCAGAATCCGGAAGAAAACCGCGGATAATTTTTCGAAAACAGAAATAATAGTGGGAGCGGCTTCGCCTACCCGGGTAAGTGCCACCCCAAATAATACTGAGAAAAAAAGCACCTGTAAGATATCGCCCTGGGCAAAAGCACCTATTACCGTAGAAGGTACAATATGCGTAAAATACTCTACCCAGTTAATTTCGGCAGCTTGCTTGGTATACGTACTGATATCGCCTTTCGCCAGCGCCGATATGTTAATGCCCGCACCGGGTTTTAAAGCATTAGAGGCTACTACCCCAATTATTAAAGCAAACGTAGTTACTACTTCAAAGTACAATAATGCTTTGCCCCCTACCCGACCCACTTTTTTAAGATTACCCATGTTGCCAATGCCCAATACAATGGTTAAAAAGATAATGGGTGCAATTACCATTTTAATCAGGTTAATAAATACCTCGCTGATAGGGCGGAGTTGAGCAGCGGTTTCCGGGAATAAAATACCGGTAAGGATTCCTAAAAAAATAGCTAGTAAAACCTGAAAGGTAAGGTTCCGGGAGAGTCGACGCATATACTGGTAGCTGTTTTCGCGTAAAAGATAAGCAGAATTACCGGAAAGATTGATGCTGACTAGATAGAAGGTAAAGGTCAGATTTAGGAAAAGGCGATTAAGGCAATTGCATCAAGTTAGCTAGCTAAGAACAAAACCCAACTCCCCCGCTTACAACAGCCAGTAAGCACCTTTTAAAAGAGCTTTATACCAGAAAATAGTAAATAAAAGAGGAATAAAACTTAAATTAGAACCAAGCTGAAGATACATACATAAGTACCTGGACAAAAATAAATATTCATTCTCACGCGCAGCTGTAAGCTTCCCGTTTTTAGAACTGGTTACAATTATAAATTCTAATTAAGGTGATACTACTTTACTAAGCTGCTTTTTTCTAGCATATTCAACGGGAGCCATTCCATTCAAAGCATCATGTGGTCTTTTATGGTTGTAATCCTCGAGCCAAGTCGCCGTAATTTCTCTTACTTCCTCCAGGTTTTCAAATAAGTAAGCATTAAGTACATTTCGGCGGAAGGTACCGTTAAACCGTTCTACAAAGGCGTTTTGCGTTGGCTTGCCGGGTTGAATATATTTAAATTCTATCCCTTGGACCTGACTCCATTCCTTCATTAAGCTAGCCACAAACTCTGGTCCGTTATCCATTCGGATCTGTTTTGGTTTTTCTCTTCGCTTTAATAGGTGATTCAGTACCCAAACTACCCGGTTGCTTTTCAAAGAAAAGTCCACTTCAATATGCAAGATTTCCCGGTTATAATCATCTAGCACATGGAAAGAGCGGAACTTTCGCCCGTTCAGCAAAGCATCACTCATAAAATCAATCGACCAAGTATAGTTCAATGTCTGCGGTACTTGCAGGGGCTGTTGGATGCGGGCGGGTAGACGCTTTTTCGCTTTACGACGCAGGTTTAAACCCAAAGCGGTGTAGATGCGATAAACCCGTTTATGATTCCAAAGATGGCCTTCTTTACGTAACCGTACATAGACCTTCCAAAAACCTTCTCGGGGATGCTGCTCGGCTTTCTGCCGTAAAGCTTCTTCCACCGGTTGGTCCTCTTTAACAGCTTGATAATAGTAAACCGACTTGCTTAAGCTCAATACCCGGCACGCCCTGCTGATGCCGGCTTGTGGTTGCTGGTAAACCTCTTCCACCAGCTGTCGCTTTTGGCAGGGCTTCAAAGCTTTTTTTCGATGATCTCCTTCGCTAATTTTAAGTCTAAGGCTAGTTCCGCATACATGGCTTTCAACCGCCGGTTCTCTTCTTCTAAATCCTTGAGCCGCTTCAGCTCGGTCGCATCCATACCGTTGTAACGTTGCCGCCATTTGTAAAAAGCCGCTTGACTCACTCCATGCTCTCGGCTAATCTCGGCCGCACTTTTACCATCCTCAAATTCCTTGAGAATTTTAGCAATTTGTTGGGGACTAAAGATCTTTCTTTTCATAAGTACTGTTCTAAGTTAAGTTTTTTCCTCTTCCTGAACAGTTCTATTTTTGGGGAAGCTTACAAAGTACATATTTAAAAAAGCTTAAATATGTACTTTTGTATTGTAATTAATCTTTCTATATTAAAGCATTAAAAATAAATAATGTAATTTTATGTTAGTTAAGTACCTGGACAAAAATAAATATACATTCTCACGCGTAGTTTTAGTGGAAAAACAACCACACCTACCCCTCCTAAACTTAGGAGGGGAGCTATTATCCAACTTATTATCTATCATTTAATTTGTCTCTTTACTTAACTGGATGGTGTAACTGAATAGATTAGTTGTATAATCTGCGTACAATATTTAACCTTTCTCGTTTTACTTTTGGTTATTACAGATACAGTTTTTATAACAATAAAGAATATAGCTAATATTATAAAGAAGTTGTTTAGAGTTTTAAAACTACCAAAGAAATAGGAGTGTAAAAGAGTTTGCAAAGACACTTTACACAAGTTCCTATTTCAATGGCAGTATTAAGCGAAGATAAAATAAATCGGTGGATAGTTCCATATTTGAGCCAAGGAAAGAGAGGCAGTAAATTACAAGTAGCACCAGCAGCCATTATTTCAGGTATTTTATATCGGTTGAAAACAGGCTGTCAATGGCGAGAGTTACCCCTAAAAGAAATATTTACTGGCCCAACCATTAGCTGGCAAGGCGTGTATCATCATTTTCGAAAGTGGGTAAATGATGGGAGTTTTAAGAATGTATGGCTTGGCCTACTAAAAAGCCAGCGTTGCTTACTAGATTTATCAGGTGTTCAGTTAGATGGTAGTCAGACTATCTGTAAGCAGGGAGGGGAATGCATTGGTTATCAAAACAGGAAAGCGGCCAATAGTTGCAATAGCCTGTTTTTAGCTGATAACAAAGGGCAGATGCTGGCTTGTAGTTTACCAGTATCAGGAGCCCACCATGACTTGTATGAGATTGAAGTAGTATTTAAAGAATTATGTAATTTATTGAAAGAAGCAGGTATTGAAACTAAAGGTTTATTCTTAAATGCCGATGCCGGATTTGATTCCCAAGCTTTTAGAAGTATATGTTCAGAAATGAAAATAGAAGCTAATATTGCCACTAATCCCAGGAATGGCCAAATCACGGATGAATATATTTATTTTGATGAACAACTCTTTAAGCAGAGAAATGCCATTGAAAGAGCTAACGCCTGGATGGACAGCTTCAAAGCTTTGCTCATTCGATTCGAAACCAAAGCACTACACTGGTTCGTGCTTATTTTAATTGCTTTCTCCGTCTTATTTATTCGTAAAATCCCTAATAAACCAAAACTCTAAACAAGTTCATAATTAAAATCATATATAATAGCTGTATTCAGGTTTAGGTTAGTAACCATTTACTTTTAAGATAAATATTCCATAAAGAAGCAAACGCTGATTTTATTACTTTCTCTTTTGAGTTCTTCTAATTGCTTCTTTTAAACTAATTCGGAGGGGCCTATTAATATTTGACAGATAGCTATTACTAATTAAACCAAGCTAATTGTTTTCTCTTTGCAACTTACAATAATCGGCTTCATTTCGATTTATCTTTTTCCAGAACTTGTCTTCATTATAGTTCATTAGTTGTAATTCTTGATATACTTCTAATAAAGAAATTTGATTTTTATGAAAACACTATTATCACAATTAAGTTTGGATACTTTTATTGTCTTACTTAAGTACTGGCGATTGCGAGTAATATTTATTTTTTTGTTTTTAATATATTATCCTTCTATAACCTCTGGACAAATTAAAGAATGGGACAAAACATTAGGTGGCAGTGACCTGGATGAACTTACCTCTTTGCAGAGGACCATTGATGGTGGCTATATTCTAGGTGGAAATTCCTATTCTGAAATCAGTGGAGATAAAACTGAAGCTCCAAGGGGAGTAGGAGATTACTGGATTATAAAAGTGGATGCAACTGGTAAAAAGCAATGGGATAAAACTTTTGGGGGAATTAGCAGCGATTTTCTTACTTCTTTGCAGCAGACCAGTGATGGGGGCTATATCCTAGGTGGAAATTCCCTCTCTGATATTAGTGGAGATAAGACAGAAGCTTCCAAAGGAAGTAATGATTACTGGATTATAAAAGTGGATGCAACCGGTAAAAAGCAATGGGATAAAACTTTTGGGGGAATTAGCAGCGATTTTCTTACTTCTTTGCAGCAGACCAGTGATGGGGGCTATATCCTAGGTGGAAATTCCCTCTCTGATATTAGTGGAGATAAGACAGAAGCTTCCAAAGGAAGTAATGATTACTGGATTATAAAAGTGGATGCAACCGGTAAAAAGCAATGGGATAAAACTTTTGGGGGAAGTGACTGGGAGGAACTTTCTTCTCTTCAACAAACTACGGATAATGGTTTTATTTTGGGCGGACATTCCAGTTCACCTATTAGTGGAAGTAAAACAGAAGAATCAAAAGGTTACCTGGACTTCTGGTTGGTAAAACTGAATGCTACTGGCGAAAAACAGTGGGATAAAACTTTAGGGGGGAACAGTAGTGATTTACTTAACTCTCTTCAGCAGACCAGAGATGGTGGCTATATCCTGGGTGGAGCTTCCGTTTCCTCCATTAGTGGAGACAAATCAGAAGTTTCAAGAGGATTGATGGATTTCTGGATAATAAAAGTGGATGCAGCTGGCAAAAAGCAATGGGACAAAACCTTAGGAGGAAATAATTACGATGAGCTTACATCTCTTCAACAAACCATTAATGAGGGTTATATCTTAGGTGGTTACTCTGTTTCTAATAAAGGCGGGGATAAAACTGAAGATAATAAAGGAGATTGTTTTTTCTTCGAGTGTCCTGGTGATTACTGGACGGTGAAGTTAGATGCTACCGGGCATAAAGAGTGGGACAAGACCCTTGGCGGGCCTGCCAACGATGCTATGTCTTCTATTCAGCAAACGAGTGATGGTAGCTATATTTTAGGGGGAACTTCCAGTTCTGGAATCAGCGGCGATAAATCCGAGGATTCTAGAGGTTTCTCAGACTACTGGTTGGTGAAGATAAGAGAAGAACAATCTACTACTACCCAATGGGATATGCGTTTTGGTGGCTCAGGTAGCGACAACTTTACCACAGCTATTAAAACTTCAGACGGAGGCTACTTATTCGGTGGTTACTCTAATTCAGACATAAGTGGTGATAAGACTCAAAGCAGACAAGGCAAAAACGACTTTTGGATTGTAAAAAGTGATAAAAATGGTAAAAAGCTCTGGGATAAACGGTTTGGCGGTAGTGCTGATGATTACCTCAACCGAGTTATTCAAACTAAAGATGGAGGATATTTATTAGCCGGTAGTTCTTTGTCAGGTAAAGACGGAGACAAGACGGAAAAAAGCCGCGGCTTGCGGGATTACTGGTTAGTAAAAGTAGATGGTAACGGTAATCTACAATGGGATAAAGCCTTTGGAGGTAGTGGTTCGGATGAACTGGAGAAAGTCGTGCAACTTAGCACTGGAGAATACGTGTTAGGCGGTTACAGCAACTCGCCGGCCGATGGTGAAAAAAGTCAAGGTAGCCAAGGGGGTAATGATTACTGGTTAATAAAAATCAGCAGCACCGGTGCCAAAATCTGGGATAAGCGTTACGGAGGTTCATCAGAGGAAATACTAGGCAGCTTTACGCAGACTCCGGAAGGGGGCTTTTTATTGGCAGGCAATTCTTTATCTGGAATCAGCGGGGATAAAAGCCAGACTAGCAGAGGTGGAAGTGATTACTGGATAGTACGTATTGATAAGGACGGCAATAAGGTTTGGGATAAAACCTTTGGAGGAAGTGGAGAAGAGAAGGCTTACTCAGTTGGTCGTAGTGGTGATAGCTACTTCATGGCGGGTACGAGTGCATCAGGTGCTAATGGGGACAAAAGCCAATATAGCCAAGGTGGCCAAGACTATTGGTTGCTTAAACTAGATCATAACGGCAACAAAGTGTGGGACAAGCGATTTGGGGGAAGTAAAGACGAAAAGTTACAAGCTAGTACTTACACGGATAAAGGTTTGTATGTACTGGCTGGTTCCTCATACTCGGGAATTAGCGGCGACAAAACGCAAGCTAGCCACGGTGGAAGTGATTATTGGATAGTGAAGGTGGATGAAAATGGACAGGTAGTAGGAGATCAACGGTTCGGAGGCAATGACAAGGACGAATTACGCACTGTGTTTCAAAGCAATGATGGTGGTTTTTTACTCGGTGGCCGTTCTTATTCTGGGGTAAGTGGCGACAGAACGCAGGCTAGCCAAGGCAGTAGTGATTACTGGTTGGTGAAAGTAGCCCCTGAGACTACATCAGTGATAGCGGCGAGAGAAACAATCATATTTAAAGAACCAGTGCCCAAAACAGAACTAACCCTATTGAAAGCGTATCCAAATCCTTTTAAAGATAAGTTAACTATCCATTTCAATTTGCCTGAATCACAATATGTAAAAGTAAAATTGTATGATATACAGGGAAGAGAATTAAAGACTTTGTTTCAAGGCCAAGTTCAAGCGAACCAATCCTATCACTATCAACTCGAATGGCACACAGGAAACCAAGCAACAGGGCTATATCTGATACAATTGCATACTTTTGGTAAGAGCTACACCACTAAGCTCTTGCTTTCTCGCTGAGTTCTTGCAGGCTATTTTCTGTGACTAACTTGGTGTAACAAGCTGGCCTGAGTACAAGTAATAAACTTGAGCCAGTTAGCTTCTTTATTATTGTGTGCTCTCCTCTAACTTAGGTTCTCTAGGCCAATATTAGCTTGAATTAGCCATGCTGTTTCAGAAAGCTATTGGTTGTTGGTGCTAACAAATACTTCCTGGTATTATCAAACTATTACATAAGTAGTTAGTCAAAAATAATCGAATATTTAGTATTGATATTATCGAGTACTTGGTGCAGATAAAAAGATAAAGAATCGAAGTTAAGGAAGGCCTTCAAATAGAGCCATTGGTATTTGATCTGTCGCCAGAGTAATTCAATTGCATTCAACTCCGGGGAATACGGGGGCAGAAAGTAGAGGTATAAATCTTGCTGCTGCCATTCTTTCCTCTTGGCCTGAAAAGCTTTGCCACGGTGAGTGGGCGCATTATCCAGCACCACAATGGTTCTTTTATCGATGCTGGTGCAAAAGTGGTCAAAGAACAAAATCAAATCTTGGTGGTTAAAGCTATTTACTTGGGTTTGGTAGATAAATTTACCTGTTTTAGTATAGAAACCCGCGACATTAATCCGTTTGCCTTTCCTCGGTAACAGGCTTATCTGTTAGCCTTTCTCTTGCCAGGCGTAGGGCAAACAGGAGGTCAGCGAGAAACCACTTGCATCGTAAAAATACACATCCAACCACTGCTGCCCGGCCAGCGATTCTAACGCCTGTACCTGAAGGGCGGCCTGGTCAAACGCTTGCTGGTTGCGCCTCGACTTTAAACTTTGGCGGATTCTTCTAAAACTATACTGCTCTTGTTTTTAAAAAGCGTTGCAACGTTTTCTTGCTTATCTGCACCCCGTGGGTCTGCGCCAACTGGGCTATCCCTGTGTCTAAAGACCGGCTGCTTTGAGTGACATACTCTTTTAACAGCTTTCCATCTAACCCAGACAGTTTCTTTTTGCGTCCTCGTCCGCAGCTGATGGCTAATGCCTTGGTGGTTTCCCAGCTGTTAAACCAGCGACTAATCGTCGCCCGTTGCACGCCAAAGGTCTCGGACAAGGCTTGGATACGCATCCCTTGGTGGGACAACAACAAACATTGACTCCGTTTGCGAACCGTACCATCTTTACTCGTCTGGTAGTGTCTCTTGAGCAGGGCTTGTTCTTCTTCCGTCAATTTTATTACTCGCATCCTGTTCTATACCATTGTTCGTTTATTTTTGTCTACTTACTTAGAATCCTATTCTAATGTTTTTTATGCAGGCTGGATAGAATCGAATAGTAGGATCATTCTGCAGTGTATTTCCTGGAAAATACACTTTTCTGAGTTAAGAACGGAAAACATGGCAAAAACTAGTTATGTAAAAAGAGCCAAGCGTCAAATAAAAGAGAGAACCCCATTCACAACCTTCATCTCGGTATTCTGCCAATTCCCACCCATCCATAGAGCAACCTCACAGTAAACATTTAAATCATAATCAACTTACAAAGGTTCTAAAAAGTCTACACTTAGCTATATACCCATTCTTTAGCTTCGACTTCCGATAGAGGAATGCCTGCACAAGGGAGTCCATTGCTCACGCAAAACTTCTAAGCACGTAGGTTTTTCACTTCGGAAAGGTAAAATATCTGATAATGGTATAAAAAGCTTTGGAACTAGTTATTATTGTAGCGGAATGTTTTGCTACATTTGTTGGCCTAACCTGGAATTTACTAATTCAAAAAAGATGTTTTTAAGGTAAAGTTGGCAGAGCCAACTTTACCTTAAAAACATCTTTAGCTAGACACCCTCAGCTAACTTTAGCAGTCACTAAACATAAGAAGCCCGAGAAACTTAATTCTATTTCTTAAGTTTGCTTTACCTGAGTAATGCAATTGCTGCTGGAAAAAGGATAATCCTCTTTAGAAGCTGATGCATAATCTAGGTTTTACTATATTCTAATAGTGTTCAATGTGGTTAAGTGGGATATTACATTAATTAACCTGATTTAAAACCTAGAATTTCTTCTTAACACGTTGCTTTATAGGTTATCTATTTTATAATTTAATACTGGTAGATCCCGTTACCCATTAATTGCAGAGTAGAAGACATAATAACAATTTGAGTCTTACTAATTACATTTACCGATCTAGTAAAAGCTTAGCTGTTTGAGCACCAGTGTTAGTCTGCAGCCGCACCAGGTACAATCCTTTAGCCAGTTTAGCTCCGTCTACTTCTATTATATTCAGTTCTCCCGCGTTGACCTTTCCCTGCCTAAGCACCTTGACCAGCCTGCCTTGCGCATCGTAGAGGTCTAGGGTGTAAGCTCCACCTTCCACCAGCACAAACTGCACCTTCGCCTTATGAGTAACCGGGTTAGGATAAACCATCATTCCTTCTGCTTGCGTTAACTTTACTTGTGCTCCTACTTCTGGGGTAGCAATGTTTAGGCGGGAGGCGGTACTAGCCGCCGAACTCACAGTGTTAAATACCGCGTCCACATAATAGTTACTGGCCTCGTAGTTCTCGGTAGGGTAGGCTGGTGTGGCTGTATACAGGTAAACTCCATTGCGGCCATCAAACCCATTTTGTAAGCCAGTAAGTGGCCCGTTGACAATGGAACTAGTAAAGCCAAAATCATTGACAGAATAATGGCCCTCACTACTGTGGTAAGTAATGACATAGGTGGTATTAGCGGTAATAGATACTGGTGAGCTGAAATTTACCTCCTGCCAACCTGAGGCTGTCTCATTAATAAACGTAGCCTGCGCTAGCAGTGTGCCGGTGCTGCTGTAGAGTTGCCCAATGTGGGTACCGGTATTGCCTGTCTGCTTGTAAAAGCGCACAGCGGTTACATTTCCATTGACCGAGGAACGAAACTTCATGCCCAACTGCACGCTCTGCCCATCATTCTGGATAGTACCACCCGGCACATCCGTAGGCCGGAATACCGTGCAGGGGCACGTTGAGGGCGGGTTACTTCCATTAACCGTTATACTCACGGCCGCTGAAGTGGTGGTAGTCCCGCCATTATCCGTTGCCCGGGCCGTGAGCGAGTAAGTGCCGGCCGCGACATTGCTCCAAGCAAAGCTATAAGGGCTACTGACATCCGTGCCCAACAGGGTGGTACCATTATAGAAATCTACCTTGCTTACTGTGCCCGGACTCGTATCCGCCGCATTGGCATTGATGGTAATGGAAGCGGGCGCCGTAAACGTAGCCCCATTTGCCGGTGAGGTAATCGCCACTGTTGGGGCTGGATTAGAAGGTGGAGCACCATTGTTAAATACCACGTCGACCCAGTAATTCGTTGCCTGATAAGTGGAGCCGGGGAAAGCCGGGGAACTGCCGTACCCGTATACTCCATTGGGACCATCCGTTCCATTGGCTAAGCCGGTGAGCGGTCCGTTGGTCTTAGCCGTGGTAAAATAGTCATTGGTCTCCGAATAAGTTCCCCCACTGCTATGGAAAGCCACAATGTAGGTGGTATTGGCCGTAATAGCAACGGCTGCAGGAAAGGGCACCTGCTGCCAGCCTGTAGCGGTCTCACTTGTGAACGGGGCTTCTGCTAGCAGCGTGCCAGTGCTGCTGTAGAGCAACCCGCGATGAGTACCATTATTGCCACTCTGTTTATAAAAGCGCACCCCCGTAATTGAACCACTGCTCGAAGAACGAAACTTCATACCTAAGGTCACGGGATTGTCTACCTGCAAGCTGCCCGTTGGTACCTCACTCGCCTGGAATACCGTGCATGGGCAACTAGTACTTCCACCGATAATAGTTACATTCCTAGTAATGGGCGAACTCATATTTCCTAAATCATCAAAAGCACGGCTTTTAATTGTAGTTGGCCCTTGAAGGGTAGGCGTCCAAGAGAATGTCCAGTTAGTAGTCCCGTTTGCTAAGCGCCAGGTTGTGCCGCCATCTGTGGATACTTCCACTCCCGCTACTACATTTGCATCTGTCGCCGTGCCACTGATTGTTACGGCTGTACCAGCTGGTAAACTGGCCCCCTCAGCTGGAGATAAAATTGTGGTGACCGGAGCCTGAGTATCTGTTGATGCAGTTGCAGTTACTAAACCAGTTTGTAAACTTCCGGGCTGCGCCCCCATATCAGCAAACAAGTTTACGGTTGCCTGCTGCAAGGCCCGACTAGGCGCTGCACTACCCCGATCATGGTTGCTGTCTAAACCCCACGAGTATTGTACTGTGCCGGCCCCGAATATCAATGCCCCATTGCTGTGTCGATAGAGAGAACAATTATGAACCTGGCTATTTATAACAGTACGTGAAAGCACCACTCTGCCTGCTGGATAAGAGGAGCGGTAAGCCTCCTGCTCTGAGTCCCACTCGTAACCAATAATGCCATTGGTCAAGGTAGCCGTTTGCCCATTTTCCAAAGAAGCAACACTGGTATTGCGCCAGAAACGGAAAGTTTTAAAAGTACTTGGTACCGTTAGGGCGGCGGTATTTTCGGCCCAACTGATTTGCCCAGTTAAAGCATTTTCCGGATGGCAACCATCATTAATTTGGCTACCTGTTACAATCTCACAACCACTTCGCCACAAACCCGTCCATTCTGGACTAGGATCACAGTTGTTCCCGCAAACATTTTCACCTTGGGTACCTTCTTTGTAGCAGACCAAAGTGCGATGGGAAGTACCACTGCCATCAATACTGTTTTCCCAACGCGTCTTCCAATATACCTCATTACCACTAAAAAAGGCAAGGTTTGTTCCGGAGTTACGGGCAGCGGTTACATTAGCCCGTTGGGCTCCTGACCAGTACTCATCATGCCCAACCGACATAAACACTTTATGATTAGCAATAAGATTTCCCCGGCGGTCGCTATCCACATCTGTAGTATAACTTACATCATAACCATTTGACTCAATCCACCGGATCATGGGGTACTCAGCATTGAATATCCAGTCTTCTTCTGCACCGCCGCCACCGCCGCCGCTACGGGTAACGAATGGTCTATTATAACTTACCTTTACAGCTTTGCCACCTGTACCGGTGTAAAGGCTTCTGCCATTATTGTTATCACCATAAATGTTGTATGCCTGCCACGTAGCATCAGAAGTTTGGAAAAGCAAATTAGAAGTACTTGCATCATCGCGAACAATAAACACAATATGACTTGAACCTTGTGTATCAGTTCGGGTTAGCTTAGCAATATAAACCCCCGATACAGCGTTGCTTGGAATAACCCATTGGGCAGAAGTAGCCCAATTACCACAGTCAAGCAACCCAGTACTTGAGTTAGTGCTGCAGCTTGGCTGAGTCTGGGGTAAGGTAGCCGTCACGGTAGCTGTGCCTTGCAATCTAGCGCCATTGCCTTGATAATAACCCAGACGGTAAATTTTAACGGTATATGCCCTGGCATTGGTTTTTATCTTGAATCGTGCTGTTGTACCTTTGTTGTAACTAATGTCTGTAGCAAATCCTTGTATGGACATATCCCCCGCCCCGCTTATTTGCCATTCGGAACTCGGATTTCCGGATTTGGCATTCTCAGTTACAATAGCATTTTGGGCAGATAACTTAAAGGTGCCTAAACTCAATAGCAAAGAAAGAATTACCAGAAATACAAAAGCAGCATTCCCTGAAGAATAATTTTTAAGGAAAGCTTTAGCAGAATTGATACATGATTCTCCCTTAGTACA
The DNA here is from genome assembly GCF_014075995.1 of Adhaeribacter radiodurans. NCBI lineage: Bacteria > Pseudomonadati > Bacteroidota > Cytophagia > Cytophagales > Hymenobacteraceae > Adhaeribacter > Adhaeribacter radiodurans. Next base: position 6,200,749 of record NZ_CP055153.1, on the reverse strand, counting down.
TTCACCAGCCAATAACAGGCTTTTGCAAGTAAGCGTTGTATTCATATGTAACTAGTTTTTAAATGAAGGTTTTTATCTTTTTGATACTTTCTATAATTGTAAGCTGGTGAATTACATGAAAGACAGCAGAGCTTTCTAGCAATTTATTCACTATTGATACAGCCTGCTAAAGCTGCACAAGCGATTCATAGGTTGCCGGAAAGTCTGCTTCATTGATTGGGGAATTTTACAACTCTAACCAAGCTGGCGATTGTTATTTGCGCTTTTTGAGTCGAAAAGGCTTACCGGCTAAGGCTCGTTTCTCGTTCAAAATATAGATTCCTAACTCTTTAATATCATGGGAGAATTCAACATCATGGTACTCGCCATCAGATTGAAAAGTGCGTTCTTCTTCTCCTATTAGCACGACATAGCGGCCGGTAGGATCTCCATTTTTTTCTTTCTTAATCTTAAACTTAGCTATTCGTTGGGGAAAAAATTCGTCAACGATATCAGGGCTTTTATCAGTGTCATATTCTTTTTCATTTATTTTTATTTTGAATTTCCCCTTGCCTTGTCCCTGTGAAAAGGAAAAGTATGGAAGAGTGATGAACAATGCTATAATGATAAATCTCATGGTTATACTTTTTATAATTAAACTTCAAAATTGATATAGATTCTATTTTAATTAAGTAGTTCTCTTTTAAACTTAAGAACATAGAATTTACCGATCTAGTAAAAGCTTAGCTGTTTGAGCACCAGTGTTAGTCTGCAGCCGCACCAGGTACAATCCTTTAGCCAGTTTAGCTCCGTCTACTTCTATTATATTCAGTTCTCCCGCGTTGACCTTTCCCTGCCTAAGCACCTTGACCAGCCTGCCTTGCGCATCGTAGAGGTCTAGGGTGTAAGCTCCACCTTCCACCAGCACAAACTGCACCTTCGCCTTATGAGTAACCGGGTTAGGATAAACCATCATTCCTTCTGCTTGCGTTAACTTTACTTGTGCTCCTACTTCTGGGGTAGCAATGTTTAGGCGGGAGGCGGTACTAGCCGCCGAACTCACAGTGTTAAATACCGCGTCCACATAATAGTTACTGGCCTCGTAGTTCTCGGTAGGGTAGGCTGGTGTGGCTGTATACAGGTAAACTCCATTGCGGCCATCAAACCCATTTTGTAAGCCAGTAAGTGGCCCGTTGACAATGGAACTAGTAAAGCCAAAATCATTGACAGAATAATGGCCCTCACTACTGTGGTAAGTAATGACATAGGTGGTATTAGCGGTAATAGATACTGGTGAGCTGAAATTTACCTCCTGCCAACCTGAGGCTGTCTCATTAATAAACGTAGCCTGCGCTAGCAGTGTGCCGGTGCTGCTGTAGAGTTGCCCAATGTGGGTACCGGTATTGCCTGTCTGCTTGTAAAAGCGCACAGCGGTTACATTTCCATTGACCGAGGAACGAAACTTCATGCCCAACTGCACGCTCTGCCCATCATTCTGGATAGTACCACCCGGCACATCCGTAGGCCGGAATACCGTGCAGGGGCACGTTGAGGGCGGGTTACTTCCATTAACCGTTATACTCACGGCCGCTGAAGTGGTGGTAGTCCCGCCATTATCCGTTGCCCGGGCCGTGAGCGAGTAAGTGCCGGCCGCGACATTGCTCCAAGCAAAGCTATAAGGGCTACTGACATCCGTGCCCAACAGGGTGGTACCATTATAGAAATCTACCTTGCTTACTGTGCCCGGACTCGTATCCGCCGCATTGGCATTGATGGTAATGGAAGCGGGTGCCGTAAACGTAGCCCCATTTGCCGGTGAGGTGATACTAACAGTAGGTGGTTGGTTAGCCACTCCATTAACCGTTATACTCACGACCGCTGAAGTGGTGGTAGTCCCGCCATTATCCGTTGCCCGGGCCGTGAGCGAGTAAGTGCCGGCCGCGACATTGCTCCAAGCAAAGCTATAAGGGCTGCTGACATCCGTGCCCAACAGGGTGGTACCATTATAGAAATCTACCTTGCTTACTGTGCCCGGACTCGTATCCGCCGCATTGGCATTGATGGTAATGGAAGCGGGCGCCGTAAACGTAGCCCCATTTGCCGGTGAGGTAATCGCCACTGTTGGGGCTGGATTAGAAGGTGGAGCACCATTGTTAAATACCACGTCGACCCAATAGTTACTTGCCCCAAAAGTTTGATTAGGGAATCCCGAGCCGTATGCGTACACCCCGTTCCCGGCTTCTTCACTACTTCCTAATGCGCGCAACGGGGGCCGGTCAATTGTTGATCCAAAGTATGAATTAGTGCCACCATAAAAACCATTAACACTATGGTAAGCCACTATGTAAGTAGTATTAGCAGTAATAGTTACTGGTGAGCTGAAATTTACCTCCTGCCAACCCGAAGCTGTTTCATTAATAAACGTAGCCTGCGCTAGTAGCGTGCCGGTGCTATTGTAAAGCTGCCCGGTGTGGGTGCCGGTATTGTTGGTCTGCTTGTAAAACCGTACACCAGTTGCGGAACCGTTAATTGAGGCGCGGAATTTCATGCCTACCACAATTTGACTTCCATCATTATATGCACTGCCAGAAGGAGCTTCAGAAGGCTGAAATACAGTGCAGGGACAAACACCATTTACCGTTACATTCACCGAAGTAGAAGCAGTGGTAGCGCCCCCGTTATCAGTGGCTTTCGCTATCAGCGAGTAAGTACCCGCCGCCACATTGCTCCAGGTAAAGCTATATGGGCTGCTTGTATCCGTGCCCAGCAGGGTGGTACCGCTATAGAAATCTACCTTGCTGATCGAGCCACCAGTATCCGATGCATTAGCCGTAATAGTAATAGAAGCGGGCGCGTTGAAGATAGCCCCATTAGTCGGTGCAGTAAGAGCAACTATTGGTGACTGGTTTGGGGGGGAAGTGGAATTATAATCTGCCACATAATTACCCGGGGTACAATTAAACAAAGCATAGTCTATTCCCTTGATCTTTTCTATTCTGTAGGATACGGCAGTTCCGTTTACAGTTAGTCCCTCTAACTGCCCTGTTTTATCAGTAATAGGCAGCATCCCTTGCAGGCTGCGGGCACCACTCGCTACGCTAATGGAAAAGTTCAGTTTTTCGCCATTCCAACTCATAGCTCCGAAAGATGACCCATTCCGTCCATCAAGCCAAGTGAGTAATTGTTTAGCCGATATTACCGGCACATTGCGGGCTATGGCTGAAGCAATAATTTTATCTGACCCATCAGATGGATTGAAATCGGTATGCATATTGGCACAGAAAGCACCATAATAGCCCTCTGGTCCTAAGGCTCTATCCAGCAATTGATCAACAGTAAAGGGGAAAGCCTGATCCGATTCATCGGTCATTTGGGTGACCAGCTGATAACAATCAATAATGGTCCCATTAAGCTCAGCGAAGCGCATCGGCATACCAGAACCAGAAAACATACCCGGACGGTTCTGCACCCATTTAGCTGGCCAGTAGTAATAGTTTGCATCCAACCTGATTCCCTTAGGGACTTCTAATTTGGCTTGGGTATGCCAGTCGCTCCAGGCAATACAGTGTGTCCGGTTAGTTACCGGTGCGGTAACACTTGGAAAAATAGATTTAAATTGGGCGAGCTGGGTTGTAAGATTCTGTTCCAGTGAAGCTGCCGTGTAGTTGGCACAATCTGTATTTACGTGCAATCCAATCTCAAAACCCTGTTGCTCATAAGTCCGAGCCTGTGCATCTGTAATAGGCGTACCCGGAAAAACGTAGGAAGACCCGCGTATCGCGCGCCAGTCCGCCACCGCTTCCGCGCTATTGTCGGCACTCTTCTGCATGTACTGATCAAATCGTGCCTTTGTTCCCCCATTGCCATGATCATCGCCGGTCATTACCACCACAGCTTTAAGGCCTCTAGGCAGAAACCAGAACCGGGGTAAAGGTTTGCGAGAGTTTTCCAATATAATATTAACTAACAGCCGTTGCTGCTCATCAGCTGCCGGAATAGCTACTTTAGACAAATTCATCCAATCCGGAAAATATTGGTCATCTGAGCGGATGGGCCCTGCCTCACCATCCCTTTCGGTACCAGCCCAAGCTGGATTTCCTTGGCGTATATACACCACCGAGCGTGCTAAGTCGTAAGTAAACGCTACTACTGTGCCTGTACCCACAGTTCGCATGGTTACTGCTGGGTTAGATGTTGCAGTGGTAGCACCTGAGTATAAAGTTGCTAGACTTGTTGCTCCATTCAAAGTATAAAGGTCGGCTGTGCCCTGATACTGTATTGTTTGGTTCACAATGCCTTTCCCAGGTCCGGTTGCAGTGTTTACCAGAATGTATTTATTGGCCATTGTGCTACCAGTAGGGTTAATACCTAATAATGATGCTAGCTTAGTGTCTGGGCTAAAAGTAATTAACATACCTCCAGCATTAGCCCAATTACTTAGCATAGTAACTTGCGCATCTGTTAAAGGTATATCACCTACTATTACTACATCATAACTGTTTAGCATGGTAGAGGATACTGATGTTATATCAAAGGTAGAATACTCGTTTAAACCCTCGGCCTGTAATATCTCGGCGGTATAGGAACTAAAAGGATTTGTAGCTGAGGTAATTATCAGTATTGGCCCACCAGGTCCTGGTAAGGTAGCCAACAAGGAAGCAGAAGATGTTGAAAATGACTTAATCTGAGCTCCTTCAGTCTCCTTATTGCTTGTTAATTCTTCTTTTCTTTTTGGAGAAACCTTTGTATTTGTTGTTTGATTTGAATAAAAATTAGTATTTATTAAATCCTTAGGACTTATTGCTTTTGTTAATAATCCATTTACAACTGGCGTAATATACCCTTGAGCAGCTGCAAAAAAGAATAAAAGTAGACTAGTTAACAAAAGAGAAAATTCCTTTCTCATTATAAAATATGTAAAGGACTTATTCATGATTGATAATAAATATTTTAATAGTTATAATATCTTATATTAGGTACTCGCTTATGTGAGAATATTGCTGTATGTTAATTGAATACAACCGTGGAGTAATCGTAGAATAATATGGCTTATGAACATAGAATGAAACATCTACTATGCTCAAACTTAACTTCAACAACGCTTAGTAGTAGAGACTAATTAATAAATTTGTTGTTAAAGCTTTCTATTTTAGACATACACTAAATAAGCTCTTGAGGAAAGCTTTTATTAGACTATATTGTCTAACAAACAAGCTAAGTATTAAAGATGTCCTTGAAAGTTAATAAGGTTATAAGCACCATAATATCTTTTAGCTTTTTAACCTAAGAACAATAAGTTTGGTCTATTATTTAAACTCAGTATATAAATAAAATCGCATGCATATATTTTATAAATACTGCTTACGTTTTATGTATTCTTAACTAAATTTAAATTAATCTTGAATGATTTCTATAATGTTTTTAATAGAAAAGTTAGTACACGTTAACTTGGCACTAGTTGAGAGTAAATAACTAATTCAGGTTGATCTTTGAAGCTAGCTACCTGAACAATTAAAATATAAAAAGATAGTTAAACCTTTTTGGTTATACAATCTTGAATTATCACAAATGAATTTAACAAGAACAAACAACTAAAATTAAGGCTCACTTTTTGTTGCCTAAAATATTACTTTAAAAAAGATTATATAGTAGTTTTATATTATATTTTGTCTATTTTAAAATTATAAATAAGTTCTATAAGAGAATAAATTTTTTAACTACATCATGATCTTTAATAAAGAGCTAAAATATACAGTTTCCAATAATAAAGATAATTGTAGTTAATTATCTTTGCTGAATCTTCAGAATTATTTAGTTAAACTACTTAAAAACACCTTTAACTTAATACCACAATTAATAGGCTCTATTTCTTAATATTTTATAAGTATAAAGTTAATTGTTTTTTAATAATACCAACTTTATTTTTAATTTTTATTTAAGATAAACATATTTAAAAGTAGAAAATTAATACATTATATTTCTTTACTAAAGTATTAGGTTGTTTATAATTTTAAAGAAAAGTTAAATAATATATTTCAGATCGGGTTTAAATATTATTAATTATTACATACAACTAAAAGGAGCAGATAAGAAAAAGAATTGTTAAAATATTAAGACTATATTAGTTGATGACGATGTGGAACTAGGTAGTAATAAACAAAAGGATTATCATTTCGCCTACTTACTAAAACGAAGTTATACTTACCGAATTAAGCTGTTTAATAAAGGGAATTTATTATAATTAAAGGGTCTTATACTTATAAGTAAATTCTATCAAATGATTGATTAGAGTTTCAATCTATCTTAAAAGAGTGTCTTATGAAAGCAGTTAGCTTAATTTTATTCAAATTTTCTTTACTAAAAATTGATTTATGAATTCCATAAATCAAATATGTTATAGCATTATTTAACTCCATACAAATTTTGAGTTTACTATTATTCGCACAGTTGGGTTGAAAGCATGAACATTAAAAAAGCAACTTATGAAATCAATCTTAGCAAGCAGATAAAAAGGGTATACCTAACTGAGATAACGGGAAAGGAAAATTGGTAATCATATTAAGTTATGGACCTCCTTGTGTAAGTACCCCAAAAAATCGGACAGTTTGAAAGGAGACAGAAAATGGATACCTTAAAACTGAACAAATGAAAAAGACAAGGATTACCGAGAGTCAGATTATCAAAGCACTGCAGGAGAATGAGTCGGGTCAGAAGACAGAAGACATTTGCCGGGAATTAGAAGTTAGCCGGGCTACCTTTTACCGGTGGAAGAGCCAATACGGAGGTATGGAAGCTTCGGATGTAAAGCGGCTCAAAGAGTTAGAAGAGGAGAATGCCCGATTAAAGAAAATGTATGCTGATTTAAGCTTGGATCATTCGATTCTGAAAGAAGTTATCACAAAAAAAGGTTGGGGCTCTGGCAGCAAAAGCAGTTAACCGATGAAATCATCTCGGACTACGACTTACCCGTTGTCAGGGCCTGCCACTTAACTGGTCTGACCCGTTCTCAATTTTATTACAAGAGCTGTAAAGATGATTCCGAAGTGATTACCGCCTTGCAGGAGTTAGCTGCTGCTCATCCAGCTTATGGTTTTCGGAAGCTGTTAGCTTATCTGAAAAGAGCCGGTCAGCCGTGGAATCACAAACGGGTATACCGGATCTATAAACTGTTAAAGTTCAACAAAAAGAGAAAAGGAAAACGTAGGCTACCAACCCGAGTAAAGCAACCATTGCTGCAGCCGGTAGAGATTAACAGTAGCTGGAGCATGGATTTTATGAGTGATAGCTTAGCATCAGGTAATAAGTTTCGGACCTTGAATGTGCTAGATGATTGTAACCGGGAAGCACTGGTCATTGAGATAGCAACTTCAATTGCCGCCAAAAGAGTGATTCGCACTCTGGAGCAGCTGATTGACTGGCGCGGTAAGCCAACGGCCATCCGGGTAGATAATGGCCCGGAGTTTACTAGTGTTGATTTTACGAACTGGTGTAAAGAAAAAGAAATTAACATCCATTATATTCAGCCGGGTAAACCCATGCAGAATGGCTTTATCGAACGCTTTAACGGCAGTTATCGCCGGGAAATATTAGATGCTTATCTGTTTTTTGAACTGGCGGAAGTCCGGCAACTGACAGAAAATTGGCTAGAAGAATATAATACCCGTAGGCCGCATGAAGCTTTAGGAAATCTGACCCCAAGGGAATGGCTCTTGAAAAAAGAAGTGGAAATATGGAAAACTTATCCCTGAACTCAAAATCAGCCCACCAAGTTTACCACATTACCACTTCCTAGTAATAGTAATAATAATGAGAATGGTCTCATTCAAACTGTCCCAAAAATGGGGTACTTACATTGGCACTTTTCACATCTGTCTCCATCAGTTTTAGCAAAAAAGTACAATGCGTGATGCGGAAAGTGTTAAACCCTTTCCTAAAATTCTAGTGGTAAGATGCATTGATAATTTGAGGAGTATTTGGCTAATAGCTTTTTCAGCATAGTTAAAAAAGAAGGAATGAGGTTATTAAGACTGAAGAAGGCATAAGTATCTCAATTCTAATAAGAGAGGCCGTTACTATATTGTTTTATCTGACCTTATCGGATTAGCACTTCCACACGAAGTAAGATTAGTAGTGCCTTTAGGATATATGATTGGGGATGGGGGCCCTTTGACTCTGCCTTCTAAATAAAGATGGGTGCTCTGCATAGGAAAAAATGTATCAGTTGGTTACATGCTTAAAAGATATAAGAGAAGGTGAAAAGCGAACTGTTCATTCTCATCTTTTTGCTTCGCAATGCTATAACCAGAAACAAGATCTAAGTAAAAAGCAGAACATTGTTAAGCTTTATCTGACTTGCTTGCATGAAAATAATGCTACCTTATTTTTAATTTTCTTCTAGTTGTCAGATAAATTTTGCATAATCTGCTGCAGTTAACACCAATAAAATTTAGAGTTAAACAATAATAATTAAAATGTGTGTAGTCGATGGAACACCATAATTTCTCCATTATAATATACCAAAACCTAGCAATTTTGGATATTGATTGTAATTAACTCAAGTTGCGCGCTATAAAAAAGTCTGTTCAGTTTTTGGTCAAAATACGTTTTGAAGTTACCACACTCTAAAATGTAGAAGCCAGGACCGAACAGACTATAGCAATATACTGCTTTATCGATGATTTCTTTCATAGCATCGGGCGAAAAGAGGATATCCACTGTAAGCTTTCCGATGCCGAGCTCCTCACGACGGCTCTTCTGGCGGCTCGCTATTTCTATGGCAATCTTCATTCCGCTTGTGGATACATGCAAGAGCACCATGGCGTTAAGATGATTGATAAATCCGGCTTTACCCGTCGCTTGCACCAACTCCAGGATCAATTAACCACTCTATTTCTCGCTTTAGGTAACACGCTTAAAGAGCTGAATACTTCTTGCCGCTACTTAATTGATTCCTTTCCGGTGGCGGTTTGTGATAACATTCGTATTCCTCGCTGCCGTTTACTGCAAGGAGAAGCCTATCGGGGAAAGAATGCTAGTAAAAGGCGTTATTTCTATGGCTTCAAAGTTCAAATCATTACCACGGAAGATGGCCTGCCGGTACAATTCTATATTCATGCGGGTTCTTTCGCCGATGTAAAAGCTTTTCAGACGATGACTGTGGACTTACCGGAACAGAGTCAGCTTTATGGTGATAGTGCTTATACCTGCTATGAACTAGAAGACCTGTTCTACCAATGTGAACAGGTCAAGTTACAGATCTGCCGTAAGACTAACAGCCAAAGAAAGGATCTGCCGCACCAGGTTTTCTTAAAAAACTATTACCGAAAGCTGATTGAAACTACCTTTTCTGGTATCACCAGCTTCTTTCCCAAGAAAATCCATGCGGTTACCCCGAAAGGGTTCATCCTTAAAATTATCCTCTTTATCTTCGCCTATACCCTAAACCAAGTTATTTAATGTCGCGCAACTTAAGTTAATTAATAAAATTGTACCACCAAAACATTAGTTTTATCCTGGTAAAATTTGCTACCCCAAATTAATCAGAACTATTTATTCAAAATTCATGAATTTTTGTTCAACAGCATACTTATAAGGACTGACTTACTCCCATTAAAAAGGGACCCATCCTTATCTTTTGATGGATGGGTCCCTTTTTTTAATACATTTATAATTTTTATTAATACGGTTTAGATTCGTGAGAAACGCGTTGGGCTTCTTCCACCCCTTCTTTGGGTGAAGTAGCACCGATTGGTCCTTTGTCGCTTTGGTCTTTCAATTTAAGTTGCAGACCTTCGGCTACACGGCGGCCATACTCTTCATCGGCCAGCGTAAAGTGCTCTACCATCTTGTCCTGGATGCGCTTATCGCAGGTGCTCAGAGTGCTTACCAGGTTAGAAATCAGGTCATCGCGTTCCCAATCCTCAAAGTTGCGGTACGTTTCGCCGGCTTGCTTAAAGTCATTGGTACGGTCAATTTTCTGACGTAACAGGTTGGCTTCGTAGCGTGGAGTATAATCTTTACCTGCTTTAGGAGCTTCCTGCAAACCACCTAAGAAAGAAGGCTCGTAATTAATGTGTGGGTTCTGCCCTTCGGCAAAATCTGTTTTATACGACATTTGTCCACCACGCTGGTTTGTTGCCACTTTTACAAGTGGAGCATTAATTGGCAACTGCAAATAGTTAGCTCCTACGCGGTAACGCTGGGTATCCGAATAAGAGAAGGTACGGCCCTGCAACATTTTGTCATCCGAGAAATCCAAACCGTCTACTAAAACACCGGTACCAAAAGCCGAAAGTTCTACTTCGTTAAAGTAATCAACCGGGTTCCGGTTAAGGGTCATTTTACCAACTGGCAACCAAGGGAATTGGTCTTTCGGCCAAATTTTAGTATCATCCAATGGGTCAAAATCCAGTTCCGGATGTTCGTCATCGCTCATTATTTGCACGAACAATTCCCATTGAGGGAAATTACCGTCTTTAATAGCTTCAAACAAATCCTGAGTTGCGTGGTTAAAGTTTTTGGCCTGGATAGATTCGGCCTCGGCTTGAGTTAAGTTACGTATGCCTTGCAGCGGTTCCCAGTGGTATTTTACTATTACTGCTTCGCCGTCGGCATTTACCCATTTATACGTGTTAACGCCGGAACCTTGCATTTGGCGGTAGTTGGCCGGAATGCCATAGGGCGAAAACAGGAACGTTGCCATGTGGGTAGCTTCGGGAGTATTGGCAATAAAATCAAAGATCCGCTCGCCGCTTTGGATGTTAGTAACCGGATCTGGCTTTTGCGAGTGAATTAAATCCGGAAATTTCATAGCATCCCGGATAAAGAAAATCTTCAGGTTATTTCCTACTAAATCCCAGTTACCATCTTCGGTATAGAATTTAACGGCAAAACCGCGCGGGTCACGCAATGTTTCCGGCGAATGGCCGCCATGACCTACGGTAGAGAACCGAACAAAAACCGGCGTTTGTTTTCCTTTTTCCTGAAATAATTTAGCTCTGGTATATTTTGCTATTGGCTGATCCCCTACGGTTCCGTAAGCTTCAAAAACACCATGGGCACCTGCTCCCCGAGCGTGCACTACGCGCTCCGGAACCCGTTCCCGGTCGAAGTGCGAGATTTTCTCGATGAAGTGATAGTTTTCCATGGTAGCAGGACCCCGGTTACCAACGGTGCGGATGTTCTGATTATCAGTTACCGGATGCCCCTGACGAGTAGTAAGAATTCGAGGTTCGTTTTCTGCCCCCATTAAACCATTACTGGCCGATCCGTTCTCCCCGGCGGGTTTGTGAGTTCCGTTTTCTTGTTGCATCATTAAAAATAAATTTTAAGTATAACTTTATTTTACCGGTAAACAAATAGCCAAGTTTCGTTTTAGAAACTTATCTTTTCAGTTTATCCGCAATATTAACAACCACACCGGGCTTTTCCTAACGAAAATTGAAGACTGTAACAAAGAGAGACTGCTGTAAGGGGGCTCTCTAGACTATTGTGTTTCACCTGAGGTAAGTGCTCTGGGCAGCATCCCTGATTTAATTTTTGTTACGTTTCTTTTTACTTTTTCAACGAAGCGCTAAAGCAAAATCAACAAGGCTTATTTAAACAAGTTAATCTACATTAATTTTACAATACTGATATAAATCGTACGCCGCCGAACCATAGCCGCGCTTATAAGCTTTTAAAAAATTAGTACAGGCTTCGTCTTTTCTATCTAAATCGTAGTACGCTTTGCCTAGTAAGTACAGCAAACGACCACTTTGGCTATCCATGGTCAAAGCTTGTTCATAATCCGGAATAGATTTATCTGGTTTCCCCAGCAAGTAATAACAATAACCGCGGTACAGCAAAGCCTCATTGCGCATTTTGGCATTAGTGCCCGGAAACTTTAAAAAAGAATCAAAATCCTGAATTGCCTGCGGGTAGGTATTCAACAAGGTCGCCCGGATCATGCCCCGTTCAAAGTAAGCTGGGGTAAATACCTGGTTTGCCTGCAAAGCTTTGGTCATTTGAGTTTCGGCTAAGGTGTCGCGCCGCAGTTTTTCGTAGCACCTGCCTTTATCGTAGAATAAATCGGCACTTGGTTGCTTGGTTCGCTTTATGGCTTCATTAAAGTCCGAGATAGCCGCCGGATAATTCTGATAAACATTCATTTCAATGCGTGCCCGCCGCGAGTAAGCATCGACAAAGTTAGGTTTAAAGTAAATAGTTTTGGTAAGCAAGCTATGCGCCAGGCTCCATTGCTCCGTTTTTGTATATTGCAGAGCCGCGCGGTAATTGCTCATTCCCGTAATATGATCCATTAACAGCTTTACTAATAAACTGGCTATAATTATTCCGATGAAAATGCCAATTATTATTTTAATGTCCTTGCGCTGAAACTCTCTTTTTGGAATATTACGGTAATGGCGTTCGGCGTACGAAGCTGGTTCGCGGGTAACAATGGGCGCTTGGTACTGCGCCTGCTGCATGGCTTGTAATTGCAGCACCATGTATCGTAAGCGTAAATCGTATAGCGCCCGTTTTCTTTCGTCAGATAAAACCTGGTATGCCTCGTTTACTATTTTAAACTTTTCTTCGAATAACTGGTTCCCCTGGTGTTTATCCGGATGGTATTGCCGGGCTAGCCTTTTATAAGCAGCTTTTATTTCGGCGGCCGTAGCCGATGGATTTACTTCTAAAATGGTATAATAATTCTGATTCAAAGATGCCTGCCAGTTATATCAAGAAGCTATTTTAAAAATAACGCTTTTTTTAGACAATATTATTCTAAAATCCGTAATACAATTTTTGTATAATAGAGGTTCCTTAATATTTTTTTGATTTTTTATCGTACACGTACTTGATCTAACTAAACGAAAACTATGAATAACGACGACAAAGGTTCTAAAACGGAAAGCCTGATCAGCAACTTAATGGGTTATATTGATACCCGCATCGATCTGATAAAATTAGAAATACAAACAAAGCTGAAAGAAGGTTTTGTAGGCTTGCTACGCGCTATTGTGTTAGGCTTTGCCGGCTTTATGGCTTTAATCTTTTTTAATATCTTTATAGGATTGCTCTTAAATGATCTCCTGGATAGCCATTTCTGGGGATTTGGTATAGTTACTTTGTTCTATGTTATTTTATTAGTAATAGTAATATTAGGAGTAGATAAGAAACTATTTACTAATATGGCCGATAAAACATTCGAAAACACTGTATACAAAGACGATAAAAGAAATCAACCGTTATGAACGAACTCAATAATCCGCTTTTCGAAGACAGAAAAGAATTTTTAGAAAGACAGAAACAAGAATATAAAAACGCCCTGCTAGGCGATGTTGCCGAATTAAAAAACCAATCGCAGGAAATAGGCAAAAAGGTGCTTATTGGCGGTGGTGCTTTAGTAGGTGTTTGGTTAATAAGTAAGCTAATTGGAGGAGGAAAAAGTAAAAAAAAAACTAAAGCCTTAAAAACCGGTTTACAAAAACAATTGGCAGCTACCAGCACGTATGCAGCCCCATCGTCTACAACCCAGGCAAGCACAGAGGGAGCTAATTATTCCGATCCGGCTTTGCAATATGGTTCCGGTCAGCTTCCTCCCATTTCTTCGTTTCACCAAGCAGCGCAGCCGGCTCAAACTTCTCTTATGTCGGATTTAGGCAAAGCTTTTATGGAATCGGAAATGGCAAAGGCCTTATCTACTCAGGTAACTGCTTTTTTGCTGGTGTATGTAACCAAAAAGTTAGAAGAGTATCTGCATGTGCCTAAAAATCCCGATATTGTGGTCACGAAAGAACCCGTAACCAAAGATATTGATTTTTCATATCACGAAGAGGATGCCGTTTAGCCGGATTTACGAACAAATAATACTTAAAAAACAACAGAGACAAAGATTATTTGCTGTACTGCTCGACCCTGATAACTTAACAACAGCGGCCTGTGAGCAACTTATTGAACTTAGCCATACCTATTCTATTGATTACTTTTTAGTAGGCGGCAGCTTGATTACCACTCAAAATCAGGCGCCGCTTATTTCTTTGCTTAAACAACAAAGCCAAATACCGGTAATTTTATTTCCTAGCAGTAGCCTGCACATAGACTTACAAGCCGACGGAATTTTATTGCTCTCCCTTATATCGGGCCGTAATCCTGATTTTTTAATTGGTCAGCATGTTATAGCGGCGCCCCTTCTTAAAGCCAGTAAGCTCCAGATTTTACCTACCGGTTATATTCTGGTAGATTCTGGTCAGCCAACCACTGCTTCGTACATGAGTGGTAGTATGCCTTTACCGCGTGATAAGCCTAATATTGCAGCTAGTACAGCTTTGGCCGGCGAGTTACTAGGGTTACATTTAATGTTTTTAGATGCGGGCAGCGGCGCAAAAAATCCGGTACCGGCTGCTCTTATTCAAGCGGTACAGCAGGCAGTAGAGGTTCCGCTAATTGTGGGTGGGGGATTAAATACCGCTCAAAAAGTAGTTGCCGCTTTAGAAGCCGGGGCAGATATGATTGTTATTGGAAACGAAATAGAAAAGAACCCGGATTTTATTAGTACAGTTGCTGTTGCTGTAAATCAATTTAACTCCGCAACTTTATCTAATTCTTATTAAAACTTTTTAGCTACTTGATTATAAAACAAAAGAGCCTACGGTTTATATTGTAGGCTCTTTTGTTTTATAGAAATTTACTTTTTAGATATTCATAGCCGATTCGCGGCGGCGCATTTTACCAGCCGGAATGCCAAACATCATTTTAAAGCGACGGCAGAAATAAGCAGTGTCTTTATAGCCTACTTCTTTACCAATTTCGCGAATGCTTTTCTTAGTGGTACGTAATAAGAAAACCGCCCGTTCCATCCGTTGGTATTCAATATAATCTTGTGGATTAATACCAGTAAGCATCTTGAAATACTGCCCAACATAATCTTCCGATACGTTAGCAACATTAGAAAGAACTTTATTGGATAAATCACCGCCGATATTTTCTTTAATATAGTTAAAGAGATCAATCAACCGTGGATCTTTAAAGTAAGTGCTGTTAGTAGCCAACTGCTCCACAAACATCTTATTTTTAAGAATATAGCGGATAATTTCTACTACAATATTTTCGGTGTAAATATTTATCAGCCTTTCTTTACCCGGTAACTCCTGCATGCTTTCCTCAATTACCTTAATAATTAAGTTAGCTAACTTAGAATTGCCAGAAATTAAGAAAGCAGGTACATCTAACGAGGCAAAAAAGTTAACCGAGTCAAAAACTTTAGCTTCAAAGCTTACGAAGCTGTGGCTTTCTTCAGCATCACCTATTAAATCCAGGTCATTGTTACTCCGGAAGAACTTTTCTTTATTACTAATTAAATCATCATTTGAAATCATCCGGCTGTCCGGATCACCAAAATAGATCTTCGTGCTGCGGCCACCCGGCACAAACAACATCTCGCCTTCTTCTACTATCTGTTTCTCATCACCGAAAGCAATAACCCCTCTATGGAGCAAATACAGGTTATTGCCTACATCATAAAAGTTCCGTACACCAAATGGTTGCTGCAACACATAATTCTTAGATTTAATATATCGCACCCCCAGGGACTCAATAACCTTATTGTAATCTTCCATGATTGGTATTTTATCTTTATTTTTTTGATATTTAGATTATAGTGTTTAAAATTACTATTAATCTTTCAATAACACAAAAATAATTGAAAAATAATTATACACCAATTAACAAATATATTATTTTTGAACAGCATTATTTCAACATAGAACTATTCTATTATTTCAATAACTCTCTTGATATTACTATTTTCTGAATCTCAGAGGTGCCTTCATAAATTTGCGTAATTTTTGCATCGCGCATTAGCCTTTCTACGTGGTATTCTTTCACAAATCCGTATCCGCCATGTACTTGCACCGCTTCTATAGTAGTGTCCATGGCTACTTTAGAGGAAAACAATTTAGCCATGGCTCCGGACTTGGTATAATCGTGGCCAGCATCTTTATCGGCGGCCGCTTGCAGGCAAAGTAAGCGTGCCGCATCTATATTGGTAGCCATTTCGGCCAATTTAAATTGAATGGCTTGATGTTTTGCTATTTCTACCCCAAAGGTTTTACGTTCTTTCGCGTATTTAACCGATAACTCATAGGCACCCGAAGCAATACCTAAAGCTTGTGCCGCAATACCTATGCGTCCGCCGTTTAGTACACTCATGGCAAACTTAAACCCAAAGCCATCTTCGCCTATGCGGTTCTCTTTGGGTACTTTCACGTCGGTAAACATAAGCGAGTGCGTATCGGAGCCTCTAATGCCTAGTTTATTTTCTTTTTTACCTATTACAAAGCCAGGAGTATCGCGCTCCACAATAAAAGCGTTTATACCTTTGTGGCGCTTTTCTGGGTAGGTTTGCGCAATAACCAAGTAAACGGAAGCTGTGCTACCATTTGTAATCCAGTTTTTAGTGCCGTTAATTATATTGTGGTTGTCTTGATCTACCGCTGTTGTGCGTTGCATGGTAGCATCGGAACCAGCTTCGGGCTCAGATAAACAAAAAGCGCCAATAATTTCGCCGGTTGCTAAGCGGGTCAGGTATTTCTGCTTTTGTTCTTCGGTGCCGTATCTTTCTACTCCCCAACACACCAGCGAATTATTTACCGACATTACTACCGAAGCCGAAGCATCTACCTTCGAGATTTCTTCCATGGCTAGCACGTACGAAATTGTATCCATGCCGCCTCCACCATATTTAGGGTCTACCATCATGCCCAGAAAACCAAGTTCCCCCATCTTTTTGATTTGTTCCGCAGGAAATAGCTGGTGTTCGTCGCGTTCGATCACTCCGGGCAGTAATTCTGTCTGGGCAAAATCACGAGCCGCTTCTTGTACGGCCAGGTGTTCTTCGGTTAGTCTAAAATCCATATTATTTCAGTATTATGTAAATAATAATTCTCAAGATTTAATCTTTTAGAACAGCTAGTTCCTATTCTAAATCAATTTGCCTTACTATGTTCTGAATAATATTGCTTGAACACAGTGCCAGCAATTTTTATAGTGAATATACGAATACTAAATAAATAATATGCATGCATACTTTATTGATTTAGTATTATTTTAACTGATTTATTATTACTCGCCAGTTGCTACTAAAAAACTTTTTAAGAGTTATATTATACTGTAACAGGCAAAGGCACGCAGGCAGCTTACCATTATAATCAGGCAGAAGAATATTTCTGTATAAACAAAAACACCACTGCTTAGAGAAGCAGTGGCGTAGTAAAACTTATTACTCTATTAGGTTAATTAATCGCGGCGCCCCATTAACAGAGAAACATAATATAATAATGTGGCTAACGAACCAATTGCTGCAACTACGTAAGTTAAAGCCGCCCATTTAAGGGAATCTTTGGCCATAGCGTGTTCCTGGGTGGTTACTACTCCCCTACGGTCCATCCACGCCAAAGCTCTACGGCTCGCATCAAACTCTACCGGTAAAGTAACAAAACTAAATAAAGTAGTTAAAGCAAATAAAGCTACTCCAATAGTTAAAGGGATGATACTGGTATTAATCATGAAAATACCAATTAATATAATCCATTGCATATACCGCGAAGCAACACTTAATGCTGGCACCATAGCGGACCGGAATTTAAGCATGCTGTAAGCGGTAGCGTGTTGTACTGCGTGCCCACATTCGTGCGCAGCAACTGCCGCCGCCGCCGCACTCCGCGAAGCGTAAACGCCTTCACTTAGGTTAACTGTTTTATCAGCCGGATTATAATGGTCGGTTAATTGACCTTCGGTAGAAATAACCCGAACGTCCCGGATATTATGATCAGCCAGCATCATCTCGGCAATTTCCCGGCCACTTAAACCAGAATGTAATCCTATTTGCGAATACTGTGCGAATTTACTTTTTAGCCGCCAGCTTACAAATAAGCTAACCAGCATTACCAATATGGCTATTAAATATACTCCACCCATTTTCTTTTACGTGTTTAAATTTGTTGTTTAATCTTCTCGACAATATTTGTAGTAGAATATCCTTTTACGAGCGTAATGGTTTTTACGGTTCCTCCATTATTCTGAACGAGATCGTGCCCTACAATATTTTCAATAGCATAATCATCGCCTTTTACCAGAATATCTGGTTTTACCGCCGCAATTAACTCGTATGGAGTATCTTCTGCAAACAATATTACCATATCCACAAACAACAAGGATGCCATAACCCTGGCTCGTGACATTTCGTCCTGAAGTGGTCTTTCCGGGCCTTTTAAGTTGCTTACCGAAGCATCGGTGTTTAAACCTAGTATTAATTTATTGCCTAAATGGCGGGCTTTTTCCAGGTAATCTACATGGCCTAAATGTAAAATATCAAAACAACCATTGGTAAATACAATGGTATCTCCGGCTGTTTGCCACTGCTGAATGGTAGGTAAAGCAGCGGTTACATCTTTAAATATTTTACTTTGCGTGTTCGTCATAAATAACAGGATTTAATTCTGCCGGAACCAAAGGTACTGGTTTAGCTGAAGCCGGATGGAGCATGCTGAAAATAAAACTAATACCACCCAGTATAACTACTAAAAGGGTTTGAGAAGTATGTGTTACTAACGCATAAGCCATACCCGTTTCTTTAGATAAACTATAAAGCAACAGCGTAGAACGAACCATAATATGAAACACCCCAATACCACCTTGTACCGGAGCGCTCATGCCCAAACTACCAACCACTAAAACCGACAAGGCCGCTCCCGGACTTAAGTTCTCGGTAGCAGGCAAGGCCAGAAAACCAATATAACCGGTTAAATAGTACGTAAACCATACAAATACAGTGTGCGCTACAAAAGCAAACTTGTTTTTAAGTTTGGCAATACTAAGCACACCTTCGGCTACGCCTTTCAAGAAATCGTGTATTTTCAAGTACAAAGAATTCTCTTTTAACTTTTTCCGAAAAGCATACAATAAGATCAAGGCCAAGGCAAAAACTAAAATAGCAGCACCTCCCACCCGATATAGAAGAACACTATTGGTTTTGTAATTAGCTACTTTTGCCGAGAACAAATTCCAGAAGAAAGTATGAATCCGGTCAAATTCTATTAAGAATGCCGCTCCGGTTAGTAACAGCAACATTAACATATCAATTAGTCGCTCGGTAATCACGGTACCAAATGAAGCTTTTACTGCAACGTTACTTGTTTTACTTAAAATACTGCATCTTATTACTTCGCCGGCCCGCGGCAGCACTAAATTAGCCAGGTACCCTACCATCATGGCATGGTACGTTTTAAAAGCAGGGAGCTGGTAGCCCAATGGCTCTAATTGCATTTTCCAGCGGTAAGCCCGACTAAGATAACCAGCTATTCCAAGTAAGAGCGAAACCCCTATCCAGAAATAATTAACGTGTTGTAATTGTTTCCAAACCAAAGTAAAATCAATTCCCTTAAGAGCAAACCACATCAGAAAAATGGATAGCCCTGCTAAAAGAATATATTTACTAATAGTAAGCAGCTTTTTCATAAACGATACTATTGCTGCCTAAATCAGCCGATTGTTTTGGTCAGGAAAGATAAGAGTAGGTTGATGCGTTTTAGCTTCGTTAAAATCAATTAAGCAGTACGAGATAACAATTACTATATCGCCCACCTGTACTTTTCGGGCAGCCGGACCATTTAAGCAGACAACACCCGTTCCCCGTTCTCCTTTAATTACGTACGTTTCAAAACGTTCGCCATTGTTAATATTAACGATCTGTACTTTTTCGTTTTCTACCAGATTAGCGGCATCCATCAAGTCTTCATCAATAGTTATACTGCCCACATAATGCAGTTCAGCCTGGGTAACTTTTACCCGATGAATCTTTGATTTTAAAACTTCTATTTGCATGTTTTTTCTCTTTCACTTAAAATTGGCCGCAAAGGTACGTATTTTTGTTTTATCCGATAAGGAACAACCAATCGCTGGATTTTACCTTTAATTGGTGAGCAGAAAAGCAGCTATTTGCCTTTATAATGGCTTTAGTATAACGTTATCAATTAAGCGAACATTATCCAGGTAAGCGGCCAGGCACAAAGCAACCGATTTAGTAAAATCCAAAGCTGGCTGTAGCGTTTCTGCATCTACTATCTCAAAATATTCCAGAGTAATTTGCGGGTACAGCTGTAAGAACATTTCAACTTTAAATTTAATTTCCTGAACTGTAGGTATCCTGTGTTCGGATAGTTGCGTTCCTAGTTGCAGCGCTTCATAAAGGCGAGGCGCTACCTGTCGTCCTGCGGGTGTTAATCGCTGGTTCCTGGACGATAAAGCTAATCCGTCGGCTTCACGTACTACCTCGTGGCAAATTAACTCTAAATCAAAATTAAGGTCCCGGACTAATTGCCGGATAATAGTAAATTGCTGTAGGTCTTTTTGGCCAAAATAAGCTTTATGGGGCTTTACTAAATGAAATAGCTTACTTACTACGGTAGCAACCCCATTAAAATGCCCGGGCCGGTAAAAACCCTCCATTACTTGTTCTAATGCTCCAAAATTAAACTTTAATAAAGCTGGTTGCTCGTACATTTCCGCTGCTTCCGGTATAAACACAATATCGCAGTTATTTTCCTGCAATAAGGCTACATCTTTCTCGATAGTTTTAGGATATAAACGGTAATCTTCTGCATTATTAAATTGTATAGGGTTAACAAAAATGCTGCAAACGGTTACGTCGGTATTGCGGGAAGCAGTACGTAACAGTTCTAAATGCCCCAAGTGCAAGGCTCCCATAGTAGGCACAAATCCAATCGTTTTCCCGGTCGCCCGTATTTTTTCGGTGAGTAGTTTAATGTCTGATAGATGCGTAATTACTTGCATTAATTTTTGAGAATGTTTAGCCTAAAAAGAAGTAAGCTTAAGTTTTAGATAAATAAATTGAAAATATGATAAAATTTTTGTAATTTTGTGCTGCCGAATAGTGTTGCCTATTATTACTCATCATTTAACTTAGTTAAAAACCTATGTCAAAACTTCGCATTTTATACGCTGCAACTGAAATTAATCCGTTTTTGCAAACCACCCAGGTTTCCGAGTTTTTAAGGATGCTTCCCCAAGGTATGCAGGAACGCGGAATGGAAATCCGAATTTTTGTTCCGAGGTTTGGTTTGATTAACGAGCGTAAAAATCGTTTACACGAAGTAGTAAGATTATCTGGTATTAACATTGCCGTAGGTGAAGAAGAAAAACCGCTTATTATAAAAGTTGCCTCTATTCCAAATGCAAAGCTACAGGTATATTTTATAGATAACGAAGACTATTTCCATCGGAAATCAGTTTTAGTAGATAAAGACAATAAATTTTATACAGATAACGATGAAAGAGCTATCTTTTTCTGTAAAGGAGTATTAGAAACTGTTAAAAAATTAGGCTGGTCGCCGGATATTGTGCATTGTAACGATTGGATGACTGGTTTAATCCCTATGTACCTGAAAACTACTTATAAAAAAGATCCAATCTTTAAAGATGCCAAATCTATCTTTACAGTGTACAATAATGAGTTCGATTACAAATTTGAAGGTGATTTGCTTGAAAAAGTAAAAATGTTGGACATTGAAGATGATATGTTGACTCATTTAAAGACGGCTGATTTTGAAGGATTCGTAAAAGTTGGTATGGAATATGCTGACTTAGTTTCTAAATCGCACGAAGAAAATTTTAGTGAGAACATTAATGCTTTATTTAAAGAATTTTGCTCTACTAAACCTATTAACCAAATTGATTCTTCGGACGAAAACTTTTTAGATTCTTACTACAATCTTTATAATGAATTGGCCAATTAAGCGACCTGTTTTTTTTGTTTTATCTCTTGTTTCTCTTTTTGCCTGCGATGACTCGAATGATTTAGGTACTGCTTTTGAAGGTAGCCTGATAGATGCTGTTTATACAGATACTATAAGTATTAAAGCTTCCACTGTTTTAGCAAACGATTCAATTGTTGGTTATCAAAGAGGTAATTTATTAATTGGTAACTTCACCACTGAAAAGTTTGGTACTACTACTGCTCAATCGTATTTAGTTGTTGGACCTACAGGTGGCAGTTTTGCTGCCAGTGCGGGTATTCCAGATTCGGTAGTGCTCTCCTTAGATTATGACGAATATTACGGAGATACTACCAAGAACTTTGCTTTAGAAGCTCGGGAATTAGGTACGCTTTTCCGGACAGATGCTACGTATTATACTAATAATAACAATAATCTAGAAGCCTTACCTACACTTATAGGTACTACCAATTTTGTGCCTAAACCTAAACGTACTAATTCGCAAACTGCTTCTACCGGTACGGTAACTAAAACTTCTATACCGGTTCGGATTAGACTTAATAATGAATTAGGGCAGCGCATAATGGCCTTGCCAAGTGCTACCTTGAGTAACCCAACAGAGTTTGCTAAATCGTTTAAAGGGATTGTTCTGAGCTCTGACGCAAATACTAATGCCGCACTAGGTTTTGCGCCGGATGCAGATAGTACCTATTTACGAATTTACTATACTTCATCGGATAATAAAAAGCAGAAATATGATTTAGCTATTAGTGGTAGCAACGACCGGTTAAATCAAATTACAAGTAGTTTAGCAGGTAGCATCCTTGCTGCGCTCAATAAGTCGGGAGATTCAATTGCTTCGGAAGCCACAAACAACGAAGCCTATTTGCAGGAAAGCACTGGCATTGTTACTAAAATTACTTTTCCTTACCTTAATCATTTTAAAGAGAAGCTTAGTTTATCGGATTTAGCTATTAACCGGGCAGAATTAATTATACCGGTAAAAGAAAATCCTTCTTATTTACCATCACCGGCAGCTTATCTGGTAGAAACAAATAAATCTAACAGAATCTTAAAAAATGCTGGTTTGCCGCGGGTATTAAGAGAAGATGCATTAGAAACAGCCACGAGCGGTGGCACTCAACAAGCGGCGGCACTGCGTTATAATAAAGATAAAAAAGCTTATATTGTTAATGTTACTAAGTACGTGCAGGATTTAATCTATAATAAACAATCCATCTACGGTACATTAACCAGCAACAGTTTATTACTAGTACCCACTTCCCGAACCGGACTTTTAGATGTTACCGGAAAAACTGTATTGGAAGCTACTGGTCTTTATTCCTCTATTCTGCAAATAGGTGGCTCAAATCAAATAAAGCTGCGCCTTTATTTCTCCAAAACCAACTAATCTGTTCAACCAAATCAACTAATGATATAATTATTAACTCATTTAATTAAAATTTTATGTGCGGCATTGTAGCATATGTAGGGCACCGAGAGGCCTGCCCTATTATCATCAAAGGTTTAAAACGTTTAGAATACCGCGGCTACGATAGTGCTGGTATTGCTTTACTGAACGGCAACTTAAACGTTTATAAGAAAAAAGGAAAAGTAAGCGAACTCGAAAGCTTTATCTCTGATAAAAATACTCATAGTCATATTGGAATGGGCCACACCCGTTGGGCTACTCACGGTGAACCTAATGATGCTAATGCGCATCCCCATTATTCCAGTTCTAAAAAAATTGCCATTATCCATAACGGCATTATTGAAAATTACGGGTCTTTAAAACAGCATTTAGTAAATAAAGGCTATGAATTCCATAGTGATACCGATTCGGAAGTATTCATTAATCTAATTGAGGATATTCGTGAAAATAACCATATTTCGTTAGCAGAAGCAGTTCGTTTAGCCCTGCATGAAGTAGTAGGTGCGTACGCCATTGTGGTTATTTCGCACGATTCACCAAATCAATTAATTGCGGCCCGTAAGGGAAGCCCGCTAGTAATTGGGATAGGTAAAGATGAGTTCTTCCTGGCCTCAGATGCTACTCCCATTATTGAGTATACCAACGAGGTAGTGTACCTGAACGATTATGAATTAGCCGTAATTAAGGATGGACAGTTAGACATTCGTACGCGCGAAGATGTATCGCAAACCCCTTACATTCAAAAGTTAGAACTCGAGCTTGAATCCATTGAAAAAGGCGGTTATCCGCACTTCATGCTGAAAGAAATTTTTGAGCAGCCCCGTTCTATTTTAGATAGCATGCGCGGTAGATTGGTAGCGGAAAACAGCCATTTAGTAATGGCCAGCGTAATTGAATTCGAGAATAAATTTAAAAATGCTGACCGGATTATTATTGTAGCTTGTGGTACTTCGTGGCACGCTGGCTTAGTAGCTGAATATTTAATTGAAGAATTTGCCCGTGTTCCTGTAGAAGTAGAATATGCTTCGGAGTTCCGGTACCGTAATCCTATAATTAAAGAAGGCGATATAGTAATTGCTATTTCCCAATCTGGCGAAACGGCTGATACTTTAGCCGCGCTAGAACTGGCTAAATCTAAGGGCGCCATGATTTTTGGTGTTTGTAACGTAGTTGGTTCTTCCATTGCTCGTGCTACCGATGCGGGTGCTTATACCCATGCTGGTCCGGAAATTGGAGTAGCTAGTACAAAAGCCTTTACCGCGCAAGTAACTGTTTTAACCTTGCTTGCAATGATGATTGCGGAAAAACGCGGTACCATTGAAACCTCTGTTTTAAAGCAAATAATGATGGAAATGGAACAAATTCCATCTAAAGTAGAGAAAGCTTTACAATTAGATACTGAGATAAAAGTTATTTCGGAAATATTTAAAGATGCGGCTAATTTCTTATACCTAGGTCGGGGATATAATTTCCCGGTAGCCCTGGAAGGAGCTTTAAAGCTAAAAGAAATTTCCTACATCCACGCCGAAGGATATCCGGCAGCCGAAATGAAACACGGGCCAATTGCTCTTATCGATGCTAATATGCCGGTAGTAGTAATTGCTACAAAAGATTCTTCTTACGAAAAAATTGTTTCCAACATTCAAGAAGTGAAAGCTCGCAAAGGTCGGATAATTGCTATTGTTACTGAAGGGGACTCTATTATTCCGGATATGGCTGAGTTTGTTATTGAAGTTCCGGATACACACGAAGCCTTAACTCCCTTGCTTTCTGTAATTCCGTTGCAGTTACTTTCTTATCATATTGCTGTTATGCGTGGTTGCAACGTAGATCAGCCACGTAACTTAGCTAAATCGGTAACGGTTGAATAATTTTTAAAATTTAGCTGCTAGAAACAAAAAAGAGCCTCTAAAGGCTCTTTTTTGTTTCTAGCAGCTAAATTTTAAAACATCTCTCCTCGTAAATACTTGGTTTTTAATAGCGGACAAATCTTATAACGTTCATCTTTTGTATCTGCATAAAGAGCGGTTAATAATTTGTATACATGGCGAATACCTATCCGGTTTGCCCATTCAAACGGACCATACGGGTAATTGGTGCCTAATTTCATACTTACCTCAATATCTTGTATTTGGGCGGTATTTTCCTGTAGAGTATAGCAGGCTTCGTTAATTATCATGGCAATAACGCGCGGGGTTACCATACCAACCCGGTCCCCAACTAATAAGTACTCTGTGTTCAGGTACGCACAAACTGTTTGTAATTTCGGAATAGAAGCTGGATATAAAACAGAAACCTCTAAGATGGGACGATTTAAGAAGCCCGGTAGGCCATTAAAGCCTAATAGAACACAATTAAGAGTTGGTAGGGTAGAAGCTAATGCAGCTAACTGAATCTTGGCTGCTTGGCAAAATACAATTAAATTAGTCCGGTGCGCATACAAGCGTAATTGCTGCGGTTCATCTGCTAAAAAATAATCAAAAACTACATCTGCATTATCTAACAGGGGGAGCAATGCCTCATAAGAAAACACTACTTGATATAGTAAAGGGGGACTCGGAAACTTTTGCCGAAACTCTGGTTCAGTTTCGGGCGAAGCTAACACCACTATTTCCATATTTTCGTACATTTAGGCCAAAATACAGAAATTTAACTGCGCTTTATGGCAAATAGTATTATAAATTCAATTAACGCTCCTGCTCCCATTGGCCCTTATAGTCAGGCAGTGCTAGCCAACAATGTTTTATACGTATCCGGCCAAGTTGCTATTAATTCGGTAACTAACAATATGGTACTCAACGATATTGAAACAGAAACCCACCGGGTAATGCAGAATTTACAGGCTATATTATCAGAAGCAGGTTTAAATTTTACGGATGTGGTAAAGTGCACCATATTTGTGAAAGACTTAAATAACTTCGGGCGTATTAACACCATTTACGGCAGTTATTTTAATCAAGCGCCGCCTGCCCGCGAAACCGTAGAAGTAAGCCGTCTGCCAAAAGATGTAAACGTAGAAATTTCGTGTATAGCCGTAAAATCTACTTAAGAGAAATGATGAAAGCTTTCTATGGTACAGGGTGCTATTAGCAGCAGTTATTACTCTATACTTTCGAACTTACCGGGTTCGGCATTTACTGCCGTTTTTCCTACTTCTACTTCTTGCCTAACTACCCGGACAGCGTATGGCGAAGGATAGATGTTAGAACCATATTTTCGCGAAAAGACCAGCGTAAAAACAGCACCAAAAAACAAAATCTGAGAAGAATAGAATACCCAAACTAAAATAACAACTACTGTGCCTGCCGCGCCATAAACATTGGTGTAATTACTGTTACCCAGGTAAAATCCAATTAAAAATCTACCAAGGGTAAATAAAATAGAAGTAACAATAGCTCCAATCCACACATCGCGCCATTGAATTTTTGCATCGGGAAGGAGTTTAAAGATCATGGCGAAAATAAAAGCGACTACCGCCAGCGAAAACATTTCGTTAAACATCTGCAGCAAAATTACAGCTGTTTGATCTAGAAGTGCCATAAGGTAATTGCTGACTTTTGCTAAAATTGCTTGCGCTACTAAAGACACCAACAAAATAAAGGTGAAACTTAGAATCATGGCAAACGACAATACCCGGTTAAGTAACATTTTAAAGTAATGATTTCTGGGTTTGGGCTTCACGCCCCAAATAACATTTAAAGCGTCTTGCATGGAAATAAACAACCCGGTAGCAGCCAACAATAAAGTTATAATTCCAACTATGGTAGTAAAAGTAAGCTTTCCGGAGCGGCTGATATTTTCTACCATTTTTTGCACTTCGTAAGCACCCTGCGAACCAATTAATTCTTTTATTTCGTAATAAATTTCGCCGCTTACAGCATCCTTCCCGAATAAGGCTCCCACCGAATTAATCATTATAATTAAAATAGGAGGTAAGGCAAAAACAGTGTAGTACGCCAGCGCAGCGCCCCGATCAAAAGAATTATTATCCAGAAATTCTAAAAAAGTCTCACGGAGCAAATGCCAGATGCTCTTAAATATGTTATGGTAAGGGAGCTTCACACTTTTATTTTAGGATTATAATTATAAGCATTTTTACATTATGCTCCTATACTTTAAACTAATGAGCCTGAATTAGTTTGTTCTTACAATTTTGTAAATAATCGAAAATTATGCAGGAACCTGCTTTAATAATAAGAATGGGCAAACTTAAAAATCCGCAATCTGTTTAGTAAATTGCAGCAGTTTTTAAGCGCTTGTTAAACAGCGCATAAGTTAATTATGGAAAGAGAAGTAAGAGTACGATTTGCTCCCAGCCCAACGGGGCCGCTGCACATTGGTGGTGTCCGGACGGCTTTATACAATTATTTATTTGCCAAGAAGATGGGCGGAAAGATGCTGTTACGCATAGAGGATACCGACCAGAACCGATTTGTACCTGGTGCCGAAAACTATATTTTCGAATCTTTGGCCTGGTGCGGCATTCAATTAGATGAAAGCCCTTTAACGGGTGGACCGCATGCCCCTTACCGGCAATCGGAGCGGAAGGCTATGTATATGCAATATGCCCAGCAGTTAATAGAAGCGGGTCACGCGTATTATGCATTTGATACAGCCGAAGAATTAGATGCCATGCGGGAACGCTTAAAAGCGGCAAAAGTAGCAACGCCCCAGTACAATGCTATTACCCGTAATTCCATGAAAAACTCCATTACCTTACCTAAAGACGAGGTAGCACAGCGGCTAGCCAGTAATGAGCCTTATGTAATCCGGTTAAAGGTTCCTCATAAAGAAGAGATCCGTTTAAAAGATTTAATCCGGGGTTGGGTAGTTGTTCATTCTTCGGCCATAGATGATAAAGTGCTGATGAAATCGGATGGAATGCCTACGTACCACTTAGCTAATATTGTAGATGATCATTTAATGGAAATTACCCACGTTATCCGGGGCGAAGAATGGTTGCCTTCTGCGCCATTACACGTGTTGCTCTACCGGTATTTGGGTTGGGAAAGTACCATGCCAGAGTTTGCGCATTTGCCTTTATTACTTAAACCAGATGGGAATGGCAAATTAAGTAAACGCGATGGCGATAAATTAGGGTTTCCGGTATTTCCGTTGCAGTGGATAGATCCATTTACAGGGGAGAAATCCAGCGGTTACCGCGAAAGTGGGTATTTGCCGGAGGCATTTGTTAACTTTTTAGCTTTTTTGGGTTGGAACCCAGGCACGCAACAAGAGCTATTTACCATGGAGGAACTCGTAGAGGCCTTTTCCGTTGAACGGATTGGTAAATCTGGCACCCGTTTCGACATTAACAAAGCACGTTGGTTTAACGAGCAGTACCTACGCGCCAAACCCGACGAAGAACTAGCCCAATATTTAATTTCTGCTTTAACCGAACACAACATTGAATGCTCCCTGGAAAAAGCAACTAAAATTTCCAGTGTAATGAAAGAACGAGTAACATTTCCGCAGGATTTCTGGCGCGAAGCTTCTTACTTTTTCGTAGCTCCGGAACAGTATAATGAACAAGTTGCCAGCAAAAAATGGAATAGTGAGGCAGCCGCCGTTTTCGAAGATTTTAAAAATCAACTTTCTTCTGTAAGTGATTTTACTGCCGATAATGTAAAAGCCCTTTTAATGCAAATTTTAGAGCAACATGGTAAAAAGATCGGGCAAGTTATGCAAGCGCTTCGTTTAGCAATTACCGGTTTAGAGGCTGGTCCGGATTTAATGGCGATTATTGAAGTTATTGGTCCCGACGAAACGGCCGCCCGCATTAATGCTGCCATTGCCAAACTGCAACCATATACGGTATAAGCTTTTATTTAATCAGATAATTTTTTAGATTTTTCATTATAATTATTATTAACGCCTGGTAAGTTGTCTTAACTTATCGGGCGTTTTTATTATGGTAATTTCTTGCTGTTCTTATTTAATTTTAACGTTCGCTATTCTCACCCGTTTACCTTATTGGTAAGTACTACTATTCTATTCATCTTTCTAAATTATTACCGTTAAACCTGCTTAATAGCTTTTTTGCTCCTTAATCGCACCTGAAAATTCGCGTAATCTTGCCTTTAAACCCGAAAACGAATTGTTAAAAAATATCCCTTCTTTCGGTTTTTCCGTTTTAGGAGATAACTGATTTCATCAGCCACAATAACTTACTTACAGTCATGGGAAAAAAGAAAAAATCAACGGAAAAAAAAGCCCGCGTACACAAAGATCTCGAAGGCTTCGAAATAAAAATAAATCCGCTCGGCGAAATTAGCTCTAACTACGATATCGACCGGATTAATGATTTTCTGGACAAAAATGTGCGGGATAAAAAACTGGTTCATACCCAAGGAAAAGAAGAAGATGATTTATATCCTATTGAGCAATCGGAGGATGAAAACGAAGAAAATGAAGAGGACTTTTTACCAAGTGCTTCGTCAGATGAGGAGGATATAGACGAAGGAGAGAAGCCGATAAAGCCAAAACGTAAAAGATAAAATATAGGATAGCAGTACTTTTGCGAAATCAAAATTAAAATAGTTATTTAACGACTCAAACTACTTTAAACAAAGTAATTATGAGATCGCACGAAATAGATTATCGCATTTTTGGTACGGATATTCAGGTTCTGGAAGTAGAACTTGACCAGAATGAAACAGTTATTGCCGAAGCGGGCGCCATGGTATTTATGGAAGAGGGCATTACCTTCGAAACGAAAATGGGCGACGGATCGGAGCCAGACCAAGGCTTTTTTGGCAAACTCCTATCGGCTGGTTCGCGTTTAATTACCGGCGAATCGCTGTTTATGACTCATTTTACGCACCGGGGGCGTAATCCAAAAACCCGGGTAGGATTCTCGGCGCCTTATCCGGGTACTATTATTCCTATTGATTTAAGCCGTTCGTATAACGGTATTATTGTGCAGAAAGATGGTTTTTTGGCCGCCGCTTTGGGAACAAAAATTCAGGTTCACTTTAATCAAAAATTAGGGTCCGGCTTTTTTGGTGGCGAAGGTTTTATTCTGCAGCGATTAACTGGCGATGGGTTAGCTTTTATTCACGCGGGCGGTACTGTTATAGAAAGACAACTGAACAACGAAACTTTACGGGTAGATACTGGCTGCGTAGTAGCTTTTGAAAACGGTATTGATTTTAGTATTGAACGTTCGGGCGGCTTAAAATCAATGATATTTGGGGGCGAAGGTATTTTTCTGGCTACCCTACGCGGTACGGGGCGGGTGTGGCTACAATCTATGCCAATTAAAAAGCTCATCGAAGCCTTAATGCCCCGAGGGCAGAACACGAATAAAGAAGGCAGCATTTTAAGTTCTTTCTTGGAGTAAGAATTTACTATTTTTGTTAAAACAAAGCCGCCAAGTTTATACGCTTGACGGCTTTGTTAATTATTAAATTAAAGCTTTATCAATTATAAAGTGCAGGCATAATTGGGGCCTTTCCAGATAACCTTTTTATTCTTAATGCTATTATCTTGCTTCGCGTTTTGGCCTAAGGTAAACAGTTCTTGGCCTTTACAATTAAAGACAGTTGGTGGTGCCGTATTACAATAAGGGCAGCAGGTTCCGGTAAAAAATACAGTTTCACCTTTATAATTTGCCTGAACAATATATAAGTATTCAGAAATATCGGACGAATTCTTCTCTAGACTCTCTACCTCTGCTTTCAGCCACGGTAAATTTTGTAGGGGCTCGGTTACCCCGCAAGCACTGGTACCACATTCCGGTTCTTCCTTCTCACAGGAAAAAGCCATTAAACTTATCACTCCGGCTAGTAGAAGTAATTTTTTCATAGGCTTTACTTAAGTTAGTTTTATTCATGACCCTTAACTTGTTAATAGAGTTGCAAAGCCTAAAACTAAATTTGCAAATAGCCATCTTTTAGTAAATTCAGGCTTCCTCCATAAACGCCCAACACCATTAGGCTGTTGAACTTTGAAACGAACACCAAATTATTACCTAACCTGTAAGCAAAAAATAAATTATAGTACTAGGGAACAACTATTGGGCAAGCAATGCTAAAATTTCTTCTATGTACTCGCGGGAATTACTTAAACGAGGTACTTTATTCTGCCCGCCTAATTTACCTTTTTGCTGGAGCCATTGGTGAAAAGTGCCCGCTGGGGCAAGCTGAACAATAGGAGGTTGTAAAGCTAAATCATTCTGGCGTTTGGCATCATAATCGGAGTTTACGGTGCGTAGCGTTTGGTCTAATACTTCGCGGAAAGTTTCCAAGTTATCAGGCTGTTGCGAAAATTCAATTACCCACTCGTGCCCGCCCCGGTTTTTGCCTTCGAAGTACACGGGTGCCGCCGTAAAATTAGAAATAATAGCATTAGTTTTCTGGCAGGCTTTAATAATAGCGGATTCGGCGTTCTCTATAATTAACTCTTCTCCGAATGCATTAATAAAGTGCTTTGTACGACCTGAAATTTTAATGCGGAAAGGCTCCAGGTTCGTAAATTTAATAGTATCGCCAATTTTATAGCGCCATAAACCGGCATTAGTAGAAATAACTAAGGCGTAATTTTTATTTAATTCTACCTGGTCTAAAGTAAGAACTTTGGGGTTATCCGAATCAATTTCTTCCATTGGAATAAACTCGTAATACACGCCATAATCCAACATAAGCAGCATTTCGTCGTGAGTACCGGCCTGGTCCTGAATACCAAAAAAGCCTTCGGAAGCATTGTAAATTTCGAGGTAATGCATTTGGTCCGACGGAATAAGTTGCTTGAATAACTCGCGATAAGGCCCAAAAGCAACCGCTCCGTGCGCAAATAATTCTAAATTAGGCCAAACTTCCAGAATATTACTTTTGCCGGTAAGTTCCAGAATGCGGTTTAGTAGCACATAGGTCCAGGTGGGTACGCCCGTTATACTGGTTACATTTTCCTTAATGGTAATATCGGACATGGCTTCAATTTTTTCTTCCCATTTGTCCATTAAGGCAACTTTAAGGGGCGGAGTACGAATAGCTTCGGCCCAAATAGGTAAGTTTTGCATGATAACCGCCGAGACATCGCCGCAATAGGTGTTTGGATTGTACTCGTTTTCGCGTAAACTGCCTCCAATTGATAAACTTTTACCGTTAAATACACGGGTATCCGGGTACAGATTGGTATAGATGGAAAGCATGTCTTTCCCACCTTTATAATGACAATCTTCCAACGACTCCGGCGATACCGGGATGTACTTACTACGGGCATTAGTTGTGCCTGACGATTTAGCAAACCAGGAAATAGTAGAAGGCCACAGCACATTTTGTTCGCCTTTCATTACCCGTTCGATACAAGGGAACAAATCTTCGTAAGTAGATATGGGTACGCGCCGTTTAAATTCTTCTACGGAAGTAATTTCAGCGTATCCATATTTTTTTCCCCATTCGGTATTCTTGGCGGTATCCAGTAAGTTTGAAAATAATTCATTCTGAACATCGTGTGGGTATTTACGAAAAAGGTCAATTTGGTGTATACGCTTTTTCATGACCCAAGTCATGATCGAATTTATTATTTCCATTCAAGTTTTATTTGTAGTTAGTTGATATTCAAGAGCACTTAATATAATCTGAAAGATTTACTTTCAGACTTGGATACAATCCGCTAAACCTTTCTTTTTAATTCGAAATGCTTGCCCAGGTAAACCCGGCGCACTTGTTCATCGGCAGCTAACTCTTCGGCAGTGCCCGATTTTAGAATTTTACCTTCAAAAAGTAAGTAAGCCCGGTCCACGATAGAAAGTGTTTCGTTTACGTTGTGGTCGGTAATGAGGATACCAATATTTTTGGTTTTTAATTTAGCTACAATAGATTGGATTTCTTCAACAGCTATTGGGTCTACGCCGGCAAAAGGCTCATCCAGTAAAACAAATTTAGGATCTACGGCCAAGGCACGGGCAATTTCGGTGCGGCGGCGTTCGCCCCCGGATAATACAATACCTTTATTATGGCGCACATGCGTTAGGGAGAATTCTTCGAGTAAGGCTTCTACTTTATCTCGCTGCTCTTGCTTGGGCTTATTGGTCATTTCGAGCACCGCCAGGATATTTTCTTCTACGGTAAGGTCCCGAAACACCGAAGCTTCCTGCGCCAGATAACCTACTCCCTTTTTGGCCCGCCGGTACATGGGCAATAAAGTAATTTCTTCGTTCTCTAAATAAATTTTACCGGAATTAGGTTTTACCAGACCCACAATCATATAAAATGAAGTGGTTTTGCCGGCTCCATTTGGGCCAAGTAATCCTACAATTTCGCCTTGTTTTACCTCCACCGATACGTCGTTTACAACTGTTCGGGATTTATATTTTTTAATAAGGTGCTCCGCTCTTAGTATCATTCATTCAAAATTATATAATTAAAGCAGAAGTCTAATAATAATGCCGGGCTTTGCTTTTAAAATTTACTTTTAATTAAAATTTAAATCTATTAAACAGCTTTTATTTACTAAAAAAGTATTACGGATAAACGCATTATTGTACAGGTGGCCAGTACAAATTACTTTTACTCGTCATCTTTTTTTTATCTACTAACTGCTCGGCTAGTTGCCCGTAATTAGCTTCCGGATATTCGTAAGCGGCCTGCCGTAAAAGCGGATATACCGATGCAGACTCCATGCTTTTTATTTGTTCTTTTTCCCACACTTTCTCGCCCCGGGCAAATGGAAGCAAATAATCTAAAGCTTGTTGAATACTACGCCCATCAGAAGTTGTATAATGCCAATAGTCAAGGCCTACATTATCGGCTAAAGAGGCTAAGGCAAAAAAGGCATTCAGGTTCATGACACTATACGTATAGGAAAGAGTACGGGAAAGCTCAAAGGGCTGGCGGCCATCCGGATTAATTTGCGTTGCCAAACGTTTTTTTAAAGCCGCTTGCAGAATATTTTTAGCTACCCCATTTTTATTTACGAACAAGGCAATGGAGGCAGCCTGCACATCGTACCAGGTGCCATGATTATTTTTTTCTTTCGCCGCTTCGCGGCCATTCTGGTTATCCTGCAACCATGCTAAGTACTCGCTAAACCAATCCTGCAGGCCTTGCTGATCAGCTTTAGACCAATTGGGCGATTCTTCTAACAGGCCGATGTCATCTATTAAAGAAGGAAACTTGTGCGTATCAATAATTCCAATTCCGCGTCCGTGGCTTACGCCCGGAATTGCTTGCCCAAAGTTTAAGTTAGGATTCATCCGGGTATCTTCCTCTAGAAACCAGGTACGCAATAATTGAGCGGCTTTTTCGGCGTATTTCTCGTCGCCGAAGAAATAATAAGCCAAGGCAGTATTTTCTACCCCTTTTATCATATTATCTAAATCCTTATCATTCTTCAGGAGTTTTATTTCTGGGTTTGCTTGTCCATCGCGACGAACATACGGTAAGCCATTTGGGGTAAGCGGATTCGGCCACCAGTACGTGCCCATGCTCATATAATCATGCTTATCGCCGCTGGGAGGTAAAAATTGTTTATTTACTACCGAGTAAAGCGGTCCGGCTACTACTTTATCGGCTGCTCCGCGTAAGCTTTTGGCCGCTGGCATAATCGCCGGATTATTTACTGAAATTTCTTGCCTGGTTTTAGCCAGCAACTCAGGCTTTAAAATAAATACGCGCAGGGATGATTCTAATGGATTTTTCTTGGTTTTAGCTTGGGTGAATAACAAGGGAATAGTTGTTGCAATTAAACCAAATAAGCAAACTTTATAAATAAATCTCATGAGCTCTTTTACTATAAACATTCTTTAAACGAAAATAAAGACAATAAATGACAGCCCAACCTAAAATAAATAGTCGGTTCCTTTAAAGGAGTATGGTAATAGGGTGCCTGAGGGTAGTTTAACTTATATCGAGCATGCAATTATTGAGGTATTTCATTGCTTCTTTTTCCGTTAATATTTCGTAGGTGGTTTGCAGCGACATATCAACTAACCTAAAAGTTGTTGTTTCTAACAGATACATCCCGGAACCGGTGCGGTAAACAGCGAAAGTATCGGGTATATAGGTTTGATCCTTTATAAATTTTTCGGACTCAATAACTCCTACAGCTACTTGCTCAAATCGATCAATCTTAAAAGTTTGGCCGCAAACAGTAGTAATAAAATTAGAAAGTGTCATGATATAACAACCAAATAAGTTAAGAGAACAGGAAATTAGTAAAAGAACATACGAAAATAGAAAGCAATTAGCTTTACGTACTATTTTTACATATTAATAATTTATGCATTTTAATTAGAACTTTCTGTCGCTTTAATGTTTTGCCTTGTTAGATAACATATTTACCTCTAAAAGTTTCATGCATCTAATTAATACTAAGCTTATTAATTCATAAATTTTTTAGCAGGACTATAGACCGGCAAAACCAGCTTAAGCTATATTACAAATAATTGCGTAAGCAGAATTTTGACGGTTAATTACGCACCATTACCTTATGGATTCTTTGTATCAAAAACTTACTATCCGGGAGATTCGGGAAGAAGCAAGAGGGGTAAAAATATTTTATTTTGAGGAAGACTCTGCTAATAAAGTAAATTATCAGGCAGGACAATATTTAACACTGGTGCGGCAAACCTCTACCGGCGAAATCCGGCGTTCTTATTCTATCACTTCGTCGCCGGTGTTATTTGAGCCGTTGGCTATTGGCGTGAAACGAATTGAAAACGGTTTTTTTTCCCGGTATTTAGTAGATCATGCCCAACCCGGCGATCAGGTATGCACCACGGGCGCGGCTGGTTTTTTTACCTTACCGCCAAATGTCAACGGGTACCAGCATGTTTTATTTTGTGCTGCAGGAAGCGGCATTACCCCCATTTACTCTTTGCTGAAAACAATTTTACACGCGCAGCCTACTTTAAAAGTAACCTTAATCTACAGTAATCATTCCTTAGGAGATACTATTTTCCGGGAAGAACTTGAGGAATTAGCGCAGCGCTATCCGGATAAGTTGCAAATTGAGTTTTTATATAGTAATAATCGTAATTTAAATCGGGCTAGGCTGCATAAATCTTTACTGCATACCTTCTGGCAACAATACGTGGCCGTTCCGCCGGAGCAGGTGCTAAGCTATATATGTGGGCCGTTAAATTACATGCGCATGTGTACCTATGCCTTGCGTGAGGTGGGTATCTCTGGTGATAATATTCGCAAAGAAAATTTTAGTACTGAGAAACCTATAACCCGAAACGAACCGCCGGACACAGAACCGCACGTAGTAAATATTACTTATCAAGAACAAACCTATTCGTTGGTAGTACAATACCCGAAAACCATTTTGCAAACGGCTAAAGATGCAAGTATTGTTTTACCTTATAGTTGCGAGGCGGGTAGGTGCGGCAATTGTGTAGCCCAGTGTATTAAAGGGGAAGTATGGTTGTCGTACAACGAAGTATTAACAGATCGAAATTTAGCAAATGGATTAACGCTTACCTGTGTAGGTTATCCCATAAAGGGAGATGTTGTACTAAGTATTTAGCTATTTAAGCTATTTAAAAGACATCTGCTCCCATCAGGAGCGTTTAATTGCTTTACTTACTGATTGATTTTTTACTTTATATACTATCAGGCAGGAATACGAAACGGGCTTACTATAAGTCTGAGTATTTATTTTCTTAGAAATACCAGTAGTTCTGTTCGCTTTACTTAACCAGTTAGTCATATTATCTGCTACCAGCACCATACCTTTTATAGATTTTTCTTTTACCTGGCCTTTCTCGTAACCATTCGTTTGTCCTGAACTGGAGAATACCGGCAAAAGAAGAGCCACAACAATAATAAGGGTTGTACTCCATTTCTTCCACTGGAAAGCTAATAAGAGTGATTTTGCTGGCTTCATGACATTAAGACTTAAAATAGCACATCTAACGGTACAAAGATAAACATAGTATTATGTATTGCAAGGTACCTTGGTGATTTTTTTTGAAATCAATTTAAATAAAAAAAGGCTGCCCTATTTGGGCAGCCTTCTGTAAGAATTTAATAAACCAGATTAACTAGTAGTAGTTTTTAATTTAGCCTTAAACTGTTTTTCAAATTTATGCACTTTAGGCGCTGTTACCGATTGAACGTAAGGGTTGTTAGGGTTATGTTCGTAGTAATCCTGGTGGTAATCTTCGGCAGGATAAAATATTTTATAGGGTTGTAACTGGGTAACTATCCGGTTAGGAAATGCTTTTTTTGCTTCCAGTTCTTTCAAGTAAGCGGCGGCTTGCTGTTTCTGCTCCTCGTTGTGGTAAAATATGGCAGACCGGTATTGCTTGCCCACATCTGGCCCTTGCCGGTTTAAGGTGGTAGGGTCATGGGTAGCGAAAAATACTTCCAGTAATTCGGGGTAAGTAACTTGTTTTGGATCAAAGTAAATTTGTACTGATTCAGCGTGCCCAGTCTCACCCGAGCCAACTTGCTCGTACGTAGGATTCTTTTCAGGGCCGCCGGTGTAACCCGAAATTACCCGATCAACTCCCCGCAAACGCTCAAATACCGCTTCGGTACACCAAAAACAACCACCAGCAAAGGTAGCTATCTCCAATCCTTTTGCTTTTACTTCTGCCGCAGAAAAAGCTGGTAACGCTGGCGCGGTTACTGGTTTGGTTTTGCCTTCGGTACAAGCTTGTAGCAGCAGTACCAAAAAGGTTAATAAACTAAAATATATCCGGTTCATGTTATAAATAAATTTTATGTGGTAAGTCTACTGGAATTTATAAGAACAACTTTATAACAATAAAAAATGAATCTTGATTTAATTTTAGGATGAATTTAGTAAATTATTAGTAGCATTATAACTCTGGCAGGTGGCTAATTTACTTAACGTACGAAATAAAATTACTGTCAGCTTTACGCAGGTGAAAGCAATAAAAATAGAAAGCAAAAAACTGTCCGATTCTATTTAAATAAATTAGACAATCCTAATAAATCTACTATCGGAAACAATTACCTAAATTCTTAAGGAATTCTTTAGTAATTACGTCAAACTGTCTGTTTATTTCTTTAACAACGACAATATGGCTATTTTATAGCTCTAATTTAGCCTGTTGATAGTCTTACGGTAGCTGGTACAGCATTTGTATAATACCCAGTACAACATTACCTTGGAGATAGAGATGAAGCTAATAAAAAATAAAGAATTCTTACAGCAAATTGCCCATCAAATTGACGTGTTAAATACTCTGGGTGGCGGAATTAGTCTGCCTCAGGTAAAGGTAGATAAACTCGAAAAAGGGGCAATTATCTGGGTAGCCATTCCTTCGGTAAGTCCAGAAGCTTATCAGATTGCTTTAAATCACAACCAATTAACCATTATGGCTACTCACCAATCTGACGCTGACTCAGAGGAGGCTATTCCGTTGTTCAGCCAGCATTTTATGCTGCCGCCGCAAGTAGATTTATCGCGGATCGACGCCGTGTTCGCTGACCAGGAATTACAGGTACGTTTGCCGTATCATACCTCGGTTTACCAAACGCGTAGTATTGATATTAAATACTAAACAACAAACTATATAAAAGTAACAATGAAGGATACTCAAAAGGTATCCTTTTTTATTTTATAGCTTACCAGATAGAATAATCTGCAATACGGTTAGTTGTTCGTGAATAGCTCTCCACTAATATTTACTTTCTAAAGCGGGTATTCAGCAGAAAGTTTACGTGCATTGTTTATAAACTTTATGAAAAACGCTTACATTGCCCAATACGCTAACTTGGGTTAGATTCGTTTCTTTCAAATGAAAAATTACTTTTTAATTCTTTTACTCGGTCTGTTCTCTCCTTTTTCCTGGGGGCAGACCGTACAGACTAATATTCAGGAACCTGGCTTGTTTATTGGCTTAAACAATGGCCAGCGAGTATATGCCCGTAAGCTGCAAATTAAATCGCCCATATTTAAAAAAAGCTTTTTTCTTATAAACGATTCGGCGCAGTACGACATGACAGCCGTGCAATACTTTCAGGATGA
Organism: Adhaeribacter radiodurans; assembly: GCF_014075995.1. Taxonomy (NCBI): domain Bacteria; kingdom Pseudomonadati; phylum Bacteroidota; class Cytophagia; order Cytophagales; family Hymenobacteraceae; genus Adhaeribacter; species Adhaeribacter radiodurans. Next base: position 6,161,617 of record NZ_CP055153.1, on the reverse strand, counting down.
GGAAGGTTTTTATACCCGGATAAGCAATAACAAACGTTCTGATTTTGCTAAAAGAGTATCCGCTGGCAAAATTTCTAAATTTTACACTTCTAAAACTTCCTACGATAATTATTATCCGGGCATGTATGGTCCTTACGGCTACGGGGGTTACGGCTATGGCATGCCTTCTACGCGTAGGGTATATTATTTCTCGAAAGATGGTGGTCCGTTAGCTGATTTAAATTACCAGAACTTACGACAAGCCCTCAGCGACAATGCCGGCAGCGTAGAAGTTCTGGAGAAGTACCGCCGCAGCAAACGCGTTGAAACCGGTTTAACGGTGGCTGGGTCCGGCGTTTTTATTTATGGTTTAATTAATTCTTTAAAAGCCCCTGCGACGGGTGTGGTGCAGCGGGCCGATCCTACTATGTTTGTAGGTCTAGGTTTAGCGGCTATTCCGTGGGTAATGCACTTTTTCCGCAAAGATCATTTAAGCGAAGCCATTGAGCTGTATAATTACGACCTAGCCCAACAACCATCGGCACCTCGCTAATAGGATAGGGTTTGGGTAAGCTTCTATGAATTGGTAGAGGAAAATCCTCACTTAACGAAAAATATTTTAAACTAAATCAGGTACTTGTACGGGTCAATTTAATTGACTCTCTCACTATTAATTTATAAAATAGAATGGATGAATTTATGCAAATGGCCATTGCCGAAGCGCAACAAGGTTTAGCAGAAGGAGGTATTCCGATTGGCTCGGTATTAGTAAAAGATGGGCAATTAGTAGCTCGCGGCCACAACAAACGCGTGCAGGAAAATAACCCCATTCTGCACGGCGAAATGGATTGTTTGAACAATGCCGGGCGCATTGGAAGTTACCGCAATACCGTTATTTATTCTACTTTAATGCCTTGTTACATGTGTGCCGGTACTATTGTTCAGTTTAAAATACCCAAGGTAATAGTGGGAGAATCGCAAACCTTTAGTGGTGCCCGCGCCTTTTTGGAAGCCCACGGAGTTGAAGTTATTGATTTAAACTTGCCCGAATGCGTAGAAATGATGCAGCAATTTATTCAGGAGAAACCCCAATTATGGTTCGAGGATATTATGGAACTTTAAGGAGGGCGCCATTAGCTGCTTATTTTCAAATTTTATTTTGGGCGCTAATTTTAATTGGGCTTTTAAGCGGCTGTGCCAGCAGTACTGGTACCTGGAAAGGCTACACCGAAAAAGGCAATGCTTCATTTTATTCAGATAAATTTCAGGGTAAAAAAATGGCTAATGGCCAGCCTTACCGTAAAGGAAAGTTAACGGCCGCTCATAAGAAAATACCGTTAGGTTCCCGGGTAAAAGTTACTAATCTTAAAACCCATCGGTCGGTAAAAGTAAAAATTACCGATCGGGGACCGCATAGCCGCAACCGATCTATTGATTTATCGCGGGCGGCCGCTAAAAAAGTCGGAATGATTCAGGCGGGAGTAGTTCCGGTAAAAATTAAAGTACTTAAACCTAAAAAAAGCAAAGCTCAAGCTAGTTCCACTAAGTAACGAGAAAAGTTTTTTCTGATTTGCAACGAATTACACCTGAAACTTACTCTCTAAAAGTAATAGGTTGCTATGCTATCTTTGGCCAAAGCTGAAAATAACAGCAAAGCAATCAGGTCTCGAAACTTCTTAATATATTAGAGTTCAGAATTAGCGGGTATGAAGCGACTTTTCTCACTTTTTAGCAGCTTGGTATTTAGCTGGCTTTTCTTTATTTCAGTTTCACAAGCGCAGATAACAAAACCCTTGGCTCTACCGGCACGGGTAAGCAACCAGCCCGTAACCGATAAAAGCCTGCAATTTGTTCAAAATAAAAACCAGTGGCCAGCGGCTGTACGGTTCGCAGCTAACTTACCAAATGGCCGTCTTTTCCTGAAAGAAAATGGTTTGGTTTATAATTTTGTAGATGGTTCCCAAATACCGCAGCACCACGGCGAGCAGGTGGCAATAAAAAGCAGCGCTGTTCCGGGTAAAGCTAAAGGCCATGCGTACCAAGTAAATTTTTTGCATGCTGCTAAATCAAACCTTCAAACAATAGGTGCCGACGAACGGCCCGGCATCCGAAATTACTATCTGGGAAAAGATCCAAAAAAATGGGCTTCCGGAGTTAAAAGTTACGGCGAGGTAACGTACCAGAGTTTGTATCCTGGGGTAAATATGCACCTGTATCAGAAAGGTAGTCATTTAAAATACGAGTTTCTGCTTCAGCCCCGTGCCAATCCTGACCAGATTCAGCTACAATACGATGGAGCCGAAGTTGTACTGCTAAACACCGGCGACTTGCAAATTAAAACAACTGTTACTACTATTCTGGAACGAAAACCAATCGCTTTCCAAACCATAAATGGTCAGCAACGCGAAGTTGCCTGCCGGTTTAAATTAATTAATAAGGTGCTTTCATTTGAGTTTCCCGAAGGTTATAACCAGGACGTACCTTTACTGATTGATCCGGAGCTAATTTTTTCGTCGTATAGCGGTTCAACAGCCGATAACTGGGGTTTTACCGCTACTTATGATAATGCGGGTAATATGTATTCCGGCGGAATTACGAATGAAGTAGGTTTCCCAACTAAAATGGGCGCTTACGATTCCACGTGGAACGGCAACCTCGATGGCAGCGATGCACCGGATGGAGGCTGGGATATGGCCATTCTTAAATTTGATCCTGCCGCTAATGGAGAGGCCTCGCTGGTGTATGCTACTTATTTAGGAGGTAGCCGGGCAGATATTCCCAGTAGTTTGGTAGTAAACACCAAAAACGAATTAATGATTTTAGGTACTACCAGTTCCTTAGATTACCCAATAACGTCGGGAGTGGTAGGACCTTCGTATAAAGGTGGGGGGCAAATAAGCCCTTTGGGGGAAGGACGAGGTATTACTTACAGCCAGGGCTCCGATTTAGTAATTAGTCGCTTGAGCGCCGATGGCACCGCCTTACTGGCTTCCACGTTTATGGGCGGCTCGCAAAACGATGGCTTGCTGGAACGTACGTCCGAGCTTACCCGTAATTACGGCGATCAGTTCCGGAGCGATATTATCACCGATACGGCTGACAATGTATATGTAGTTTCTTCCACAGCCTCTACTGATTTCCCGGTTAAAAATGCTTTTCAAACCAGTACCGGTGGTCAAACAGATGCTGTTATTTTTAAAATAGATGCTAATTTAAGTAACGTAGCCTGGAGTTCGTACCTGGGTGGTTCCGGAGCCGACGCCGCTTATTCTATTCAACTCGAACCAACAACCAACACTATATTTATTTGCGGCGGTACTAATAGTTCTACTTTACCGGGTGTATCGGGCGCTTACCGGCCAGTTTTTCTGGGAGGCTCCGCCGATGGGTTTGTGGCGAAAATTAGTAATGATGGGCAACAGTTACAACGGGTATCGTATTTGGGTACGAATGATTTTGATCTGGCGTATTTTGTGCAGCTAGATGGCGCTGGGGATGTGTACTTACTAGGTCAAACTTTAGGCAATTACCCGGTTACCCGGGGCGTTTATACTGCGCGTAGTGGCCGCCAGTTTATTCAGAAATTAAATAATAATTTAACTGCTTCCATTTTTTCGACGGTTTTTGGAAGTAACGACAACCCCGTTGTGCCCAATATATCGCCAACGGCTTTTCTGGTGGATGATTGTAATAGAATTTACGTTTGCGGTTGGGGCGGTGGTGCTAACGCACCCTATGGCAATGGCACTACGGATGGTTTACCAGTAACAGCTAATGCTTACCAACGCACCACAGATGGCCAGGACTTTTATTTAATGTTATTATCGCGCGATGCGGCCACCTTAGAATATGCTACATTTATGGGAGGCGCGCAGGGAGCCAACCTTTCCGGCGAACACGTAGACGGTGGTACCAGCCGGTTTGATAAACGGGGTTTTGTATATCAAGCGGTTTGTGGGGGTTGCGGTGCTAATTCTTTGTTTCCGACTACTCCTAACGTATGGTCCAATACCAATCAATCGACTACTAATTGCAATAATGCTGCTTTTAAGTTTGATTTTAACATTGTTCAAGCCCGAGCCGGCGATAGTGAATCAGTATGCGCTAATTCCGCTCCTATTCAATTAACCGGGTTTTCTCCGGCTGGTGGTGTTTGGTCGGGACCAGGCGTAACTTCCGAAGGGGTTTTTACGCCCAGTAAAGAGTTAATTGGGGTGCAAACCATAAACTATACCGTAGCCAATGGTAGCTGCGTTAGTACCGGCACTAAAACCATTACCGTAGTTGCGGTACCCGAAGCTACTTTTAGTAATTTGCCACCCAAAATTTGCTTACCAAATAGCCCTGTTACTTTAATTCCAACACCAGCGGGCGGCACTTTTACCGGACCGGGTATTACCGGCGATGTATTTGACCCAGCCGTGGCAGGTATAGGCACCCACACCATTACGTACACCATAGGTAATGCAACCGGTTGTGCTTCTATTAGTACCCAACAAGTAGTAGTTGGCGAAACACCGGTGGTGGTTGCTGGTCCGGATGCGCGTATTTGTTCTGGCTCTTCTCCCATTCAATTAACTGGTTTTTCCCCGGCGGGAGGCACCTGGTCCGGAACGGGCGTAAGCTCAACGGGGCTTTTTACTCCCACTGAATCTATGTCGGGCACTTACGTGCTTACTTACACCGTTACGGCTAATAATTGTACTGCTTCGGCTACCAAAACTATTATTATTGATCCTACAAGTGCGTTTACTCAAGGACCTGATCAACTAGTTTGTGCCGATAGTGCCCCTTTTATGATTACCGATGCCATGCCACTCGGTGGCACCTGGTCTGGTAATGGAGTTAGTCCTGCTGGCTTATTTACGCCGGGGCCACAAGTAATTGGTACGAATGTACTTACATATACCGTTACAGTAGGGGCTTGCAGCGGCATTAGCACCAAAACAATTACGGTAGTGCCCGCTCCCGAAATAAAAGCCGGTGCAGAACCTACCGAATGCGGTACAGCTACAGCTATTCAAGGCTACGCACCTTTTACGGCCAAATTTACCAATACTACAACGGGCGCTACTGGCTATCTCTGGAACTTTGGCGATGGTACTACTTCTACGGAAGTTTCTCCCAGCCACGTATATACTAACGATGGTAATTATCAGGTAACACTTACTGTTTATTTTGGCGATGGTTGCCAGACTACCCGCGAAGTGGTTTCAGTACTCACCGATAAAAATCAACTTATTCCCAATATTTTTACTCCTAACGGAGACGGTAAAAACGACACTTTTGCGCCGCGCGTTACTTGCTTGCCCACCGATTTAAAAGTATTTAACCGTTGGGGACAGGTGGTATACAACCAAAAGAATTACCAGAATACCTGGGATGGCAACAGCTTACCCGAAGGCATTTACTATTATCATTTAACCAATAGCAAAGGCAATAACTGGAAAGGCTGGGTAGAGATTGTGCGGTAAGGGTTGGAGATGTACGTTTGAGGTTGCATGTACTTCCAATGTTATTAACAATAATAACATTGTTAATAAAAATTGTAAAGCGTTTTATCAAAAAGCCTGAAAGCTTCAGTTGAATTAGAACCTGTTTAGAGTTTTGGACTTTTATTGATTTTACGAATGAGTTGGACGGTAAAAGCTAAAAAGTGAAAAGCCCTCCAATGCTGGGCTTTCGTTTCAAAGCGGATGAGCAAAGTCTTGAAGCTTTCGAGCCAGGCATTCGCTCGTTCAATGACGTTTCTTCTTTTGAAGAGTTCTGCATCAAAGTACACATATTCTTCTGATGGTTCTCCCTTTCTGGGGTTAAAGGCAATATTGGCTTCTATCTTCATTTCCGAACATTGTTGTCGAAACACTTGGCTGTCAAAGCCCGCATCGGCGTTTAAGAACAATCCGGCTATGTCAATGTCCGCCTCTTTTAACAAGGCACCTAGTTCTTCAAACACCTGCCTGATCTGATACAGATCATGATGTTGTCCCGCTACCGGATAGCTACCAGCCAGCATTAAGCCTTGATTATCGGCTAAAAACAAGCTGTTACAACTTTTAGCCGCTTTTCTGTTTTGATAGCCAATACAATCGCCCCCATTCTTACAAATAGTTTGGCTGCCATCCAACTGCACACAAGATAAATCCAGCAGCCCGCGTTGTTGTTTGAGTAGTTCTACCCACACTTTTCTGATGCTCCCGGCACTTACCCATTTCCGAAAGTGATGATACACTCCTTGCCAGCTTAAGCTTTTCTCTCCAAAGAATTGCTTGACGGGTAGCTGCCGCCACTGGCAGCCACTTTTGAGCTTATACAAAATGGCTCCTACAATTTCCGATAACTCTACTTGGGGCTTTCTGCCCCTCTTTCCGGTGCTTAAAAAAGGAACTATCCACTCCTTTATGCTATCTTTGCTTATTACTTCCATTGAATTAGGACTAGGTAGAAAATGTCTGCAAACACTTTTACCTCCTAATTCTTTGGAAGTTCTTATATTCTAAACAGCTTCAAAGTAAATATTACTAAGAACTTACAACCTAAGACCTAAAGCCTTCTACAACCAATCGCTAAGTAGTGAGAGCAACACACCCGCCAGAGTAGCTAATAATTTACGCCGATTAAATTGGTGTTCAGGACTGGTTTCAAAAAGAATAGTGGTAGAGATATGCAGGAAGTTTCCGGCTACCAAACCGGTTAAAACAGTATAAACAGTGCCCGTTTGCACCTGATCGTGGAGTACATAATTACTAAACCATAAACCCAACGGAGATGCTATAGCAAAAAAGCTTAAATAAAAGAAAGCTTTCCGGAAGTTACGTAACCGCGAAACTAAAATAGACATCAGGGCAAAAGCGGCCGGAATATGATGAATGGCAATACCCGCTAAAATCCGGTAAAAGTTACCTGAACTAACATGGTGATGATGCCCAGGTTGTTCCCCTCCTTGCACAAGAATACTACCCTCCAGAAAAGAATGAACCATTAACGAGAATAAGAGCAAATACGGGATAGTATCGGTTTGCTGCTCGTGGTGGTGCATGTGGCCGTGCTCAATACCATGGGAGAACATCTCTAAAATGAGTTGTAGAAAAAAGCCGGCCAATATATAATACCCTACTGCGTGCGGATTAGGAGCTTCTACCAGTACATCGGGTAATACATGGATTATGGTTAAGGTAAATAAGTACGCTCCGCTAAAAGCTAAAATTAATTTAAGCCATTTTTGGTTTTGCTGCGGAAAAAAATGCACCAAGCTACCCGAAAATAAAACGGTAAGAAATAAAATAATACTGGCCAGAAACATGCCGGTTATTTTTTAAGAATAAAAATCATCCGTTCGCTGGTTTCCGGATGATAAGGTTCCAGGCTGTACGACCCAAATACATTTACCATTCGTAAACTGGTCATCCGGAAGTACTCCATAAAATGATCGTACGTGAGCGCGCGTACTTTTTCGTGAAACGTATGCGACTGATCGGCATCTTTAATAGAAATGGTTTTTACGATATAACCTTTTTCTACCTTGCGACTAATGTTGAAGTGGACACCCTCTGTTTCTTTTTCTTCGGTATGAACTAAGTGCCGGATGGCATAATTGGTATTCATGAAATCTAACACCAGTTTTCCGCCGGGTTTTATAGCCGCTACCGTAGAACGTAAAGCAACCACGTTTTCCGTTTCGGAGTTAAAATGGCCAAAGTTAGTAAATAAGTTTAAAATTAAATCGTAGTAAGCCGTCCGGAAAATATCGCGCATATCGTGCTGATAAAAATGCAGTTTTTCGTTCTCAAACTGCTGCGCAAAAGCAATATTCTGTTCCGATATATCGAGGCCGGTAACATTAAATCCTTTCTTATTCAGAAAAAGAGCGTGCTGGCCTTTACCGCACCCCATTTCTAATAGCCTATAGGTGAGTTTGGTTTGCAGATGCCCAATTAAATTAGTAATAAACGTTTGGGCTTCTAGTACATCGTTGTTTTTATATAGAAGGTCGTAGTACGGGGAATTGAGCCAGGTGCTGAACCACTCCTCTTCTTGCTGGTGCATGGGCATAATTTTAGTAAATGGCCGCAAAGGTAAGGGTTATTTTACAAATCAAGCTCATGAAAAATTAATTTTACTAGTTATGTTCTTTTAGGGAAAGTAAGACGCACGGTTTTAGAAAAAATTTCAAGTAGACTTTATTTAAATAAAGAATCAAACCGCCTAAATGCACATTGGTATCCGCTTTTATCTATTTAAAAATAGTTTTATTTACCACAGCGAAACTCTCTTTCTGCATTTAAAACGCTTCTTTGGAAAACAGACCTGAAAACTGGACAGATAATAGTAAACCAACATGTATTCAATAAAAAAGACAGATATTTCTACCTGTCTTTTTACTGTATGTAATAATTTTAATCATCTATAAAGCTGTTGAGTCTGCAACAGTAGTACCTTTAAAATCAGGGTTCTTTACCAAATCCATGGTACAAACCGGGCATTTACCCGGCGTGTTGCTGGCGCTGCCTTCGCACTGCATCGGGCAGATATACGCCAACTGGGCGGTGCTAGCTGAGTCCGGAGCCGTATTTGTTTCGGCCGTTTCAGTAGCGGTACTCTTTTCAGAATTTGTGTTATTACAAGCTCCTAAGAAGCTGCTGCTTGCAATAAGTATGGCAAATGCAATATTTTTTAATTTCATGCTTTAAAATAGGTCTAACGCAAAATAATCCGGAAGAATAAAACGTATTCCTTTTTACTGATTATTCGTGGTTTTCTACTGCATCTTTCTGAGTAGTTTTAGTAGAATCAACTACTTGTTCTTTTGTATTATCAAGCGATTGATTGGAGTGCTCATCGTGGTTCAGCATAACATCTTCACGGGAATTATCATGCGCACTGTTGTCGGCCGCGTTGTCCAGGTTACCGCTAGTACGGGTTCCTGGCGGTACTTGATCCACGGAAACTTTGTTCTCTGGTCGTAAATCTGAAGGTTCGCTGCTGCAGGCCACTAACCACGAAGTACCCAAAGCAAGGGCTAAAGTAAGAGCTTTTGTTGTCATTTATTTCTTAATCTATTGAGTATAACAGCAATTTTATTATTTGCTAGAACGATTCTTTAAAAGAATGGATACCTTTAATGCTGAATATTTACTAAATCCAGCGCTATTATTGTCTTCGGCTAGTTACTAAAGTTAAGCAATCAGATTCTTACGTTTTAAATAAGCATCCATCATTTTAAGGTCGTTAGGTCCGGAAAATATCCGGAAAGGTAAGTGAATAAACTGAGCTTTTGATAACGAAAGTAGGTAGGCATCGTTGGTTTTCTTGGCACTTTTGATCATTTCCCAAGTTACCGGCATTCCTTGCTTTTCGTTTATTTTCATTAAAATCTGACGACCATCGATCTCGTAAGCCATTTTCTCGAAGATTATTTTATTTTGTTCTAATTGGGTAACGCCGGTAAACTGTACGGCCCAGAACAGTAAATAGAGCACTACAATTAAAATAGCGCCGGAAATAAACCACCACGAAGGCCAGATAAAGGCCAGGCAAGCCACGGCAATTGGCCCAATAATGAACCACCATTGCTTGCGCAATAATTCGAACATGGCCATTTTAATGTACGTACTCGTTTCTAACTTGTACTTTTTGGTTTTAATAATCACGCGTTGGGTAATTAGGAATTAATAAATTTAAAGCGGCACAAAAGTAGATAAAATTTAACTTGTTAAAAAAGCCAGATTAGATTTTTGCCGCTTACTTAATGGCTTTTTGATTTGGAGGTTTAAATAAATTATTTTCTTGCTTTCAGGCTTATATCCATGCTTCGTACCGAATGGGTAAGAGCTCCCACGGAAATATAATCGACGCTGGTAGCTGCTATGGCCGCAATTGTTTCGTTTGTAATACCACCCGAAGCTTCGGTAGTAACACGTCCGCCAATAAGTTGCACGGCTTCCCGCAACTGATCAGGTGTCATGTTATCCAGCATAATGCGATCTATACCACTGGTTTCTAATACTTGTTGTACTTCCTGTAAATTACGGGTTTCCACTACTATTTTTAATTGCCGGTTTGTTCGTTGCAGGTAATCTTTAGTGGCCGCAATAGCTTGCTTAATACCGCCGGCATAATCTACGTGGTTATCTTTCAGAATAATCATGTCGAAAAGACCATACCGGTGGTTTACGCCGCCACCAATTAATACCGCCCATTTTTCCATCATCCGGAAGTTGGGCGTAGTTTTGCGGGTATCCAGTAAACGAGCGTTTGTACCGGCAATTAGTTGATTTAATTGGTGGGTATAGGTAGCAATGCCACTCATGCGCTGCATGCAATTTAAAACCAGACGTTCGGCGGTTAAAATAGACTGGGCTTTACCAGAAACAATAAAGGCGACATCGCCGGGTTTAACCGTAGCGCCATCGGTTAAATATACATTTACGCGCAAAGCAGGATCTACGCAACGAATAATTTCCTGGGCCAGTTCTACGCCTGCCAATATTCCCGTACCTTTTATTAACAACTGGGCTTCATTTTGGGCACTATCCGGAATAGAGGCCAGCGACGAATGGTCACCATCTCCTACGTCTTCGGCTAATGCTTGCTTAATAAATTGTTCCAGGGCTTCGTCGGTTATATAAGATGGTCTCACAAATCAGTTATTTAATACACGTTAAAGGTTGCAAGTTACAGGTTAATTTAGTTTTAGGCTTTAAAAGCACCAACTGTTTCATTCCTCAACTATTCGTCATTACGCCAAAACGCCTCATAAGATTAATGCTGAATTTATTTTTTAACACAAAAAAGTAAATAGAAAAAGGTATTTGCCATAAAATAAAAAAGCGCAGAACTTTTTGGTTCTGCGCTTACTAATAACTAGTTGGTAATTTATTTCTATCAACTATAGGCTATACACCCACTATTACTATTCTTTTGTAAATTCAATAGTGTCTATCAGATTAGCGCCTCTAAATTGTTTAATGTACACCATTACCCGATAAGAACCACCGTTATATTTGTATTTCATAATTTCGTACGTTAGCCCCTGGTCAGATGAACCATTGTGTAAGCGTTCTAAACCTGTTGGAGCTTGTTTACTAAAAAAATCACGGAGTACAAATTCAGCTTGCGTTTGGCTGTAAGTAGATTTATTACCATCAATTCCTATTTCAACGGAAGTATTAAAATATTGCGCTAATTGTTTTGAATCTCCGGTACTGAGTGCTGTCCGAACACCACTCAGCACATCGTCCTGAGCATATACCTGACCTGTAAATACCCAAGAGGTAATGACAAATGTCAGCATTGTCAGAACTAATTTAATCGTTTTCATAAGTGACCTAAAGTAATCTGATGGCCTAAGTGCTAAAACTGTGCCAAGGTGTTCGCTACCAATAATTGTATTATTCGGATTTTAATGCAGCAAGTTAACAAAAATTATACATTTTAATGCAGAATATTATCTTTGCAACATGAACAAAAAGGTTATTTTAATAATTCTGGATGGCTGGGGAATTGCTAATGATACCCGGGTATCCGCTGTGGACCAAGCTCAGACTCCTTTTGTAGACTCTCTTTACCAACGTTTCCCGCACGCTAAACTTGAAGCCTCGGGCGAAGCGGTAGGTTTGCCGGAAGGACAGATGGGGAATTCAGAAGTAGGTCACATGAACATTGGTGCGGGCCGGGTTGTTTACCAGGATTTGGTAAAAATAAACGTTTCTATTCGGGAACACGAACTCGAAACAATGCCGGTTTTAGCCGAAGCTCTGGAATATGCCCAAACGCAGAATAAAAAAGTGCATTTTATGGGCCTTGTTTCCGATGGAGGGGTACACTCGCACCTAGACCACCTGAAAGCCTTATGTTCTATTGCCGCTGATAAAGGCTTAAAGCACGTGTACGTGCACGCTTTTACCGATGGCCGCGATACTGACCCCAAAGGTGGGGTAGGTTATTTGCAAAGCTTGGAAAGCCACATGGCTCAAACCACCGGTGAACTAGCCTCTATTGTGGGTCGCTATTACGCTATGGACCGGGATAACCGCTGGGAACGGGTAAAAGAGGCCTATGATCTAATGGTACATGGCATCGGGCAAACCACTACTAATCCTATTGCGGCCTTACAAGATTCTTATGTTGCTGGCATTACCGATGAGTTTGTAAAACCGATTGTGAAAGTTGATACGGGCGGTAAACCTGTAGCAATTATTGAAGAAGGCGATGTAGTTTTGTGTTTTAACTTCCGTACCGACCGGGGCCGTGAAATAACCCAAGCTTTAACGCAGCGCGATTTTCATGAGCAAAATATGCACAAGCTCAACCTGTATTACCTTACTCTTACTAATTACGACGATAGTTTTGTTGGGGTAAAGCCTATTTTTGATAAAGATAATTTAAATAATACGCTGGGCGAAGTAGTTGCCAATGCCGGAAAAACGCAAATCCGGATTGCTGAAACCGAAAAATACCCGCACGTTACCTTTTTCTTCTCGGGTGGCCGCGAAGCCGTTTTTAACGGTGAAAAACGTTTATTGTGTGCTTCGCCTAAAGTAGCTACTTACGACCTGCAACCAGAAATGAGCGCTTTTGAACTTCGCGATACAATTGTGCCGGAACTGCGTGACAAAACCGCTGATTTTATCTGTCTTAATTTTGCGAATCCGGATATGGTAGGCCATACCGGGGTGTTTGAAGCAGCCGTAAAAGCCGTAGAAACCGTAGACCAGTGTGCCGAGGCAGTAGTAACCACTGCTTTAGCCAGCGATTATGCCTGTATAGTTATTGCCGATCATGGCAATGCCGAAATGATGATTAATCCGGATGGAACTCCTAATACTGCTCATACTACTAACCTGGTGCCGTTTATTTTGGCTTCTAATGATTATCAGGGAACTTTACAGAATGGCAAGTTAGGCGATTTAGCTCCTACTATTCTGGAATTGATGGGCATACCGCAACCACCAGATATGACCGGAAATTCGTTATTACAGCACGTTTAATTATTTTATTTGTCTTGATTCGTTATCTGAAATATAGTTTGCTGATAGGAGCAGGCTGGTTGATTAGTTGTAACAACCAGTCTGCTGCACCGGCACGTTCTACAACGGTGGCTGCACCGTATTTTAATTTGAATGAATTTATTGCCGGTCAGGTAAAGCAATTAGAAACAACCCGTGCGCAAGTAGAAAAAAAAGTAAGTACGCAACCAGGCTCTCCGGAAACTACCTTATTACCTCAGGTAAATTGGGCGCGGGAATTAGAAACTTTTAGTCAGGCAGATATAAACAAACCGGCTCTTCGGGCTGCCTACGACATATCAAAATTAACCACTTCCGATGGTCAGAGTAAAACTACTTACCGCAAACGCGCCGGTTACCGCGATGCTACCGTGGAATACCTGGAAGTTAGTCTTTCGCCTGAGCAGCGGGTAATCCAAATTTCCGGTAAATACCGGGAAGATAATTATCTGGTATCATCGGCAAAAGATTTTTCCCTTACTTGCGCTCCCGTAAACGGTAAAAACCAGATTGCAACTTACCAGATCAGTGGCACTCAAAAAACTATTTTCTTTGATCCTCTGCGCTACCAGGTACAGGCTACTATCCGATAATACGCCTGCGGCATATTTTAGTAAATGCTTTGTTTTACTTTAACTGTGGCTTACTTTCTTAATAGTTTTTAAGCAGATTTAATCAGCCGCCGCATCAGGTTAAACATAAATTTTACTTTTTTCAATTACTATTTATTTTCTAACCCAAGTTGTCCCAACTCAAATAATCTTACTTGTTATAATTTCAAAATAATTTATTACTTTCGGCTAGCACGTTTGTGTACAAAACGAAATCATCTTTTTAACAACCATGACCAACAGTTCGGTATCTCAAAAGCCTGTTCCAAGTCCGGCCGCCACAAATGCACATTATATGCGCTCCATTGTAATAATAGGGGCGCTGTTTTTTATTTTCGGGTTTGTAACCTGGTTAAATTCGGTATTAATTCCTTATCTAAAAATTGCTTGTGAGCTTAATAATTTTGAATCGTATTTAGTAGCCTTTGCTTTTTATATTTCTTACCTGGTCATGGCTATTCCATCGGCGTGGGTGCTTAAGGTTACTGGTTTTAAGAAAGGGATGTCGGTTGGGTTATTAATAATGGCCGTAGGCGCCGTAATATTTATTCCAGCGGCTCTTACCCGGCAGTATGCCTTGTTTTTACTGGGATTATTTATTCAGGGTACCGGGTTAGCCATTCTGCAAACAGCCTCTAACCCGTACATTACTATTTTGGGGCCATTAGAAAGTGCCGCCAAACGCATTAGTATTATGGGTATTTGTAATAAAGTAGCGGGGGCTTTAGCTCCTATTATTTTAGGGGCCATTGTATTACAAGATGCCGATGCGCTTAATGCCCGTATCAGCAGCATGGATGCCGTACAAAAAGCCGCCGAATTAAATGAACTGGCGGCTCGGGTTATTACGCCTTATTTAATTATGGTAGCGGTGCTGGTTGTTTTAGCTATAATGATTTATTTCTCCGGCTTACCCGAAATTGATACCGACAAGGAAGATGAAACAGTAGCAGCGGCTAATGTACGTAAAACCAGTGTATTCCAATTCCCACATTTAGTAATAGGCGTGCTCACCTTTTTCTTATACGTGGGGGTAGAAGTAATGGCCGGTGATACTGTTATCAGCTACGCGAATAATTATCATCAGATTCCACTTACGGTGGCTAAGTTTTTTACCACGTATACGCTTATTGCTATGATTGTAGGCTACATTGTGGGAATTATTTGTATTCCGAAGTACTTTACGCAAGACAAAGCCCTTAAAGTATGTGCTATTATTGGGGTGATATTATCTTTAGCCGCCATATTTACAGATGGGTATGTATCCGTATTATTTATTTCGCTATTAGGCTTAGCCAACTCGCTTATGTGGCCGGCGCTTTGGCCTCTGGCCCTGGCAGATTTAGGCCGTTTTACTAAAATAGGTTCTTCTTATATTATTATGGCAATTTCTGGGGGAGCCATTATTCCTTTACTTTACGGTAAATTAGGCGATGTTATTAACTTACAGCAGGCTTACTGGATTATGGTACCATGTTACCTGTTTATATGGTATTATGCCGTTGCTGGTCACAAAATCAGAACCTAGTTTTTAAGAAATTAAATTACACGAAAGCCTGGCTTTATGCCGGGCTTTTGTATGATTATACCTTTTACATTAATAATGAAGTAAATGGTTCTTGTAATTATTAAACGAAAAGTAAATAGTTTATCGTTTTAATAACCAGGCATATGATTTTAACGAATTACCATATGTATGCTTAAACTTCTACCAGTTTTGAAAATTATCTCCTTGCGTTTAACTAATTCTGTTTGTATTATCTGGCTACTTTTACTAGCGGGTACTGTTATGGCGCAACAACCAAATCCAAAACCTCGCTGCGCCACCAACGAAGTAACACAACGCTTGCAGCAACTTCACCCGGATTTACTTAATCAAATGCAAAAAGCAAAGAAACGGGCTCAAAAGTATCGGCAGCAGAAAAAGTTGGCGCGGTTGCAACAACCAGTAACCGTAGTGCCGGTGGTATTTCATGTGGTGTATCACACTAGTCAGGAAAACATATCTACCGAGCAGATACTCTCGCAATTAGAAATTTTAAACGAAGATTATCGTCGCCTTAATGCGGATTCTTCCCAAACATTGCCGCAGTTTAAAGGCGTGGCTGCCGACTCCCGCATTCAATTTTGTTTAGCTACCCGTGACCCCAAAGGTAATCCTACTACGGGTGTTACACGCAAGTTTACCTCCACTACTGAATTTGATCAGGACGATGCCGTTAAATTTTCAGTTTATGGCGGTCAGAATGCTTGGGATAGTGAACGGTATTTAAATATTTGGGTATGTAACCTTCAAAGTAAAACTCTTGGTTACGCGCAATATCCAGGTAGTCTTGCCGAAACAGATGGAGTAGTGTTGGATTATACCACTATTGGCCGGGCACCCGCTAATCCGTTTGCCTCCAGATTTAATTTAGGCCGTACGGGTACGCATGAAATTGCTCATTGGTTGGGATTACAACATATCTGGGGCACTAACGATACAGGTAGTTGTAACGACTCCGATGATATTAATGATACCCCTAATCAGGATAAGCCTTCTACTGGTTGCCCAACGGGCAAAGTAGAATCCTGTAGCAATGGCTCGGCAGGCGGCAATATGTACCAGAACTTTCTCGATTATACCGATGATGCCTGTATGAATTTGTTTACGCAGGATCAGGCCGAATACATGCAAAGCATCTTAAGTACTGTCCGTCAGAATATATTAACTACGGCAGTGGTGTGTACCAGTCCGCTCACCGCCGATTTCGAAGTATCTGATACTATTATTGTAGCTGGAACAACGGTGCAGTTTCAGGATGCTAGTATTGGAGTACGAGCCAACGGATGGGCCTGGGCGTTTGAAGGGGGTAACATCGCTACTTCTACAGAACAGAACCCAATGGTTCGGTACGATCAGCCAGGTATTTACGCCGTTTCGTTTACGGCCAGTTTTAGTTCTATATCCGATGCGGTTACTAAAACGCAATACATCCGCGTAACTGGAACAGAACCGGTTATTTTTCCTAATCCGGCTCAAGAGCAAGTTTCAATAGTAGCTCCCGCGAATAAAGAATTACAGCAAGTTCAAATAGTAAATAGTGTGGGACAAGTAGTCTTAACCCAAGCTGCTACAGATAACTTTGTACTTTTAAAGCTCCCGAACCTTGCTAATGGAATGTACTATTGTCGGTTATGGTATGCCAATAAATTAATTGAAACAAAAAAGTTAATAATATCAAGGTAATTTTTAAAATGTAAAATTCTTTGGGGTTTGGTACTGGTAAAGGTTATGAATCTATAATTTTAAAAGTTTTACGGAACAATTACCTAATAAAAATGTTATTTGCTTGCATAAGCCGCAATTGTTTTGGAGCTTTCTTAAAAAAAATAAATCTAAGCTGCTGGAAGTTCGTAACATACCTTTATATTTACGGCATTAAATAAAATAATGAATACACAAAACGCTTTTTCTGCTATTTTCTGCAATTCCATGGCATGCTGTGGTTTCTGTTGTATGGCTTTGGCAGGGAAGGCTTGATTGTAAAATATATTTTTAATTAAGGCCTTTTCTGCAAACCAGGAAAGGCCTTTTTAATTCCGGGCTAATTCTATTAAAACGATATAGATAATATGGTATATACTCTTGCTTCCTGTTGTTGTATGTGTTGTTGTGCTGCGAATGATGGGCCATTATAAGCTATTGCCTTTTATAAAGTAAATAGTTGTGTGTTGGGCCTTTCTTTAAGTAAGAAAAGGCCTTTTTAGTATTAAGTTGGATAAAAGAAAATAAAGAAATATAGTATGTTAAGTTTTCGGACAGAATTCGAGAATCCATTGGTTTCAAAAGAAATAATTGATCTCGACAAGAAAATACGCCAATTCCGGGGCGGTCAGCTACCAGACGAAAAATTCCGGAGTTTACGTTTAACCCGGGGTATTTACGGCCAGCGCCAACCTGGGGTGCAAATGGTGCGCATTAAATTGCCTTTTGGCCGTTTTACTGTAAAGCAATTACTCAAAATTGCCGATGTATCCGATGAGTACGCTAGCAAAAACTTGCATTTAACTACCCGGCAGGATATTCAGATTCACTTTGTGAGCCTCGACCGCACTCCGGAACTATGGTCTAAGTTAGCCGAAGATGATATTACTTTACGCGAAGCTTGCGGTAATACTGTACGTAACGTAACCGCTTCCCCCGACGCCGGTATCGACCCGAACGAGCCATTTGATGTATCGCCTTATGCCTACGAAACGTTCCGGTATTTTGTGCGCAATCCTATTTGCCAGGATATGGGCCGGAAGTTTAAAATTAGTTTTTCCGCTTCAGAAGCAGATACGGCCATGGCCTATATGCACGATGTAGGATTTGTGCCTAAAGTTAAAATGGAGAATGGCGAAGAAGTACGCGGTTTCCGGGTAGTGTTAGGCGGAGGTTTAGGAGCACAGCCTATGTTGGCCAAACTCGGTTATGAATTTTTACCCGAAGACCAGGTTATTCCGTTAATCGAAGCGGTTATTCGGGTATTTGACCGCCACGGGGAACGTACCAGCCGCAATAAAGCCCGTTTGAAATACCTGATTGCTAAAATTGGCTTTGAAGCTTTTATAGATTTAGTAGCACAGGAACGTACGGCTAATAAAAGTAAATCGTACGTTATCGATCGCAACGCTATTCCACAACCCGAGCCAGCTCCTGAACGGGAAATACCGGCCGTAGAAATTTTAAATCAAAATCATTACGAGGCCTGGTTGAAAACCAACGTAGTGGAGCAAAAGCAAAAAGGTTTTTATTCGGTAAGAACACGGGTGCTAATGGGCGATATCAAAACCGATGTTGCCCGTAAAATAGCCGATTTAGTAAAAGATTTTGCCGCCAATGATATTCGGGTAACGGCTAACCAAGGCTTACTGTTTAAATATATCCGGCTCGAAGCTTTACCTTACTTTTTTCAGGAATTAAATAAATTAGGGTTAGCTAAACCAGGTTTTGACAGTACCGCCGATATTACTACCTGCCCCGGTACCGATACTTGTAATTTAGGAATTACCAACAGCATGGGTATTGCCGAAGTGCTGGAAAATATGATTGCCGAAGAGTTTCCAGATTTAGTATATAACCACGACATTAAAATAAAAATTAGTGGTTGCATGAACTCTTGCGGGCAGCACGGTTTAGCAAATATTGGTTTCCACGGCAGCTCTATTAAACACGGCAATGCCGTTGTTCCTGCTTTACAGGTAATGCTGGGTGGCGGTACGCTGGGTAACGGCGAAGGCCGTGTAGCTGACCGGGTAATTAAAGTGCCAACTAAGCGGGGGCCACACATTTTGCGCTTCCTGTTCAACGATTTTGAAACTAACGCTTACGACGGCGAATATTTTAACTCGTACTACGACCGTCAGGGTAAAAATTATTTTTATCAGTTATTAAAACCACTTGCCGATTTAAGTACCATGGCTCCCGACGATTACAAAGACTGGGGCCACGTAGAAGAATACGCCACTGCAATTGGAGTAGGAGAATGCGCTGGGGTAATGATTGATTTGGTAGCTACTTTGTTGTATGAGGTAGAAGAAAAACTGGAATGGTCAGTAGAAGCCTTAAAAAACGGCATGTACGCGGATTCTATCTATCATAGCTACAGCATTTTTGTGGGTACCGCCAAAGCATTATTGTTGAGTAAAGGAATAGCCTGCAATACGCAAATTGGTATTATCAACGATTTTGATACGCATTTTGTAGCCAATGGCACTTTTACCTTCGATCCGGATTTTAAAACGCATGTGCTGCAAATTAACCAGAACGAACCAAGTCAGGAATTTGCCCTGCAATTTTTAACCGAAGCCGATAGTTTCTTAACCGCTGCTAAAACTTATCGCGGCGAAGAAGTAAAACGTCCGGAAGTATTAGCCGATTTGCTGAATGTTTGAAGCGCGGATTAACGCGAATTCCACTACTATGATTAACATATTGAATCAGAATAATTAAGTTAATCCTCTTAATTATTCTGATTCAATATGTTAATCATAGTAGTTTATTTTGAAATAAGTAAAGTCTCTTTAAACTTTACAAGTTTTTAGGTAAACCCGTGGAATCCGCGTCAATCTGTATATCAGAAATAAATCTGCTAAATCTGTGTAATCCGTTTAATCTGTGATTTAAAATTTGTGTTAACTGAACCTAATTCCTTAACTGCTACCGACCAGGAAAATTATCTTTTTCCGGTTTTCCTGAAACTACACGAACTGCATACCTTAATTGTGGGCGGGGGGCTAGTGGGAGAAGAAAAAATATCAGCAGTGCTTCGTAACAGTCCGGAAGCTAGGGTTACGCTGGTTGCAACGCAAATTTTACCGCAAAT
Organism: Adhaeribacter radiodurans; assembly: GCF_014075995.1. Taxonomy (NCBI): domain Bacteria; kingdom Pseudomonadati; phylum Bacteroidota; class Cytophagia; order Cytophagales; family Hymenobacteraceae; genus Adhaeribacter; species Adhaeribacter radiodurans. The sequence goes on along the minus strand of NZ_CP055153.1, from coordinate 6,141,670 downwards.
AAAAGAACTGGCCGAACAGCATCCCCACGTAACCTTACTGGAAAGGCCTTATACTATTACCGATCTAGAAGAAAAAGATTTAGTAATTGTAGCCACCAATGATAAAGCCCTAAATAGGCAGATTAAACAAGAAGCAAAAGATCAGAAATTACTGGCCAACGTAGCCGATACGCCAGATGAATGCGATTTTTACCTGAGTTCTATCGTGCAGAAAGGCAATCTAAAAATTGCTATTTCTACTAATGGTAAATCCCCAACGGTAGCTAAACGAGTAAAAGAAGTATTAAACGAAACTTTCCCGGACGAATTAGAAGCTGTGCTAGACAACTTGCAGCAAATCCGGAATAGTTTAAAAGGCGATTTCGCGGAAAAAGTAAAACAACTAAATACCATAACTTCGGTTTTGGTAGAAAAACCGGGAACTTCAACTGAAGTGATTGCAGCTGAACCACCTAAACCTGCTCCCATTCCTTTAATACCGCATATTAAACATTCCCGGAGGTATCAGTTTATAGTTGCCTTTGCCTGTTTAGGATTAATGATTTCCGGGCATTTGCTTTTTAGCCTTTTACCCATGGATACTCTTGGCGTTTATGCCCGCCAGGCCGCTCAAAACATTGATTCTAAAATACTTTGGTTTATGTTGGCTGGTTTCGTTGCTCAAATGATTGACGGCGCCTTGGGTATGGCTTACGGCGTAAGTGCCACTACTTTTTTGCTTACGGTGGGCGTTCCACCAGCCTTTGCCAGCGCCAGCGTGCATGCTTCCGAAATATTTACCAGCGGCGTATCCGGATTAATGCACCTGCGTTTCCGGAATGTAAATAGTAAATTATTTAAGAATTTGTTATTACCCGGCGTAATAGGCGCTATCTTAGGAGCTTACGTACTTTCTTCCGCCGAAAATTACGTGTATATCATTAAACCATTGGTAGCATTATACACTTTGTTTTTAGGGGGTGTTATCATTAAGAAAGCTTTAAAGAAAACTACTAAGCGTAAACCTATCCGGAAATTAGGCATACTCGCTACGGCAGGTGGCTTCCTGGATTCGGTAGGTGGCGGGGGCTGGGGACCAATTGTGTCGTCTTCGTTAATTGCCAGTGGCCGTAGTCCTTTGTACACTATTGGCTCCGTAAACCTGGCAGAATTTTTTGTTTCACTGGCAAGCTCCATTACTTTCTTTGCCCTTATTGGCTTTAACCATTGGCAGGTAATAGCCGGATTAGTACTCGGTGGCGTGGTGGCAGCCCCCATTGCAGCAATCCTAGCCCGTAAACTTCCGATAAAAACCATGATGATCTTAGTAGGATTAATTGTGATCCTCGTAAGTTTGCGAAATATCATCACAATGCTTTTTTAATTTTAGATAGGAAAAAGTAAAATTTAGTTTACAACTGATTAAGCCAGTAAGAGTAAGCTAGCTTTTATTCTTTAGCCTGTAACTTGCAACTAGTAATTACAAATTGTGGAAAATAACGAAACCAAAGTAATACGTACTCATCCGAATCGTAGCGAATTTCGGGAGCATTCAACGCCGCTTTACCTTACCTCCAGTTTCACTTTCGAAACGGCCGAGCAGGGACGTGCCTTATTTGCCGATGAACTGGAAGGGAATATCTATTCCCGCTTTTCCAATCCGAATACATCTGAGTTCATTGATAAGATGTGTTTGTTAGAAGGTGCCGAAGATGGCTTTGCCTTTGCTACAGGTATGGCGGCAGTTTTTTCTGGTTTTGGAGCCATCTTGCAATCCGGCGATCATATTCTGGCTTCACGTTCGGTGTTTGGGTCGTCGCACCAATTGCTTACCAAAGTTCTGTCTAAGTGGGGTATTACGCATACCTATGCCGATGCAGCTCGTCCGGAAGAATGGGAAGCGCTAATTCAGCCAAATACTAAATTAATTTTTATCGAAACTCCTTCAAATCCGCAGTTGGAGTTGATAGATTTAGAATGGCTGGGCAACTTAAAAAAGAAACACAATTTAATTTTAAGTGTTGATAACTGTTTTGCCACACCTTACCTGCAAACCCCAATATCTTACGGCGCAGATTTGGTTATTCATTCGGCTACTAAATTTATTGATGGCCAAGGCCGGGTATTAGGTGGTATAATTGTAGGACGGCAAGATTTAATCGACGAAATTCGTTTTTTTGCGCGCCATACAGGGCCGGCTTTATCGCCGTTTAATGCCTGGATTTTAAGTAAAAGCCTTGAAACTTTACCTGTCCGGATGGATCGGCACTGTCAGAGTGCTTTAACTTTAGCAGAGTTCTTAGATAATCATCCTGAATTGGAGAGCGTTTTGTATCCGTTTTTACCCTCGCACCCGCAATACGAGTTGGCTAAAAAACAAATGAAACAAGGCGGTGGCATTGTTACCTTCGTGGTAAAAGGTGGTTATGCGCGCGCGCACCAATTTATGGATGCTTTACAAATCGCTTCTAAAACAGCTAACCTGGGCGATACGCGTACTACTGTTACGCATCCGGCTTCTACTACCCATTCTAAACTGACCGAATCTGAACGGACGGCAGTAGGTATTTCTGATGGTCTTATCCGGATATCCGTTGGATTAGAAAACGTGAACGATTTAATTGCGGATATTGATCAAGCTCTGGTAGCTACTAAAGCATGAAAAAAGTATTGTATTATTTAGCGGACGTTTTCACGGATGAGGTATTCGGAGGTAACCAACTAGCGGTTTTTCCGGATGGTCAGGAAGTGCCCGAACATTTAATGCAACGCATCGCGAAAGAATTAAACCTTTCTGAAACAACCTTTGTACTGCCCCCAGAAAATCCGCAGAATGATATAAAATTGCGAATTTTCACGCCGGGCAAGGAATTGCCAATGGCAGGCCACCCAACTATTGGCACTGCATACGTGTTATTACAACAAAAATTATTATCGGCGGAAGGTCGGAACCGGTTAATTTTTGAAGAAGGAGTAGGAGATATACCAATAGTATTTGAGCAGAATGGTCAGGATTTGGGATTAATTACCATGTCGCAACCCTTACCGGAGTTTGGGCAAACCGTAACAAATGCGCAGGTTTTAGCAGATTTACTTTCAGTTGATGTAGCAGATATTGTAACGGAACAACCGGCACAAGTAGTTTCGTGCGGTGTACCTTACTTGTATGTTCCATTAAAAAGTATGGCGGCGGTTAAAAAAGCGCGTTTGCGTACCGAAGTACTCGAAAATCAGCTACGTTATATAAATACCGACAGCATTTTTCTGTTCTCCCTAGAAACAGAGCAAGCGGCACATACTGTACACGGTCGCATGTTCGCTCCTGCTTTTGGCATTCCGGAAGATCCTGCTACAGGTAGTGCTTGCGGTCCTTTGGGTTGTTACTTGGTGCATCACGGCTTGGTACCAACAGAAACGGACACAACCGAAGTTAAAATTATCTGTGAACAAGGCTTTGAAATGGGTCGCCCCAGTTTATTGTATATTACCATTGGGCACGAGAACGATACCATTACCGGAGTTAAAGTTGGGGGTAAAAGTGTTTTAGTAGGAGAAGGTTACTTTTACTTATAAGTTAACTCACCTGCATAAAAAAGGCAGTTATATAACTGCCTTTTTGTTTATAACTTAATTTTTTTTCTTTGCCTTTCATTAATAGAGATTCGCTTCTCAAGCTCATTAAAGTGATTCTTGATTTCTTTCCGCTGAGTTACTCTTCCATTTAGCTTTTCTACCGTCTAAATTTTTAAATTAGCAGCTTTTTTTTACATCCAATGAATAGGAACAAATTCTGTTCGCGGAACTACACGTGTATTTTCAATCGGGTAAATTAGCCCGAGTTTTTCGGTTGAATAAAAAATGTATTTAGTAAAAAAATTAAATTTTGCTTTAATTTTCTGCAATATAACTTAGCTTGTTTTCGTACTATTTGGGTATTCTTCTAAATCAATCCAAACTTTAAAACTTATTTCTTTTTGCACTGTTTTGCTCCTGTTTATTCTGCTGATTCAGGCAGTATAAATTATTAGTTTCCTATATGAGATTAATTCACATTATTTCTGTAAATTATCTTCTGTAAAGGAAATCTGCTAATAGGGTAAAATATAAATTACCCTTTCGTATAAAATCAGGATTTATATGCATCAAAATAATTACCCAAATAAAGTACGACGATTAAAAATTATATTTTTACTAGGTTCCCTAAGCTTTTCCTCGTTGTCTGTTCCAACAGTAGCCCGTGAGCACATCGTTACGGTTTGGGATGTTCCCGTAGGCGGTACTGTAAAAGTACAAGGCGCTGGTGGTACCGAAAATGGTGCTGGGGTAACGGTAGTGGAAAAGGGAACTAATAACGGTACTACCACCGATGCCAACGGTAATTTTAAATTAACCGTGAAAGACAATGCTGCGGTACTGGTATTTTCAATGATTGGTTATAAAAGTCAGGAAATTCCGGTAGCGGGCCGTACTTCTTTTAATGTTACTTTGTCTGAAGATATTAGTGCTTTAAATGAAGTGGTGGTTACTGGTTACCAAACTATTGATCGAAAGCTATTTACTGGTTCGGCCGCTCTCCTGAAAGCCGATGATTCGAAGCGGGAAGGAGTAAATGATGTAAGCCGCATGCTGGAAGGGCGGGTTGCCGGTGTATCGGTACAGAACGTATCGGGAACCTTTGGTGCGGCGCCTAAAATACGGGTACGGGGCGCTACTTCCATTACCGGCGAAAACAAACCGTTGTGGGTAGTAGACGGCATTCCCTTAGAAGATATTGTAAACGTATCGAATGAACAATTATCTACCGGCGACCCTTCTACTTTAGTGGGTTCTTCGGTGGCTGGTTTAAACCCGAACGACATTGAAAGCTTTCAGATTCTAAAAGATGCCTCGGCTACGGCCTTGTACGGAGCCCGCGCCATGAACGGCGTAATTGTAATAACTACAAAAAAAGGAAAAGTAGGTAAACCTATTGTTTCCTATACGGGCAATTTTACTACTTACTTAAAGCCTACCTACAGTAATTTCAACATCATGAACTCCGCCGACCAAATGTCGGTGTACAGTGAGCTGCAACGTAAAGGCTGGCTGAACCATTCAGATGCTTCGCGGCGGCAAGATGGGGGCGTATTTACTAAAATGTACGACGAGATTAATCGTTTCGACCCTGCTACTGGCCAGTTTGGCTTACAAAATACGCCGGAGGCGAGAGCTGCTTTCTTAGAGCCCTATGCCCGCGCGAATACCGATTGGTTTGATACATTATTCCGCAATTCGTTCATGCAGGAGCATTCCTTAAGCGTATCATCGGGAACCGAAAAATCACAATTTTATATTTCTACTAGTTATTTACAGGATAACGGTTGGACCGTGGCCGACCAGGTAAAGCGCTTTACCGGCAACGTACGGGCTAACTTCAATGTGTCGGATAAAATTTCGTTTGGTTTGATTTCGCAAGGCTCCATCCGCGACCAACAGGCACCGGGTACTATTGGCCGGGTAAGTAATGCCGTAAGCGGGCAGTACGACCGCGATTTTGATATCAACCCTTACAGCTATGCTTTAAACACCAGCCGAACCCTGCGGGCTTACGACCAAAACGGTAACCGCGAATATTTCCGCCGCAACTATGCTCCCTTTAATATTCTCGACGAACTCGAAAATAATACCCTTGATATTTCTTTACTGGACTTAAAGCTGCAAGGCGAATTTACTTACAAGATTCTGCCTAATTTAAAATATAGCTTTTTAGGAGCCCTGCGGTACGCCAGAACCGGCCAGGAGCACAAAGTGCGGGAAAATTCGAATATGGCTAATGCTTACCGCGCCGCTGGTGATGCTACTATTCGGGAACGGAATAAATTTTTGTACCGTGACCCGGATAATCCGGAGGCAGAACCTGTAGTAGTATTGCCTTACGGCGGATTTTATAATACCAACGATGATAATTTGGTTAACTACAACTTTCGCAACCAGTTAGAATGGGATAAAACTTTCAACGAAATTCATACGATACGTCTTTTTACTTCGCAGGAATTACGTTACACCGACCGGCAAAATAAAATTTTTAATGGCTACGGTTACCAGTACGACAAAGGTGGGGTACCCTACGTAGATTACCGCCTGATTAAACAAAATGTAGAAGGTAATTTTAATTACTATGGCATGACCATGCGCTACGAGCGCTTTCTGGCCTTTATGGCCAACGGAGCATATTCGTATAAGGGTAAGTATAACCTAAACGGAACGGTTCGCTACGACGGTTCTAACCTACTCGGTCAGGCCCGTGCCGCCCGCTGGTTACCTACCTGGAATGTGAGCGGCTCCTGGAACGTAGATACCGAAGGCTTTATGCAAGCTTTCTTAAACAAAGTAAACCGGCTCACTTTACGGGCTACCTACGGACTTACCGCCAGTATGGGAAATGCCACTAACTCCAGTCTAGTTTTAGAAAATATCAGCACCCGGCGGCCTTATTTATCCGAAGTAGAATCAGCTATTGGGATTCAATATCTCGAAAACTCTGAATTAACCTGGGAGAAGCAATATGAAACCAATGTGGGTATGGATATTGGTTTGTTTAATGACCGGGTATCAGTAACCATAGATGCTTACAAACGCAACGGTTTTGACCTGATCGGTAGTATCCGGACTTCGGGTATTGGCGGGGAAGAATATAAAGTAGCGAACTACGCTGATATGGAGTCGAAAGGCTTGGAATTAACGCTAGGTAGCAACATTATAAACGAACAAGATTACGGCTTCCGCACTCAGCTTACCGGCGCCTATAATAAAGGCAAAATTACCGAACTACGAAACGACCCCGATATCTGGGCATTAGTTGGTCCGAATGGCGGCGCTCTGCAAGGTTATCCGTACCGCGGTTTATTTTCCATTGATTTCCAAGGGCTCGATTCCCAAAACGGCTCGCCCATCTTTATAAACGAAGACGGGGAAAAGAGCGGCGACGTGTACCTGCAAAGCGACAAAATACAGCATTTAAAATACGAAGGTTCCGTTGATCCTATAGTTACTGGTGGTTGGTTTAACTCTTTCCGATATAAAAATTTCTCGTTATCCGCTTTAGTAACCTATAGCGCTGGTAACGTAATCCGGCTGAACCCCGCCTTTAAATCGAGCTATACTGATTTAGATGCCATGCCTAAAGAATTCTTAAACCGCTGGACTTTACCCGGCGACGAGAATACTACTAATATTCCTTCTATTCTAGACCGTATTGAAGTAGCGCAGTTAACGGGTTATCCTTATAATAACTACAATTATTCTACTGCCCGGGTGGCTGATGGTGATTTTGTGCGCCTGAAACAAGCAACCCTTACTTATAATTTACCAGCAGCTCGCTTAAGCGGGATAGGTTTTAATACGGTATCTGTAAGCTTAGTAGCTAATAATATCTGGCTGATTTATGCGGATAAAAAATTGAATGGTCAGGATCCGGAGTTTTTTGGCGCGGGCGGAGTAGCTACTCCTATTCCCCGGCAATTTACTTTATCGCTGAAAGCCGGATTTTAATAAGTTAGAAGGCTAAATAAAAAGTTGGAAAGTTAAAAAAGGGAGAAGAGTTAATTTGTTAGGTCTTATAAAAAGTTTTCTCTCTAAGTGCAGAAAGGAATGTTTTACGAACAGAGTACCAATTTTCAAAAAGTTTAAGATGAAGCATATATTTAAATATACTTTACTATGCAGTATTATGACTCTATCCGGCTGCCAGGACGATTACCTGGAACAGGCCGTAGACCAGCGTACGCAGTTAAATACCGTAGAAAAAGTAAGTGAATTACTCGTTACAGCCTATCCTCAGGCCGATTACGCCACCTTTACAGAAGCAATGTCGGACCTGGCCGAAGATAAAGGCACAAACTCCGTTATTACGGAAGATGTTAACCGCGACCCGTATTTTTTTCGTGATGTAGAAAGCAAAGCGCAAGGTTCAGCCGATAATTACTGGAATGCGAGCTATGCGGCTATTGCCGCCGCCAATCATGCACTTGAAGCTATTGCGAATGCTCCCAATCCAAATGATTATAGTGCGCAAAAAGGCGAGGCTTTAGTAGCCCGGGCTTATGCTCATTTTATGTTGGTAACACTTTATTCAAAAGTTTACGATCCGGCTACTGCTGCTACTGATCCGGGGATTCCATATGTAACAACTCCGGAAAAAGTAGTATTAGGCAAATATGAACGTAAAACGGTAGCCTACGTGTACGAACAAATCGAGAAAGATTTGATGGAAGGATTGCCCTTAATTGTAAATACGGTTTATCGGGTTCCTAAATACCATTTTACCACTGCCGCCGCGCATGCATTTGCCACCCGTTTTTATTTATTTAAGCAAGATTACCAGAAAGTAGTGGAGCACGCTAACCAAGTATTCCCGGGCGGAAACATTGGCCCCAATTTACGGCCTTGGGTAAGTGTATACAGCAATTTAACTGCCAACGAGGGTCTGGCTATTTACACGCAAGCTACCGAAAATGCAAACTTACTTTTAGTAGAAACGCCTTCTAACTGGGCCCGTTACAATGCGCAGTACCGCTATGGATTATCTACCCGTTTAGTTGATAATCTTTTTCGGCAACCTAATGTAACCGGCGACACTTGGGTATATCCTTTGTACACGCAAAGAGCTGATAATTGGCTCATTCTTAAATTCCGGGAGCATTTTGTTCGCACAGATTTAAATGCTACCACCGGTGTTCCTTACACCATTTTCCCGTTATTTACCGCCGAAGAAGTTTTGTTTAACCGCGCCGAAGCTAATCTGGCACTTGGTAATATAGAAGCTACCCGCACCGACTTAAATTTGTACGCCAGCGCCCGCATTGCCGACTATAATCGTACTACCCACAACATCAGCAATACTAAGATTGCGAATTATTATGGCACTGGTTCTAACGTAAGGTTAGGTATGCTCTATACCATTTTAGATTTTAAAGCGGCTGAGTTTGTGCAGCAAGGAATGCGCTGGTTCGACCTATTGCGGCATAAAATTCCGGTAACGCACTATACAGTTGATGGTCAAGTAATTCAATTGGGTCCCGAAGATCCCCACCGGTTACTCCAGTTACCCCAGGAAGTTACGCTAGCCGGCATAGAACGCAATCCTCGATAAAGAATATAGATATTATATCATGGAAAAAAAATATTTTAAATTATTCCTCCTGTTTTTTGCGCTTAGCTTTTTATCAGCTTGCTCCGAAGAGGATGACCCGGATACCGTATTAACGGATTTAGGCGGAGAAACCTGGACCAAAGGTCCTCTGGATAATTGGCTGCTTGAGAATTTTGTAACACCCTACAATATTGAAGTAAAATATCGCTTCGACCGTTACGAGCTCGCCCTGGATAAAACTTTAGTTCCCCCGCAAGAAGATAAAATTATTCCGGCGCTGGAAACCATCAAGAAAACCTGGATTGCACCTTACGAGCAAGTAGCTGGCCCTAACTTTATAAAGCGTTTATCTCCTAAACAATTTGTGCTGGTAGGTAGCCCCGAGTATAATACTGATGGAACTATTACATTAGGTACCGCTGAAGGTGGCCGCAAAATTGTGTTGTACCAGATTAACAGCTTTGATAAAGCTAATAAAGCCCAATTAAAGCTCACGCTACGAATAATTCACCACGAGTTTGGCCATATTTTGCACCAAACTATCCAGTATCCGCCGGAATTTAAGAGCATCACTCCCATTTATACTGCCAATTGGTTTGATTACCCGCTGGCAGATGCCCGATCAAGAGGATTTATTACTGAGTACGCTCGTAATATACCTGACGATGATTTTGTAGAGATGATAGCTATTATGATGATTGAAGGACGGACAAACTTTGACGCCATCATTAACAATATTAAGATGCCTGACCCATCTGATCCAACTAAAACCATTTCTAATACTAGGGCGCAAGCGGCTTTACGCCAGAAAGAGCAAATAATTGTTCGTTATTTTAAAGAAGCCTGGAATATTGACTTTTACACTTTACAAACAAGTGCCCAAACGGCTATCAATTCCTTATAATCATTCAGCTATAATGCTTCGCGCTATCTGCTGTTACCGCAACATCTACATGAAAAAAATATATTTCCTGAGTTTGGTTTTACTTACCCTGCTCTCGGCCTGCCAGAAAGACGATAACGATCCAGCGCCTGGCCAACGCCCCGATGAGCGTCTGGTCAAAGCTCTCGCCGATTACAAAGTCCAACTTACTGGGGCACCCTACGGTTGGAAGGCGACTTTGATAACGGGCCAAAACCGGAGATATAACTTTTTCCTGAAATTTAACGAGAACGATCGGGTAAGTATGTCAGCGGATGTAAGTTCCAGTTCGGCAGGTACGCCTACCGAAAGTTCTTACCGTTTAAAAGCCATGCAGCAACCCGCATTAATTTTCGATACCTACTCGCCGCTGCATCTCTTGGCCGATCCTGATCCTGCTGTATTATTCAATTTATCGGGGCAAGAAGGCGATGAGGGCCAAGGTATGTATTCGGATTTTGAATTTACTATTGATTCTGTTACTACCAATGTTGTTCGATTAACCGGTAATCTGCAACAAAGCAAAATGGTTTTAGTTCAGGCTACCCAAGAGGAGTTTGATGCTTATACAGCAGGAAAACTCAAAACTATAATCGACGAAACTGCTGCTTACTCCAAAGCCAATCCTTTTCTTTTTTTGCCAAGTGCCAGTGGCACGAAACTACAGGTAGATATTAACGCTGCCAACAGAACTTTTTCATTAGTAGCCCTGCAGAATGGTACGGTGCAAATTATTTCTACTTCGTTTACCTACACGCCCCGTGGATTATTATTTGAGCCGCCATTGGTACTTAATGGCATCACTATTTCGGAGTTGCTCTGGGACAGCGCGCAGCAAGTATATTACGCCGAAGTTAATGGTAACCGGGTAGTAGTGCAGTCCTCGCCAACGGCTATTATTCCGTTGTATAATTTTATTGGGGTTACGTTTAACACCGTAGCAGTACCACCTCAGCCCTTACCAGGCTGGTCGCCGGATTTTACCAGTAAGCAACAACAAATTGCAACCACTTTGCTAAACGGTAATTATAATTTACGATTAGATTACATGTTGTTTTTATTTAATCCTCAAAGTAGATCTATGCAATTATATGTAGTAATATATCAGGGTAGCGCACAATTTTATGCCGTTTATCCTTATACTTATACCCAAACTGCTGATGGGGTATATAAATTTACGGCACAAACTCCTAATGGCAACGGGCAGGTAATAGCAGAGGATATGAGCCCTATTTTAAATCATTTAAACACCGAAAGTTTTGTTTTAGATTATTTCCGAGACCCAACCGAAGGACCCTTGGGCCAGATGAAGAGCATAGAAAACCCGGATTTTTATTTTACCGGTTCTTTAGAAACTTTACAGTAGCAGCAATAACAAGAAGGTCTTATATTTAATTATAAGACCTTCTATATTTTAATATAAATCTTCTTTTGTCTTACTTTTAAAATATTAACCTGAACCGGGTAAGTACGTAATCAGGGTAGTTTAAAAGTTATAATAAACGTACTTTTTCTGCGAATACCTATGTTTAAGTAAAGTAACCTCCCGTTAAAGTTTATACTTTTGCCTGTGTTAAATCGTTTTTTCTCTAATCAACTTATAAATTAACCTGTTATGGATAAAAGAACTTTTCTTAAATCGGCGGCCCTGCTTGGGTTAGCCGGGCTGGTTAAGCCATTAAAAATTATGGCGGAGCCCGTAGCCGATACCTTTACGCTTCCTAAATTGCCTTACGAGTTTAATGCGCTGGAGCCGCATATCGATAAGCAAACCATGGAAATTCATTATACCAAGCACCACCAGGCTTATGTAACGAACTTAAACAAAGCCGTAACCGGTACCGCATTAGCCAGCATGAAACTGGAAGACATCCTGAAAGATATTAGCAAGCATCCGGTAGCCGTGCGTAACAACGGAGGAGGACACTGGAACCATACTTTTTTCTGGAATATTTTATCGGCGCAAGGGGGCAAACCTACCGGTAAATTAGCCGCCGCTATTGACAGCGATTTAGGTGGGTTAGACAAGCTTAAAGAAACGTTTAACCAAGCGGCTACTACCCGCTTCGGTTCGGGTTGGGCCTGGCTAATTGTGGATCCGGCAGGCAAACTGGCGGTTACTTCTACTCCTAACCAGGATAATCCTTTAATGGACGTAGCCGAAAAGAAAGGCAAGCCCATTATTGGTTTAGATGTGTGGGAACACGCTTATTACCTTAAGTACCAAAACCGTCGGCCCGAATACATTGCCGCTTTCTGGAATATTGTAAACTGGGCAGGAGCCGAGAAAAATTACTTAGCCGCGCTTCAGAAATAATTTATTTAAAATAACAAAATAGCTTTTAGTAGGGATGTAAAACTATCCTTACTTAAAGCTATTTTGTTTTAAAGTCCTATAGAAACGCCAAATTTTAAAAATAAGCTGCCGGGAACGCGGCAAAACGCCTGGAGCCAGTAAAGTAGATTTACCAACAGCGTTTACCGAAAGAGTTTTATTGCGTACTTTTGCATAAGGTTGACAGGCTGTTATCCGGCAAGTAAAGCAGGACAAATCAGACCAGTTTTTTAAACTTTTATCTTTTACATTACTACTATATGGATACTATAACCGAGAAATTAGTTGATAAAATCCCGTCGTTAGATTTAGCTGATTTTACTTCCGGGAATGCGGAGCGTAAACATAAATTTGTACAGGATTTAGGGGAGGCATTTCAAAGTATTGGCTTTGTGGCAATCCGCAACCACGGCTTAAGTGATGAGCTATCCGGCCAATTATACAATGCAGTTAAAAAATTCTTCAGCCTCCCCGACGAAGTAAAACAAAAATACGAAAATCCAACTTTAGCGGGGCAGCGTGGCTACGTTGGTAAAGGAAAAGAACACGCAAAAGGCCGTAATACCGGCGATTTAAAAGAATTTTACCACGTAGGCCAGGACTTGCCGCAAGAAGAGTTAAAAGCCGAAAGCTACCCGGCCAATATCTGGCCCAACGAAGTGCCCGAATTTAAAGAAATGACTTTGGCGGCTTACCGGGCCTTAGAACAGGCTGGTACGCATATGCTACGTGCCATTGCTCTTTATTTGGGCCTCAACGAAGATTATTTTGACGCAAAAGTTTACCACGGCAACAGTATTTTAAGGGCTATTCATTACTTCCCGATTGAAGATCCGGATAGCGTACCAACTGATGCTGTAAGAGCCGCAGAGCACGGTGATATAAATTTAATTACTTTATTGATGGGAGCTAGCGCTGATGGCTTGCAGGTATTACGGCGTGATGGCAAATGGATTCCAATAACGGCCTTGCCCGAGCAAATTGTAGTAAACGTAGGCGATATGTTATCGCGGCATACGAATAACAAATTAAAATCTACCATTCACCGGGTAGTAAATCCGCCCCGCGAGCTTATGCACACTTCCCGGTATTCTATTCCGTTTTTTATGCATCCTCGTACCGAAATGGATCTAACTTGCCTGGAAGGTTGTATTGACACCGAAAACCCGAAGGCTTATCCCGATACCACCGCCGGCGAATTCTTAACGGAGCGTTTGATTGAACTAGGCTTACTGAAGAAGTAGAGTTATTCATGGTCCATAGTCTACAGGCTACGAAAATCATCCTCATAGAAAGAAACGAAATAGTAAAAACGTACAGGTAGTAACAAATCAGGTAGCCTACGTAGGCTACGCTTTTAAATATTTTACTAAATTTATCGACCACGAACTACGGTTTATCAACTGTAGAATATGAACTAATAATTATCAATTATAAAAACTGGAGACTTTGGACCATGGATTATTAACGGACCCTAAATTAGTGGACTCTAAGCCATGGTCCAAAGGTCAGAAAATCTTAAGCCCCAGAAATTACATTTTCCTGAAAGATGTACTTTGGTTGGCGCTAGCTGCCTTTGGTGGGCCTCAGGCGCATATCTCCATGATGTTTAAGTTGCTGGTAGAAAAACGTCGGTATCTTACCGAGAGCGAGCTAATTGAGCTAAATGCATTGTGCCAGATTTTACCAGGACCCACTTCTACCCAAACTATTACGGCTATTGGCTTTCGATTAGGAGGGCCCAATTTAGCTTACCTTACTTTGCTCATCTGGATTGCGCCCGCTACTATAATTATGACTCTGGCGGGGTTAGCCATGTCGTACCTGCAAGCCAACGAAATTTCGCTTAGATTTACGCGTTTTATTCAGCCCATGGCCGTAGGCTTTGTATCATTTGCGGCTTACCGTATCAGCTCCAAAGTGGTTAATACCAAAACAGGTATTGGCATGATGGTGATTTCGGCTAATATTTCTTACTTTTTTAATATGCCTTGGGTGTATCCTATCTTACTGGTATTAGGAGGTGCCGTTACTGCCCTGCGTTACAAAGCGCAACCCATTGAACCAGACAAAAACATAAGAATTAATTGGAGTAATTTTATTTTATATACGGCAGTATTTATTGCAGCAGCAGTATTGGGTGGAGCAACGCAACTACGCGGCTTTAAACTTTTTGAAAATTTCTACCGCAACGGCAGCTTAATTTTCGGTGGGGGACAGGTACTGATTCCACTTATGTATTCACAGTTTGTAGAATTTAAGCAGTATTTAACTTCCGAAGAATTTCTATCGGGGTTTGCGATTGTGCAGGCGCTCCCCGGGCCGGTTTTTGCTTTTTGTACTTACCTGGGAGCTTTAGCCATGCGCGATTACGGTATTGGCGGAGAACTGTTAGGAGCCTTTATTGGTACAGTAGGCATTTTTCTGCCAGGTACCTTCCTGATATTTTTTGTAATCCGGTTTTGGGGCGAATTAAGAAAGTACCGCGTTATTAAAGCTTCTTTAGAAGGAATAAATGCGGTAAGCTCCGGCATGGTAGCTGCTGCTGCTATTTTATTGTATCACCCTATTGAATCGAATCTGGCAAATGTGGCCATTGTTGTAGTAACTTTCTGTATTCTGCTCTGGACTAAAGTTCCGCCGCCCTATATTATTTTAACTGGTTTATTAACCGGCCTTCTTTTTTAAAAAAGTAAATTTTGCTTACTCCCCCTGAAGTGTAATTACTAGCCAGCGACGGGTAGCCTGATTGCGGTGTTCGCCGAGGTAAATGCCTTGCCAGGTACCTAAATTAAAGGTTCCATTAGTAATCGGCACAGTTACTGAACTACCCATTAGCGAAGCTTTAATGTGTGCCGGCATATCGTCGGGTCCTTCTAGCGTGTGCCGGTAATAGGAGGCATTTTCAGGTACCATTTTATTTAAATGACTTTCAAAATCCTGCCTTACCGTAAAATCGGCATTTTCGTTAATGGTTAAACTCGCGGAAGTATGCTGAATAAAAATATGGGCTAAGCCAATTTTAATTTCTTCCAGTTCCGGCAATTCGGCAGTAAGCAAATCGGTAATTAAATGATAGCCGCGTTTAAGAGCAGGCAAGCGAATACTTTTCTGGTACCATTTCATGGGTTCAGGCGTTCGTAAGCACCCGGGTCGGGTGTAGTTAAATGACGATTTTTATCTACTAAATCTTTTAATATTGCTGGTGTAGCTACTGCCGTGTTACTAACCGGTGATAAACTATCGAGCCGAAAATCGAGCAAGTTAGATTCCGCGCTTTCAATAGGTGCTTTAAACAGTGGGTCTACATTTAGTAAATTATCACAACAGGCAAAAGCCGGATGGTCCTGGTAACTTTTTGTTTGTACAACCGAATGATTAATTTGTAACTGCGGCGTCGTTCCAGCTTCATTTTTCAATTGAATTTGATCTTGAGCGATTAACGAGTTGTGCTTACCTGCCCAAACTATCGAATTCTGCATTAGTAATTGAACGCGGTATTCCTGATTAGGTCGATCAGCTACCTTTAATTGGTCTGTTAATAACAAAGTAACACTCCCAGGCCGAAAACCAACGGTATAATTAGCTAAAGTACAATACGTAAAGTTGTAATTGCCTCCACCTAAACCCAATACAGCACTTTGTCCGCAATTCGTAATTAGAGTGTTCGTAACTTGTACATCTGCCCCGTGGCTTAAAATACCCGTTTCGAACATATTCTGAATTATGGATTGTTCTATTTTTAAATCATAATCCGTTTCGTCCTGATCCGGATTAGCTGCCCAAAGCCCAAAAGTAGCATTTTTAATATCGGCAAACTGAATGTAGTTATAAGTACTAGTAGCTTCAAACTTAATTCCCAGCCATTGCCCGGGCACTGCCGCGTATAATCGTTCGCGCCGGTCGCCGGTAAACAAGACACGTTTGTTGACTGTACCCTTAACTTCTAAGCTTCCTTTTACAATTAAGGCAGCATCCTTGTGAAAATAAATTTTAGATCCAGGTTCAATAATTAGCTTACCCCCAGCCGCCACACTTACCGAGCCATATACTACGTGCGGTTTGTCGGCTTTCCAGGTTGTGTTAGTCGTTATCTCGGTTTTGGAATGGAAGTAGGCATTTTGCCCGTAACTTACTAAAACTACCCGCTGCTGATTTGAATTAACCAAAAACGAAAGCGCATCCGTCTGGATAAAAGCAGCTGTATCTTGAGTAGCCGGAATCGTAACTTTTACTATCACAAGCAAGCTGTCTTTACCGCGCAGTAAAACATTATTGGCTTGGGTAGTTTCCTGACCATCTACAATTAATTGGTAAGCAGGATTAGCCTGTTCCAGTTTAATTTCAGTTATTTTTATTGCATTAGAACGGCGATTATACACCCAAACTGCCCTGCTGGCACTAGCAGTATTTACAAAAACGGTATTAAACTTTAATGAATCCGTTGAAAACTCCAGTTGAGCTTTACTATCGGTGGTAACAATTTCTTCTTTGGGTTCGCAAGAACCTAATCCGTAAATAAACAAGCAGAATAGGCAGCAACGCAACAGTCCTTGGAAAAGTAATTTACTTCCATTTTTAAGTGGAAAGCTACTTTTGGCTTTATGAAGTCGCAACCGTTTAATCAATAGCATTAAATCAGGAAAGCTTTTCTACTAATAATTTACAATTGCTGGGTAGTACTTATTATAAAATATAATCTACCTATGCCTTAAAACAAATGTAGCGAGTTCTTGACACCCGCTACTCTGTTCTTCTCTATAAAAATCAACTTGCAACCTATAACCTGCAACTTGTAACTATTGAATCCTTACGCCACACCTTCTTTCAAGCGTTCAGCATTTTCGGCAATACGTAACTCTTCAATAAAATCATCGATCTGGCCGTCCATTACGCTGGGCAAGTTATAAACGGTATAACCAATGCGGTGATCGGTAACACGGCCTTGTGGGTAATTATAAGTCCGGATTTTATCGGAGCGGTCGCCGCCACCTACCATGCTTTTACGCTGAGCACCCATTTCTTCGTTCTTTTTAGCCAGTTCTACTTCGTAAATCCGGGAACGCAATACTTTCAGAGCTTTTTCGTAATTCTTAATCTGCGATTTCTGGTCCTGGCACTGAGCCATAATACCGGTAGGTAAGTGGGTTAAACGAACTGCCGAGTAAGTAGTATTTACCGACTGACCACCTGGCCCGGAAGCACAGAATAAGTCTTTCCGGATTTCGTTCATATCCAGTTCAATGTCAAATTCTTCTACTTCGGGCAATACTACCACGCTGGCTACCGAAGTGTGAATACGACCTTGTGTTTCGGTGGCTGGTACGCGTTGTACCCGGTGCACGCCCGATTCGAACTTCATTTTACCATAAACATCTTCGCCGGAAATACTACTGATAATCTCTTTGTAACCACCAGAAGTACCTTCCTGGGCATCAATCAGCTCCATGCGCCAGCCTTGCTTTTCTGCCAGGCGGGAATACATGCGGTGTAAATCGCCGGCAAAAATAGAAGCCTCATCGCCACCAGCGCCAGCCCGGATCTCAATAATAATATTTTTACTATCGTCTGGATCTTTAGGAATAAGCAAGTTTTTAATCACTTCTTCCAACTCTTCTAACTGCGGGTACAGTTCATCGAGTTCTTCTTTGGCCATTTCCCGGAATTCCTCGTCTTTTTCAGTAGCAATTACCTGCTTGGCATTGTCAATGTTGCCGAGTAAATTTTGGTATTTTTTATACTCAATTACAATTTTTTCAAGGTCTTTGTATTCTTTATTAAGCGACTTATATTTTTTCATGTCGCTCATGCTTTCGGGTTGTTGTAAAAGCTGATTTACTTCGTCGAAACGTTCTTTAATAGCCTCTAACTTATCTAACATAACTGTAAGTATCTGTTTTAAAACGCAAAGATAATAAAAAGTTACTGGTTGGTAGTTGCCGAAACAGGTAAATTGCTCGCTGGATCAATGCGCCACTTCTCTTTGTTTCTTTTTTACCTAACACTGATATTTGCAGGTAGTAAAACGCCATTACCCACCAGTACGTTTTATTCTTATAAAACTCTTTTTTATGCAGATTCGTTCTTTTTTGAATAAGCTACTATTGCCAGTTGTTTGGATAGTTCTAGCCATTTTTGCTTTACTTGCTAACAGCAGTTGCGAACCTAAAAAGCTGTCTAACGGCAAAGAAATAGCCGATGAGATGGAACGCCACCTAGTGAAACGCATTACGGGCTCTATGATATTACAGGAAACCCGCCGGGTAGGTGATAGCCTTATTCGTACCGCAGAGCAAAACATGCTTACCCATTTAAAAACAACCTTAGATTCCGGTAACTTTAAAGCTGCCTTAGATTACCATAAATTAGAGAAGTATCCTGAAGTACAAGAAATAGCAAAGAAGTACCTGGCAGATGTGGGGCGAACCGGTAAAGTTTGGCCAAATTCAGCTACTGATCCGGCTAGCTTGCTCTTGCAGGAACAACTGCAACAATATACGGCACTTAATAATCAAAAACAGGTTTTAGAACCCCAGATAAGCCGGGTGGGTGCCACAGAATTACTTTATACCAAACCTATCCGAATGACAGATCCACTTTGCTTACAATGCCACGGGCAGCCGGAAAAATTAGTAAATCTAGAAACTCAGAAAGCTTTACCAGAAAATTTTGCAACACCCCGTACCGGCTATCAGTCTGGCGAATGGGCCGGAATGTGGTATGTTCGGTTTAAAACGCAAGGTATTTTAGATAGTATTACCCAGAAACGTAAAAAGTCCCGGCGCGGACAATCGCTATTTAGTAAACCTGATTCGACAAAAAGTAAATAATAAAGTAAATGCTGAATTAAATTACCCAGGAAAGGGCGCCAAAAAACAAGAACTGCAAAAGAAAAACAAAAGGCGCTAAAGAATTAGTTTTTCGAAAAGCTGCTTGCTGAAAGTAAATTTGCAGTACTAACGCCACCAGAAACCAACCCACAAAATTAGAAAGAGGGATTACATTTGCTTGCCACGACCAAAAATCCAGATGTACCGCAACCGGTTCGATGAAGTAATCTAAAGCTACCATTAGAGCTGCTCCCAGAACAGCTTTTATCCACCACGTAAACCGCCCTAAATAATTTACTGTATGACCTGCAGTATAAACCAGCATTAGCCAGTTTAGTCCAATAATTAAAGGTACTTTAAAAAGTTGCCAGCCTAAGGCCGCTCCGTAAGTATAATGCCCGAAGAGTAAGGCCGTATGAATACCTATCACTTCTGCCAGAAATCCTACGCTAAAAACAATAAAGGCAAACAACCAAAACGGACGGGAAAAATCTTGGTGAAAAAAGAATAAAATAAGGTTTGTAAGTAGCAGATTAAAAGGGACTAAGCTTAAAAAAAGTGCTTGGTAATTACTAAAAACTAAACCATAAAAGCCCACGGCATAAAAAATAACTAATACAAATATGGCTAGTAGTTCTTTTCTTTTAACAGGCAAGTACGGGTTCAAATCTTTCGGTTTTAAAATTTTACTTTATAAATTATTTATCACTCGGAGATGGTACCAAATCACCAACAATTTTAGCGGAAAGTAAACATAATGGAATACCACCTCCGGGATGTACACTGCCGCCGCAAAAATATAATCCTTTTACTTTACTTGTAAAATTTGGGTGCCGCAGAAAGGCAGCTAATCGATTATTAGAGCTGCTACCATATAAAGCTCCCGCAAACGAAGAAGTGTCTGCTTCAATGCCTATCGGGTCCCAAACTTGCTCGCAGGTAATGTAAGCGTTTACATCCGTTTGTAGTGCTTTGCTTAGCTTGCTGATAACTGTTTCACGTGTAACTTTTACTAAATCAGCCCAATCCTGACCGCTGTTATGCGGCACATTTACCATTACAAACCAGTTCTCGCTGGCTTCCGGAGCATCTTCCGGCGAAAGCTTAGAAGTAATATTTACATATACTGTTGGGTCGGGGCTAATGGTTTTTCGCTGGAAAATATGCTCGAATTCAATCTTATAATCCTTACTGAAAAATATATTATGGAGGTGCAATTCCTTAAACTCCCGGTTAATTCCCCAGTAAAATATTAAGGCTGAACTGGATCGCGGTTGTTGTAATGTTTTCTCGGGAGCGGTTAGTTGCGGTAATAATTTCCGGTAAGTGGGCACCACATCCATGTTACTCACCACAATTTCGGCCGGTATTAATGTTTGTTTAACCGTACGTACACCTGTTGTTTTGTTATTTTCCGTAAGTATTTCTTCTGCTCTTTCGTTGTAAAGGAAATGTACTCCGAGTTCTTCGGCCAGTTTAACCAAGCTTTGGGCAATCGCATAAATACCTCCTTCAGGATAGAATGCTCCCAGGTTGTGCTCCAGGTGCGGAATTAGATTTAGCGTAGCCGGAGCTTGATACGGGTCGGAACCATTGTAAGTAGCAAAACGGTCGAGAAGTTGTACAAAGCGCTTATCCTTAAATTCCTTAGTGTTAGCCGCGTGCATGGTGGTAGTTAAGCCCAGTTCTGGTAAAACCGGAATGGTTTTGAGTACGTCGCCGCTCAAGTACGTTTGTACTTGATGCAGCGATTTATGCAGAAAAGTAGGGGCGGTAGCTTCGTAAATACGGCGGCTTTTAATTAAATATTTTTCTACTTTTTCCCGCGAAATCTTTAGCTTCTGTTCTACTTCGGCGGCAAACTTCGCTGGTTCCTGATAAGCTGTTAAGCGTGTTCCATCTGCAAAAAAGTATTGGGTAATAACGTCTAACCGTTGGTAACGAAAATAATCTGATGAATTACGGCCAGCCAAAGTAAAAAGCTCATCTACTAATTGGGGCATAGTAAACAACGAAGGACCTTTATCGAAACGATAGCCATTAAGCGTAAACTGGGTCATTTTGCCGCCAAAACTGTTATTTGCCTCCAGCACGTTAACGGCATAACCTTTTACCGCTAACCGAATGGCTGCTGCAATACCACCTATTCCCGCCCCAATAACAATGGCTTTTTTCATTTTTTACTTGCAAATAGCTTCACTCCGCACATTTAACTGGCAGTTATCCGAAATGTTTTCATTGATTTTTATTTTACATCCCAATATTCCAAATAAATTGCTCCAATAAACTAAGCTGTTTCTCCTATGACCTTCACTGAATTTAAAGCTACGCTTACTAAATCTACCCCACCCGCTGATCTTAGCCCGGAATTACAAGCTTTGTGGTACGATGGCAAAGGCGACTGGCACCAATCGCACGAAATAGCCCAGGAAAAGAATACTCCTGCATATTGCTGGATTCATGCGTATTTGCACCGCAAAGAAGGCGACCAATGGAACGCGAATTACTGGTACCAACGCGCTGGACGTAAAATGCCTAGCGTTTCGCTGGAACAAGAATGGGAAAGTATTACTATCGAATTACTTCAAAGTTAACAAGCAAGGTGCGCAAAAGATATAATTAAACCCATAGTTATGCTTAGGATGCGGATAAGCGGACTGCACCCATAACTGAATAGCCAATCTCCCGATCCATGTCATTAAGTTAAGGACTTCCGCCCGAATCTACCTTTAATTATAGGCCATTAATCAAAAGAGAGGCACGGAAGTAACTTCCGTACCATAGATTGGCGCTCGAAAGAGGATTTTTTTCTTCTGATTGGCTTAACTTAATGACATGGATCTCCCGATTGGCGAATCTACTTACTAAATTGATTTGTTAAGCCTACAATTAGGACTAGTAAAATATCTATTATAACAGCATTTTAATAAAAATAAACCCGATAGCGTTTGAAAACTATCGGGTTTAACCATGTTTAGTTTTAAATTTTGCTACGCCAGTAAACTCTCAATATCGTCTTTAGTCAAACTCTTGATAATAGTTTCGTCAGTAGAAATAAGGTCGGTTACCAATTGGATTTTCTTATTTTGCAGGGCCAGTATTTTTTCTTCCACGGTATTCTTTGTAATAAATTTATAAGTAAATACCTTGTTCTGCTGGCCAATGCGGTGTGCCCGATCAACGGCCTGAGCTTCAATGGCCGGATTCCACCACGGGTCGAGAATAAACACGTAATCGGCGGCCGTTAAATTTAACCCCACGCCACCGGCTTTCAGCGATATTAAAAATACCCGAATATTTTCATCCGTCTGGAAACGTTCTACCTGTTTGTGACGGTCTTTGGTGTTGCCATCTAAGTAAGTAAACGGAATTTGTTTTTCATTAAGCGAGGCCCGCACAATGTCTAAATGCTTCACAAATTGACTAAAGATTAAAACCTTGTGTCCTTCAGCAACTACGCTGCGCGTCATCCGAATTACTTCTTTCATTTTACCCGAATCTCCTTCGTAGTTTTCGTCGGCCATACGCGGGTGGTTGGCAATCTGGCGTAATTTCATCAAGCCTTGTAAGAGCATAAATTGAGTATTTACGCTGCCACTTTCTTCAATATTTTTTAAAATTTTATTGCGGTAAAACGACTTCGTTTCTTCGTAAGCGTGCTCTTGCTCTTCGGTCATTTTGCAATAAGTTGTATTCTCAATTTTCTCGGGCAGTTCCGTAGCTACCTGCGATTTATGCCGCCGCAAAATAAACGGTTTAATGAGCGCGTGTAGTTTTTTAGTTTTTTCCTCATTCTTTTCTTTTTCAATCGGTCGTAAAAACTCGTTTTTAAAGAAAGTTTGATTACCTAATAAACCCGGATTGATAAACGACATTTGCGACCATAAATCCATCGTGCTGTTCTCTACGGGCGTACCGGTTAAGATTAACCGATGTTTTGATTTTAAGCCACGTACTGCCAATGAAGTATTGGAACCAGGATTTTTAATGGCCTGTGATTCGTCGAGAATAATAAAATCGAAATAATAATTTTGCAGCAGTTCAGCATCCAGGCGCACAATACCGTACGAAGTCAAAATCAAATCGTAATGCTTAAACTGCGATACGGTTTTCTCGCGGTAGGTGCCGGTGTAGTTTAAAACCCGTAAACCAGGGGTGAATTTTTGCGCTTCGTGCAGCCAGTTATAAATTAGCGAAGTGGGCATTACCAACAACGAAGCACTCTGCGCTCCGCTTTCTTTCTGGTGCTGCAGCATGGCTAAAGTCTGGATCGTTTTACCTAAACCCATATCATCGGCCAGGCAGCCGCCGAACTTATAATCTTTAATAAAATGCAGCCAGTTGTAGCCCGCTTTCTGGTAAGGGCGCAGTTGGCCTTTAAAACCTTGCGGTAATGGTTTATCTTCAATGGTTTCAAATTCCCGCAGTTTTTCGAGCTTGCGGGTCATGGTTACTACTGCCAGATTCCCGTTCTGCAATTCGTTTACTAAGGTTAAATGATGCTTGCGCAGCTTTAACTCCCCTTCGCCTTCCGAAAAAGCAAATAATTCAATGTACTGGGTAAACCACTCTTCTGGAATTATCGCAATTTGACCGTTGGGTAACTGGTATTCGTTATTTTTGGTGAGAATATGATTCTTTAGTTTAATAAACGGTACTTCAAACTCCCCAAACTTTACCACCCCGTAAATATCAAACCAATCGGCATTTTCGCGGATGCCTACGCTTACGCTTACTTCCCCGATAAAGTAATTTTTTGCCGAAGCATTAGTTTGTTTAATCGTAAAGCCGATGCGTTCGAGTTCCTGCACGTGGTTATTTAACCAGGAGAAAGCATTGGCTTTTTCCAGCACGGCTTTCCCGTTCTTCACTTCGAGCGCCCGGTTGGTTAGTTCCCGGATATATTCTTTCTCGTGGTCAATGTTGCGGATCAGGCGATGGAAAATATACGAATCCTGCGTTTTCTCTACGTTTACGCTTATACGTTTTGCTTCCTGATTATTATGGACAGTATGCGCCCCGTATTTAAAACTCAGATTAAATAAAATTTTGTCTGAACGGCTGGCGCTTCCATTGCCATTAGTACCATTTAGTTTGCCATTTAACCGGGTAGTAGGAGTGCCGAATAACTGGGGAGTGGCATCTACATCGGTAATTTCAGTAAAAGTAAGAAAAGGATCCGGGTTATATTTTTCTGATTTTATATCAAAACCTTTGGCATAAACATCGAACGATTCAACCAACGGTGCTACAAACTTCTGGTAATACGTTTCTTCTACTTTACGCGGAATAACAATAAATTTTTTATTTAAAAAAGGCTGCAATTTTTTACCATCAACTTCTTTCTGAAAAGAATACAGAACATCGTCGAGTAAAAGCCAGGCCGGTTCGTTACAAACTAAAGTGGCATTCCGATTTTGAAACTCCAGCTTTTCGTTTTGGTATTTTATGGTCGGGAAATAATGCGTATTATCTTCGTTGCGCCGGAAGTGAAACAAGATGCTGGCTTTCTGCGGAGCTACCGAGATTTGCTTCCAGGTAGGTTCGCCGTCTTTTCCCATTATAAAAACCTGCTTACCTCCTAGTAATTCTAGAATTTTAGCCATGCGGTGTTGCACATAGCTATCAATGGCTTCTTGTACTGCTTTATCCCCCTTTTCTGGGTCGTACGTTTTTAGAAAAAAATCAGCTACCGAAAGCTTCTTCGTTGAGAATTTCTTTAAGATAGCATCTTGTTGGATTTGGTCGGTTAGATTAATTAGTTTAAAGTCAGTGGAGTCGAGCCGGGCCGAAAACTCAGCAGCATTTTTTTCGGCCACGTTTTGGTGCTGCAAGGTTAATTGACCTTTTGAATTAACCTGCACCACAAACGACTCGAATAAATAACCCAGATACTCGTGCTCGAACAACGAGTAGACTATCTGAAAAGGTTGAGTAGTATATACTTTCATAGTTAAGGGCAAAGATGCAATGTGAATATTAGTATTCTTTACTAATAAAACAACTATTTGATTAAATATTTTTTAAAGAATCAAACAATTACTTATGGTATTTTTTACAAAAAGGTACTTAGAGTTAATATTTTATAATGCCTAAATCGCACGCATAATGTTTGTTGAAAATGCTACTATACTATTAAGTGGAACTTAAACCGGAGTTAGAACAGAAAGGTTTGAGGAACTAGGTAGGAAATAGATTCTGCTTCTGGCAAACCAGGAAAGAATTATTAAATAGGAAAAAGATTTAACCTATTCTGTTTAAGAAAAGCGAAAAGAAAATTAGATGTTATCCCGCACTTCGGTAGCGGCTGCCGCCCGGGCCGGACGAATAGATACAAGTAGGGTAATAATGAATATAGCCAAGCCGGTAAGTAAGAAATCCTGCAACTTCATTTTAACGGGATAAGCTTCTACTAAGGCCGTAGCCATGTTCATAGAAATTAAACCAAAGGTTTCTTGTATCCAGCAAACGAGCAGCCCCAAAGCTAACCCAATAAATGCCCCTACAAACGCCACAATAGCACCTTCTGCCAAAAATATATTCCGGATTACCTGCGGACTAGCGCCAATAGAAGCCAGAATAGCAATATCTTTTTTCTTATCAATTACTAACATAGAAAGAGAAAAGAAAATATTAAGCGAGGCGATAAGCAAAATAAAGGCAAAAGTGATAAACACGAACATTTTCTCAACTTTCACGGCGCGCAATAAACTCAGGTGTTGTTCGTCGCTGTTTTTTATTTCGAACTTAGGGCCTAATACCTCTTCCAGCCTTTTCTCGACTGTTTTTAACTCCCGTTTACTTTCTACGCGCACTTCCAGCGAAGTTCTTTTATTCCCATAAGCCAGTAAGTCGCGGGCAAAATCTAGCGGTACAAAAATATAATTATCGTCGTACTGCCGTTCAATTACAAATACGCCCCCAACCATTATGGGTTTTTCACGGAAAGTATTTTCCGGGTCCAGCGAAAGCGATGCCTTAGCTTTAGGGTAAAGCAGAAACATGGGTACGATGGCGTTAGTGGCCCGGATGGATAGCTGGTACTGCACTCCCCGCCCAATTAAGGCATAGTTATTTCCGCCCCGCTGCAATTGGTAGTTGCCTTCTATAACCGCCGAATCTATTTTGTTCTGGGCAAAAAAGTTGGGGCTCACGCCTTTCATTTTTATTACCATCTGGCGGTCTTCGTAACGCAGTAAAGCATTATCTTCTATTACTTCGGTAACAAGTAAAACACCCGGGGTTTTCCGGATGCGGGTTATAAGATCCTCATTTAATTCAAAGCCTTTCCCCTCTATGGAAGTAATTTTTAAATCCGGATCAAAGCTGCCGTAAATACTCCGGATTAAATCTTCAAGTCCGTTAAATACCGAAAGCACAATAATTAAAGCTGCCGTACCAACGGCTACCCCAACCATGGAAATAATAGAAATAATATTAATAATGTTTCTTTTCTTCTTGGAGATAAAGTAGCGTTTTGCAATGAGAAAAGGAACGTTCATAATTTGCAGGGGCTGATAAAGCAGTAATTAAACTAACGGTTTAATAAAAATAAATTAGTAAAGTATACAACTCTTTGGCCTTACGGTTAAATAAATAAATGGGTATATCTTTCTTTATTAAAAGGAGAAAGTATGATAGATATTCATTTAGTAAATAAATGAGCCTTTTTTATAAGTTTTATGGCTGATGTTTCGGCTCTTTGCTAACCTTACAACCTTACAACTTTTTAACTTTTCAACTAACAGCTACTTCCACGCTTTTACGATTAAACCGGTGCCCGAAGCGTGTTTGTTATTCGTATCTAACCAATTTAAAATTAGGCAAAACGGAAAAGTAATTAGGTAATAGAAAGGTAATAATAAGAAAAAAGCTTTGGATTTACCCAACAGCAGAATAGGGTACTTCATTGAAAGCCGCCACGATACCTGACCGGGTTTGCCATACGAATACCGGGCTTGCACTTGCGTAAAACCAGCAATCTTAAGTTTATCGGCTATTTCGTTTATATTATACCCATCGCGTACATGTTCTTCAATAAAAGAACTTTCGTCGTTGTCATGTACGTCGGAGCCACCTTGGTCAGAAGGGGTAGAGATAAGCAGCATGCCGCCTTTCTTAAGAGACGCGTAAATATTTTTAAATACTTCTACGTCTTCCAGAATATGTTCCATCACATCCACGGACAAAGCCAGGTCAAAAGTTTCCGGTTGCTGAAAAGTTACTAAATCGGCTACAGTAAAATGTACTTTAGGGCGGCCAATCTGCTGGAAAAATTGATTACTATCGGCTATTTGTTCTTCTTTTACATCAACGGCCAAAATCTGCCAATTCGAGCTCATGCCCGACAGGTAATACGTATACTGCCCGTAACCCGAACCCGCATCTAATATAGAAATAGCTTTAGAACGTTTGCCCTGCGCCCAAGCCCGCAGTTCTTTGTGTACGTGCCAGGTACGAAGTAAGAGTAAATCGAGTAAGTGGTAAAATAAGCGTCTGAGAAAGGGAGTTTTATTAAATGCTTCGCCGAGAGCGCGTTTTATCGGGTCGTATTGCATGCCAGATTTGCAAAAAAGTAAGAGCGCAAGTTACGCCTGCGCCTATTAATAGAGCTGAAAAATTTATTTTTCTTCTTCGGTTTCAGAATCTTCTTTATCGGCGGGAGGTATATCTAAACCAGAGAACAATTCATCCATCCGGGCAGCGTATTCGGCCGTATCATCCAGATAAAAAATTAATTCCGGAATAACCCGCACTTGATTTTTTATGCGTTGCGCCAGTAAATGACGAATGGTTTTGGTATTTACTTTTATTTCCTGAAGTAGTTCTTTCGCGTTAGCACCCACCAACACACTTAAATATACTTTAGCCACGCCTAAATCGGGCGATACCCGCACGACACTCACCGACACATATGCCCCTTGAAACAAATGCGAGCATTCCCGCTGAAACACTTCGGCTAACTCTTTCTGAATCAGTTTCGCGAACTTTTGTTGTCTTTTACTTTCCATCTGCCTGCAAATATCACATTATTTTCGCACTTTTACCTGCTTGATACTTTACGTATAATTAAAAATTATGAATCAAGCCTTGGTAATTAGAAATTGAAAATTATGAATTAGTAATTGTTTTTACCTGGAAAGACACTCCTAATATTAATGAAAGTGCCTTCTATAGATCTACCTAATCCTAAATAGTATCCACATGCATCCATATTAAGTAAAGAGACACAAGTATCATGATATTAGATGTTAGACTTTTTTGATAATAAGTAACTGCTTAGTAATAGTATACCATCAAGCATCTACATCAAGTATAGTAAATTAATTTTGTCTGGTTACTTTAAATAGTCTTCAAAATTTCTAATTAAATAAAATTTGATTGGTTACTTCCGCAGCCTGCTTTTGTCGCGGCTTTTTTCTTTGGTACTACTATTTCTGGCTATTCGGATGCCTTTGGTATTTTGGGGCATGCCGTTAACCCTACCAGAGCTGAAATCGATGGTACTCGGCGAGCGCATGGCCGATGGTTACCTGCTGTACCGGGATATCTTCGATAGCGAAGCACCACTAGCGGCCGGTATCTTTTGGTTGATTGATTTGCTGGCGGGCCGTTCTTTACTGGTGTACCGGGTATTACCCATTATCTTACTTTTTTTACAAGCCATTCGCCTGAATTCAATTTTTAACCGGCACAACGTACACTCCGAACGCACTTTTATACCCGCTTTACTTTATTTAGTAGGAGGCAGTGTTTTTTTTGAGCTCGATACACTCACGCCTCTGCTACTGGGCATGACCTTCGTGGTGTTCTCGCTAAATTATTTAATTTCTTTTTCGAAGGAAGGAGAAAATAACCGGCAATTATTTAAAGCGGGCTTTATTTTAGGATTAGGTGCTTTATGTTATTTACCGTTAGTGTTGTTCTTAATAGTAGCTTTTTTTGCTATAATTTTATTCGCTTCCAGTTCTCTGCGTAGCTCCTTGCTGTTATTATGCGGATTTATTTTTCCCTATAGTTTGGTGCTTACCTATTATCTCTATACCAATACTTTAACTAATTTCTTCGACTTTCATTTATTTCCGAACTGGAATTTTCAGGTAGATTTTTTATTAGAACCCTTAGCTGTTTTTAAAATTTTACTATTACCGTTGCTCTTTTTAGTTATTAGCGTGGCGTATAATATTGCAAACGCACCGGGGCTAAACTATCAGGTTAAAATTTTGCAGCTAATGCTTATTTGGCTACCGGTAGCTATTGCAACGGCAATTATTGGCAAGAAAATTTCCACGGAAGCATTGCTGCTGCTTTTACCTGCTTTGGCGTATTTTGGTACGGCATTTTTTCTGCACTTTCGGAAAGCTTTGGTCCGGGAAGTATTTTTTCTGATATTTTTGGTAGGTATTATGTTGCTGCGTTATAGCCCTTTTTTAGGCTTAGCCCCTTTACTAAAGATTAATACGCCTAATTTATTTATTAGCTCAGATCCTAAATACCAAGCTATTCAAAACAAAAGCTTTCTGGTGCTTAATCGTGATTTAAATTATTATATTCATAACACCGTAACTACGCCGTATCTGAACTGGGAAATTGCGCAGCGCGATTTTAAAAAGCTCGATACCTACCAGGCAGTTTATCAAATTTACCGACACATTGCACCCAACTACCCGGATTATATAGTGGCCGACCCAAAGCTTATGCGCGAGCTACAGTATAAAATTCCTACTGCGTTCAGCAACTATAAACCAGTAGCGAACAATCAGCAGCTTTTTGAAAGAGTTAAATAAACAAAAGCCCGGTAAGCATAAACTTACCGGGCTTTTGTTTATTTAAATTTACTTTATTTAAGAGTTATGCAGCCACAATACTTTCTTTGTAAAATTAACAGCTAATTTTGGAAACTCTTGTCTGATGGCGGCCACCTTCAAAAGAAGTGCTTAAAAATTCTTCCACCATTTCGTGGGCAATCTGTTCTGTAACAAAACGGGCCGGAATACAAAGAATGTTGGCATTGTTGTGACTGCGGGCTAATTGGGCTAATTCGGGTAACCAGCACAAAGCCGCTCGTACTTGCGGGTGCTTATTAGCAGTTATAGCTACCCCATTTCCACTGCCGCAAATTAAAATACCAAAGTCTACTTCTTTATTCTCCACCGCTTTTGCCAAGGGATGCACGTGGTCGGGGTAATCTACTGACGCATCTGAATCGGGACCAAAATCGCGCACGGTATGCTTTTGTTCCTGTAACAAAGCTATTAAGTTCTTTTTATACTGGTATCCGGCGTGATCGCCGCCAACGGCAATTACTAATGCCATAATAATTAAAGTATAGGTTTTAAGTTAAAGATTATCAATGTATTACCCAGTAGAACCGTACCAGTAGTAAAGGCTATGTTCCGTTAAGAACTTACAATTTTACTTATCCGTTTAGTTCTTCGTTCAAACGTTTTATATCATTCTTCCGGACAACCTTTGCAATAGTAATACTTACTTCGTACAATAAAAGCAACGGTATTGCAATCAGCATCATACTCATTACATCGGGCGGAGAAATAACGGCAGCCACAATTAAAATAACTACCACTGAGTGCCGGCGATATACTTTCATAATTTCGGGAGAAAGAATACCGGCTTTTGCCAGGAAGAACACGATCATGGGCAACTCAAACATGAGCGCACAGGAAAATGTCATGGTAGTAAGGGTAGAAATGTAAGAAGCTAAGTCAAACTCATTCAGAATGCTGGCATCTACCTGGTACGAAGCCAAGAAATTAATAGATAGAGGAGCTGCTATGAAATAACCGAATAACGTACCCACGAAAAATAAAAAGGATACAAAAAACACAGCACCCCTTGAGTTCTTCTGTTCGCGTGGGTACAAGCCTGGTTTTATAAAGCGCCAGATTTCCCAGAAAGTATACGGAAAGGCCATTACCAAACCTATAATAGCCGATACCGTCATGTGCGTCGTAAACTGGCTACTCATTTCCCGACTTTGCAGCGTAAACGAGATTTTATCGATGCATAATTCAGGTCGGCCCAGATAGGCACCTAGTTCGCATAACTTGCGGTAAGTAAAGAAATCCGGGCGCGAAGGCCCCAGAATTAAGTCATGAAAAATAAAATCTTTCGAAAGGAATGCCGCCGTGGCAAAAACCAAAATAGATGCTACCGAACGAATTAAATGCCATCTTAATTCTTCCAGATGGTCGATAAACGACATTTCGTTTTCACCACTTACTACAATTTCTTCTTCCACCGCTGCTTCTCCGGGCTAGATGTAAATACTGATTTTAAAAATTAAATAAAGGAACGTTACTCATCCAAGCGTTTATTTCCTGCTTCACAGCGCTAATTTTGGCGTCATTATCATAATTGGTTAGAACTTCGTCGATTAAGGCTATAATTCGTTCCATATCATTTTCTTTTAAGCCCCGCGTGGTAACAGCCGCCGAACCAATACGCATCCCCGATGTAACAAACGGCGATTTATCATCAAAAGGCACCATGTTTTTGTTAATCGTAATATCGGCTTTAATTAAAGTATTCTCTGCTAGTTTACCAGAAAGGCCTTTGGAACGTAAGTCGATTAACATTAAATGATTATCGGTACCACCTGAAATTATCTGGTAACCGCGCTCGGTTAACGCTTTGGCCAGCGCTTTCGCATTTTTTTGTACCTGAATTATATACTGCAAATATTCTTCGGATAAAGCTTCGTAAAATGAAACTGCTTTAGAAGCAATAACGTGCTCTAACGGACCACCCTGCGTGCCCGGGAAAACAGCGGCATCTAATATGGAAGACATCATCCGGAGATCGCCTTTCGGTGTTTTTAAGCCCCAAGGATTTTCAAAATCCTGCGGCATCATTATCATGCCACCCCGTGGTCCCCGCAAGGTTTTGTGCGTGGTAGTTGTAACAATATGGCAATATTCAAACGGATCGTTTAGTAAACCACGGGCAATTAACCCGGCCGGGTGCGAAATATCGGCCATTAACAAAGCGCCAACGGCATCGGCTGCTTCGCGTAAGCGTTCGTAATTCCAATCGCGGGAATAAGCCGATGCGCCGCAAATTATTAACTTTGGTTTTTCTTTTACGGCAATATCATATACTTTATTCCAATCAATTAAACCAGATTCTTGTTCTACCCCGTAAAAGAGTGGCTGGTATAATTTGCCAGAAAAATTTACCGGCGAACCGTGGGTTAAATGACCACCGTGCGATAAGTCAAATCCTAATATTTTATCGCCGGGATTAATAACTCCAAGCATAACGGCTGCATTGGCTTGTGCGCCTGAATGTGGCTGCACGTTTACCCAGGCCGCATTAAACAATTCTTTCGCCCGATCAATCGCTAACTGTTCTGCCTGATCGACAATTTCACAGCCGCCATAATACCGTTTGCCGGGCAAGCCTTCGGCGTATTTGTTGGTTAACTCGCTGCCCATTGCCTGCATTACCTGCTCCGATACAAAATTTTCGGAAGCAATTAACTCAAGGCCGTGCATCTGGCGTTCTTTCTCCTGGCGGATTAAATCAAAAATGGCGGTGTCTTTCTGCATTTTAAATAATTATTGAATGATAAAGCGAGCCCAAAATTACAGTAAGAAGTTTAATAAACCAATGCCATTTTTTAGCTAAATCTATATTAAGATCAACGCGTTCTATTGTTCGGATTAAAGCACATTGCCAGTATAAACGACAAAATTTTAAATTCAGATTGCGGAAATAAAAAAGGAAAGCATTTGCTTCCCTTTCCCTAAAAGTATGGAATGGCATATACCAGCTAGTATTTACTAATTCCCAGAGCAGTTATGAGAAAGAGGCAAAACCAGTTGGTTATCAAAATAGGAGTGTCCGAAACGTGAATAACCCAGTATAAAGAAAGCAAAGATATGTAGAATAAGAATTGGTTATGAAAACAAGAGGCTTTCGGTAAAGGATTTACTAAATTACCTATCTGAAAGCCTGCTAGATGCGTTAGCCACGAAGATGAAGGTGGATTTTCAAGTCAATATGTATGCTCTTGCTTTATGCTGGGCTCATCGAGGAACAGCACGGCGGTATTAGCAGGGGCTACTTTTTGAGCCAGGGCTATTGCTTCCCGGAAGGCCGGCGTTTGCCCGATTATATTCCAGAAGGTATAATTATAAAATAAAGTGTGTTCCGTCTTTCGGAACGGTTTATTAATCGGCTAAACAGGATTCTATAACGGAGGTAGTTTCTAAAGGAGAACTTAAATTGGGGCAATGACCAGTAGCTTGCAATTTAATAAACACACTTTCTTCTATTACCTGGCTCATGAAACGGCCTACTTCTTCCGGGGCAATCATATCGTCTGAACATTGTAGAATATAAGTCTTGGTTTTGACCAAGGCTAAATCCGACCGATTATCTGATAAAAAACAAACTTGAGCAAAATGCTTCGCTATTTCCGGGTGGGTATTGCAAAAACTATCTGTCATTTCTTGAACATGAGCAGGATGGGGCTTATTGCCTAAGATAAACTGAGCAAAGGTAAGAGACCAGTTTACATAGTCTGTTTCCATGTGGTTCAGCATATCCTGAATATCCGTATAAGTAAAGCCGCTGTAGTATTCTTCCTGCTGAAAATAGCAGGGCGAAGGCCCAACCAGAATGAGTTTTTGGAAATACTCTGGTTGACGGATCGCACTTAAAATACCAATCATGGCACCAACGGAATGACCAATTAAAATAACATTGCTTAAGTTAAGTGCCTGGCAAATAGCCAGTAAATCTTCGGCGTATCCGTTCAAGGAATTATACTTTTGCTTATCATAGGCAGATAAATCCGAATTGCCCGCTCCTACATGATCGAACAGAACTATTTGGTAGTCGGTCACAAAGTTGGCTGTAATTAAACGCCACATGTTCTGGTCACAACCAAACCCATGACTAAATAACAGCGTTTTATCTCCCTGCCCGAAAACCTTTACATTGTTTCTTTTTAAAACGTCCATTCTGTGTATAAAGCTGTTTCGTATTTTTCTATTTAAAACCCCATCCTTATTGCGGAAATAACAGCAAGTAATCTAAAGGATTTCTTAAAAATGAGCAATGATCCCATTAGCTACTTGTTTTAAGTAAAAATACGAAACAGCTTCTTTAGATGGGTAAATGCTACAAAATAATTTTAAGATAATTAGATAAGAAAAAAGCGGCCTTTTAGAAAGCCGCTTTTTTCTTGTGTTTCAATATAGATTTCTGGCGATGCAGCCAGTTGGTAAGTATTATTTCAAAGAACCGGTCATATCTTCCGGACGAACCCATTCGGTGAATTGCTCATCAGTTACGTAACCGGTGGCGATGGCAGCCTGGCGTAAAGTAGTGCCTTCTTTATGGGCTTTTTTAGCAATTTCGGCGGCTTTGTAGTAGCCAATGTGCGGGTTAAGGGCCGTTACCAGCATTAAAGAGTTTTCCAGGTGGCGCTGAATAATTTCGTGGTTGGCCTGAATACCATCAGAGCATTTTTCGGTAAACGATACGCAGGCATCGCCTAATAACCGGGCCGATTGTAACACATTGGCGGCGATCAATGGTTTAAATACGTTCAGTTCAAAATGCCCCATCGAGCCACCTATTGAAACCGCTACATCGTTCCCCATTACCTGGGCGCACACCATGGTTAAAGCTTCGGGTTGCGTAGGATTTACTTTACCCGGCATAATAGACGAACCCGGCTCGTTATCCGGAATAATAATTTCGCCGATACCACTCCGGGGGCCGGAAGAAAGCATGCGGATATCGTTACCAACTTTCATTAATGCCACGGCGGTGCGTTTTAAAGCGCCGGATAATTCTACCATGGCATCGTGGGCGGCTAAAGCTTCGAACTTATTAGGAGCTGTAACAAACGGGAAGCCGGTAAAATCGGCAATTTTTTGCGCTACTAAAACGTCGTACCCTTGCGGCGTATTCAAACCAGTACCTACGGCAGTTCCGCCCAGAGCTAATTCTTTTACTACTTCCAAAGCGTTTTTAATGGCGCGCATGCTGTTATCAATCTGCTGCACATAACCCGAAAACTCCTGACCTAGCGTAAGCGGAGTGGCATCCATAAAGTGGGTGCGGCCGGTTTTTACCACGTCTTTAAATTCTTCTACTTTGCGCTGCAAGGAGTCGCGCAGGGTTTGCAGGCCTGGTAAAGTGATTTCGGCTACTTGCTTGTAAGCCGCAATGTGCATGGCCGTCGGAAAAGTATCGTTTGACGACTGCGACTTGTTTACGTCGTCGTTGGGGTTAATTTGTTTTTTTTCGTCGTTTAAAGAACCGCCCAGTAATACGTGCGCACGGTTGGCAATTACCTCGTTTACGTTCATGTTGCTCTGAGTACCCGAACCCGTTTGCCAGATTACCAGCGGAAATTCGCCGTTGTGCTGACCAGCCAAAATTTCGTCGCACACCTGGCTGATAATATCGCATTTATCTTGAGTTAATACGCCTAGTTCTAAGTTGGCGTGGGCAGCTGCTTTTTTGAGGTAAGCAAACGCATACACTATTTCTTTGGGCATGCTGCCTTCCGGACCAATTTTAAAATTATTGCGCGAACGCTCAGTTTGCGCTCCCCAGTATTTATCGGCGGGCACGTTTACCGGTCCCATGGTATCTTTTTCTACGCGAAATTCCATATTGTTTTTCTTAAAAGGTAAGTTTTACAAAACGGCTCGAAAGTAAAGAATAAATTTCCGAAAGCAGAGCGGATACTTCTTAAAAAAGTAAGTACCCCCTCGACCAGGCAGCCTCTCCTCCTCTGTTTTTAAGGGAGGAGAGGCTGCTTGGTTCATTAAATTCAGATGTTCTTTTTCGTGAGTGTCGTCGTCCGGTCTATGGCTGATGGAGTATTTAGCTTCTCTTAGTAAAAGTAAATCGGTTGGCCCGGCCAGAGGCCTACCGGAGTAGACACGAGCGAAGACGCTCGCGCTAGATTTTCTACCAGAGAACTTAACGGCCCTGTCCTCAAAAAAGGAAAGGTGTCGCAAGCGAAGGAGTTTACAAGTAGTTGAGTAACAGTAAAACTAAACCAATTACTACTACTAAGCCGCCTAAACCATACAGGAACGGAACAACCAGACCTAATAATACCAGTATCAAACCAATTACAATAATTTTAATAGCTACATCATTGGTTACCGGTCCAGCTGCCTGAACTTTTTTAGTATCTGCTTTCTTTAGTTGTTTTATTTCTTTTTTGGCTTTTTTTACTTCTTTAAAAGCCGTTTTCAAAGCTGTTATTTTTTCTTTCCGGGTAAGGTCTTTGGTTTCCGGAGCCGATACAGCGCTAGTAGACTTTGCTAATTCAGTAGCCAGAGCCTTCGCATTTATTTGGGCAGATGTCGAAATATCTTCTGCGGCAAGGGCCGAAGCAGCAGGCTCCGTACTGGCCGTTAAAGAACCGGCAGCCTGGTTGGTAGTAGCCGCCACTTTAACAGGTTCTGCTACTTTTTTGTATTCAGTTGGGTGGTTCGAAAACAAGAGTCGCTGCGGCTCGTGGGCACAGGAGCTAACTAAAATTGTTAAAAGAAGAGCTAGAAAAGAATTAACCGGACGGGCAAAAAAAGAGATAAAGTTTTTCATAGGATAGCGGATTAAATAATTTAACCCTAATATACTCTTGCTTGAATAAAAAAGATTTGTTTTTTACCTGCCTAAAAGCGGCTTCCCGCGGAATTAAGTAAGATTCAGGTAACTAATTAAACGAATTACCCGCATGTCTTTATTTTTTCTGCTAAAATTGAGCCGCCGCCGAGTTGCACAATAAGTAAATTACTACTTTTAATGGTGCTTTTTTTAGGGTAAAAGGAAGAGTAATTATGGTCTCTAATCTGCTTTTATAGCCCCGAAAAAATCTGCCTTAAAAAAGCGGAATTATGCTTAAAAATGTTTTCATTTGTTAAAACCCTTACCTTTATGACTAAAATAAGCCGTCGGGATTTTACTTCTTTGGCCATAACCGGAGTTGCCGGATTGTTGCTTCCCCGGGCCCTACAAGCCGCTAAGCCGGGCGTTATCATCGGGGTGCAAAGTTACAGTTTCCGCGATCGTTCCCTTGACGAAGCTTTAGCGGCCATGCAGGAAATCGGGCTGAAAAGCTGCGAACTCTGGAGCGGGCACCTGGAGCCGAAAGGTATTTCCAGAGAAGAATTAACGGCCTGGCGCAACAACAAAGCTTTAAGCGTTTGCCAGGAAGTAAAGCAAAAATTTGCGCAGGCAAAAGTGAACATTCAAGCCTTCAATTATTCATTCCGCGAAGATTTTTCGGATGCTGAAATAGAACAAGGATTTAAAATGGCGCAAGCCTTAGGTACCAACACCATTACTTGTTCTTCTACGGTAAAAGTAATGCCCCGGGTAGGTAGGTACGCTAATCAGTATAAAATTAAGGTGGGCATGCACAACCACGATCATACCGAAGACCCGAATGAGTTTTCAACTCCCGAAAGTTTTACGAAAGGAATGGAAGGCAGTAACTCGCCTTACGTACAGATGAATTTAGATATAGGCCACTTTACGGCGGCTAACTTTGATGCGGTAGAATACATTAAACAACACCACGCTAAAATTTTGTGTTTGCACATAAAAGACCGCAAGCGCGACCACGGCGCAAACCTGCCTTTTGGCGAGGGCGATACTCCTATTAAAGCTGTATTAACCTTGTTGCGCGATAATAAATGGAATATTCCGGCTAATATTGAGTACGAATACAAAGGTGCGGATACCGTAGCCGAAGTAAAAAAATGCTTTGCATATTGTCAGAAACAACTTGCCTGAAAATTAAAGAATTTAATTAAAAAGAAGACCAGCCCAGCCAGGACTGGTTTTCGCATTTCTAGTGTATGATAACCACCTCTTCTCCTACTCAGCCTTCTAAAATAAAGCAATTATTGCAGATACCGGTAGTGGTAGCTGCCTTAGGGTATTTTGTAGATATTTACGATTTACTATTGTTTAGCATTGTGCGGGTTCCTAGTTTAAAAGCTATGGGCTTAAGCGGCGACCAATTGCTCGAAGATGGATTTTTCCTGATTAATACCCAAATGAGCGGCATGTTGGTTGGGGGCGTTTTATGGGGCATTTTAGGCGATAAAAAAGGTAGATTATCGGTGCTGTTTGGTTCTATTTTACTGTATTCGCTGGCGAACATTGCCAATGGATTTGCTACTAATGTTACCCAGTATGCTTTGCTTCGCTTTATTGCCGGTATTGGCTTGGCCGGCGAATTAGGTGCCGGTATTACTTTGGTGGCCGAAATTTTACCTAAAGAAATCAGGGGTTACGGTACATCGCTGGTAGCTTCAGTAGGTATTTTGGGGGCAGTATTGGCTTATTTTATGGCCGATTTATTTGACTGGCGCATTGCTTACTTTATTGGCGGTGGTTTGGGTTTGCTGCTGTTAGTATTACGGTTCAGCGTATTTGAATCCGGAATGTTTACAAACGTAAAAGAGCAAGAAGTAGCCCGGGGTAATTTTTTTCAGTTATTTTCTTCGGGAGGTACTTTTATGAAATACCTGCGCTGCATTTTAATTGGTTTGCCTATCTGGTTTGTAATTGGCGTGCTGGTTACTTTTTCGCCGGAATTTGCCGTAGCTATGGGCATTAGTGAGCCGGTACAGGCAGGTAAATCGGTGATGTTTGCGTACCTGGGTTTATCCGTTGGTGATTTAAGTTCCGGCTTAATTAGTCAGTACTTTAAAAGTAGAAGAAAAGTAGTATTAGGCTTTATTCTGCTGAGTATGGTATGCGTGCTGGGGTATTTGCTGGTAGATTTACCTACAGCCGAAGCAGTTTATTTTGTTTGTATGGCCTTAGGATTTTCTATTGGCTACTGGGCTTTATTTGTAACTATCGCCGCCGAACAGTTTGGCACCAACATCCGGGCTACCGTAGCTACAACCGTTCCTAATTTTGTGCGGGGCAGTTTAATTCCGGTAATCTGGCTGTTTGACTATCTTAAAACGCATGCCGGCTTAATGCAAAGCGGCTTAATCGTGGGCACGCTCACCTTTATTATTGCCTTGATAGCGCTTTGGGGGATGTCCGAAACTTTTGGAAAGGATCTGGATTTTATTGAAAGATAGAAACTGCCACCTCCTACAAATTGGGCAACATTAAATAGTATCCGGAGTACTTATTTAAAAAGAAGTACTTATTTACAATTAGATCGTATTTTCGCCAAATAATCCTGACCCCTTGAAAATGGGTGGGCGAATTTTAAATTTTAAAATATCCGGTATATGGATGCATATTACGTCGATAAAATGGCGGGAAAAACGGAGGTAGAATTACTGGAATATTTTCAGAACCACCAGAAATACGTGCCAGCCGCCGTACTGGCCGCTGTTAACGAATTACAAAAACGAGGACGCACATTTACCGAAGCGGAACTAGCCACTCTGGAACCTGAGCGCCAAGCCGTAAAACAAGCGGCCCTGGAAGAGGCTTCTGAAAATACGGAAGCGGAGGAAGCAGAGGAAGTTCCTCGATTATACACTCCCAGTGCTATTTTAGGTTTTTCGGTGTTTTTTAGTTTACTGTTTGGCGGTATATTGCTAGCTACTAATATCCGGCAAATTGGCAATCGGCGGGGTAGTTGGGCTGTTATCGGGTTCAGCCTTTTGTTTATGTTTATAGAAGTAGTGGTTATGTACCAGTTAAAACGCAGTTCTACCTTAACAGTAGCGTTTAACCTGGCCGGCGCTTTTATTTTAAATTATTACTTTTGGCCGAAATACGTGGGAGTGCAGCGGCCTTACGAAGCAAAACCCATCTGGCGGGCGCTTCTTATTTCTATTTTAATTGTGTTGCCGCTAATTGTTATCATAGCCTTATTCCCGCCGCAGCAATAACTTGTTTTTTTTTAATCGAAAATGTTTTGCTTATCCATTATTGAATGGGGCTTACTTTTTTTAGGAAGTTTTGGCTGATTGCTCCATCTTAATTTTTGATTTTATAATTCTTT
Source organism: Adhaeribacter radiodurans (assembly GCF_014075995.1). NCBI lineage: Bacteria > Pseudomonadati > Bacteroidota > Cytophagia > Cytophagales > Hymenobacteraceae > Adhaeribacter > Adhaeribacter radiodurans. Next base: position 6,101,488 of record NZ_CP055153.1, on the reverse strand, counting down.
CAGGGACGGAAAATTAGTAAATTTTTGTTCTATAAAGACGGATTTACTGGAACGAGCACACCAACTGTTTCTTCTGTCTAGAAGTTTTCCGTTACCTTTATTCATTCAAAAATTAATAAATGGCGAAAATAAAAACCTCTTACTTCTGCCAGAACTGCGGGGCTCAATCGGCCAAATGGATTGGCCGTTGCCCGGCGTGCGGCGAATGGAACACCTACGTAGAAGAAGTACTGCAACGCGAAGAGGCCGCTGGTCCGGCTTCCTGGAAATCTTCTTCGTCGTTGCAAATTGCAAATAAACCCCGGCCCATTGCCGAAATAAGCTACTCCGAAGAATCGCGCATTGACACCCACGACCAGGAATTAAACCGGGTGCTGGGCAGCGGTATTGTACCGGGTTCTATGATTTTAATTGGCGGCGAACCCGGGATTGGCAAATCAACCTTAATGCTGCAAATTGCTTTAAACTTAAAGAACCAGCGGGTATTATATATTTCCGGAGAGGAAAGCGAACAGCAAATAAAAATGCGTGCCGAGCGCCTGGGCGTGCAGCACCCTAACTGCTTTATTTTAACCGAAACGGCTACGCAAAATATTTTCAAGCAGATCGAGCAATTACAGCCCGAAGTTTTAATAGTAGATTCTATCCAAACCTTACACTCGGCTTTTATTGAAAGTGGAGCGGGTAGTATTTCGCAGGTACGCGAGTGTACCGCCGAGTTGTTAAAATACGCCAAAGAAAGTGGAACCCCGGTTTTTTTAATTGGGCATATAACCAAAGAAGGCAACCTGGCCGGGCCAAAAATCCTGGAGCACATGGTAGATACGGTGTTGCAGTTCGAAGGCGACCGGCACATGACGTACCGCATTCTACGGACTACTAAAAACCGTTTTGGCTCCACCTCTGAGTTGGGTATTTACGAAATGTTAGGCACGGGTTTGCGGCAGGTAAGTAATCCTTCGGAAATATTGATTTCGCAGCGCGAAGAAAATTTTAGCGGTATTACCATTGGTGCTACTTTAGAAGGTAACCGGCCTTTGCTGATTGAAGTACAAAGTTTAGTAAGCCCGGCTACGTACGGTACGCCGCAGCGGTCTAGTACCGGCTACGATGCCAAACGGTTAAATATGCTGCTGGCCGTTTTAGAAAAACGCAGCGGCTTTAAATTAGGCGCGCAAGATGTATTTCTGAATATTGCGGGCGGCATAAAAGTAGAAGATCCAGCCATTGATTTAGCGGTTTGTGCTTCTATATTGTCGTCGTTTGAAGATTTGGCTATTCCGCATACTACTTGTTTTGCCGCGGAGGTAGGTTTAAGTGGGGAAATACGTGCCGTAAACCGCATTGAAAACCGGATTAGTGAAGCCGAAAAGCTAGGATTCCAGGAAATTTATATTTCTAAGTTTAATTTAAAGGGCATCAACCTTAAACGATTAGGAATTAAGGTAAACGCGGTAAGTAAACTGGAAGAAGTTTTAAGCTCTTTATTTGGATAATTATAAGAAAATAAGATAACTTTATTAATGAAAGCAGAATTATCAAGAAAAAGTTTGGATTATTTCATAAATATAGTATAGAGATTCCATATATTAGGGACAGATGGAGATTCTGTAGGTTCAAGTTTCTTGAAGTAACAGACCCGATTTAGCATCCTGCTTTTATTCAGGAGATTTTTATACATAAATAATTAATCCAATCCGAACGAAGCCCTGGTTTCCATTACGTGAAATCAGGGCTATTTCATTTTTACTCCTTCACATAAGTCAGGCTTTCTTAATTTTTATATCCTATTTCTTATAGACATAAATATCAAGATAGTAGAAGTTAGACTTTTATGTGTATAAGTAAACTAATTTTAAGGTTTTTACTTGTACACTTAGTTGTGCTTAGAGTTAGCGCAGCGCTATAAGTGCATCCCGGACAGCCAATCTCTGATTGGCGTTTACCATAATTTTGAGTTACGCCAATCAGAGATTGGCTGTCCGAAAATGAGTAGAAACCACTAGCGTGAGTTCTACTCATAACTTTTGTATGATTCCTAAATTGAAGGTCAATTCATTAATTACACAAAAGTCTAACATCTAATATCCGTTTACTTGTGGCTGTTTATTTAACTGGTTTAAAGCATAAAAAGTAAATAAGGTAAGTTTATGCACAACATTTTGCCGAAATACCGCCTAAACTCGTTACTTTGTTTAGAGCAAAATGGGTTGCTCGGCCATTAGCATGACCGGAAAATTATCGGATACTTTAAACTTACTTTCTAAACTTACCTGGCGACGGTTAAGTAATATGGGGCAGGTAGCCGGCAGTTATTTACTTTCTAAATGGACAAAACAAGCAAGGCACTGGGGCAGTCCTATCAGTATTTCTTTTGAACCTACTACTTCCTGCAATTTGCGTTGCCCCGAGTGCCCGAGCGGTTTGCGGTCTTTTACCCGCCCTACCGGCATGTTGCCCGACGATTTATATAAAGATACGCTCGATCAGTTACATAAAAATTTACTTTATCTGATTTTCTATTTTCAGGGCGAGCCGTATTTACATCCACGGTTTTTAGAATTAGTAAAATATGCCACCCGTAAAAAAATATACACGGCCACTTCTACCAACGCCCATTATTTATCCGATGAAAATGCCCGCAAAACCATAGAATCGGGCTTAGACCGGATTATTATTTCCATTGATGGCACCACCCAGGAAACGTACCAGGCTTACCGCGTGGGTGGCAGCCTAAACAAAGTACTGGAAGGCACCCAAAACCTGATAAAATGGAAAAAACAATTAAAATCGAAAACGCCTTTTGTGGTTTTTCAGTTTCTGGTAGTACGGCCTAACGAGCACCAACTGGCAGAGGTGAAACAATTAGCCAAAGAAATAGGGGTGGATGCCGTCTGGTTTAAAACGGCCCAAATTTACGATTACACACAAGGCTCCCCGCTTATACCTACCATTGATTATTATTCGCGTTACCAGAATAATGGGGATGGCAGCTATCGGATAAAAAATAAATTATTAAATCATTGCTGGCGCATCTGGCATTCGTGCGTTATTACCTGGGATGGCTTGGTAGTACCCTGTTGTTTCGATAAAGACGCCGATTACCGACTCGGAGATTTAAAAAAAGAAGATTTTCGTACCTTATGGCAAGGTACTCTTTACACTAAATTCAGGCAAGCCGTATTACAATCCAGAAGTCAGGTAGAGATGTGTAAAAATTGTACCGAAGGCACCAAAGTATGGGGGTAAGCTATACCTTTATACTGTAACAGTTAAAGCTAAATTTTTAACGTACAACTGTTTACCTTTTTACACCTACAATTAAAGAAACAAAGTTACCCCCACGCACATGGCAAATAAATTAATTACTATTGCCACTTTTCCGGATGCGGTAAAAGCCCAGATTATGAGGGGGCGTTTAGAAGCAGAAGGAATACTGGCCTTTATTGCCGATGAACATACACTTACCAATCAGCCTTTTTTATATATGGCTTACGGGGGCGTGCGCCTGCAGGTAGCCGAACAAGATCGGGAACAGGCACAAGCCATTTTAAACACCGGTGATTCTTTCGTGGTAGAAACTACGCCGGAGTACTTACCGGACCAATGCCCCAACTGCCATTCCGATAAAGTAAAAGAAACAACCTCGGCTGCTAAGCAATCGTTATTAACTTTTCTCCGCAATGCACTTACCGCCCGCAGTCACCAGCCTGTGGTCCGGCGATTTACCTGCAATAACTGCGGCTACAAATGGATAATTGAGAACTAAAAGAATGACCGAGTTGGAAGAAGCCTTAAGTTTATTAGTTAAAAAATTAGAGATATGGATGAAGCAACTCGTATTAATGTTGCCTAATCTGTTTATCGCTTTAGTTTTACTGGTAGTTACTTTTTACGTAGCCCGGCAAATGCGCCGGTTTTCCGACAAATTATTGCCCCGGGTATCTCATAGTGCCGCCCTTAATAATTTATTTGCCACTATGGTGCAAACGAGTACTCTCCTACTGGGTGTCTTCTTTGTGCTTACTATATTAAAACTCGATAAAACGGTTACTACCATGCTGGCCGGGGTAGGTATTATTGGTTTGGCCCTGGGTTTTGCTTTTCAGGATATTGCTGCCAATTTTATTTCGGGGGTGATAATAGCGGTGCGCAAGCCTTTTGGGGTAGGCGACGTAATCGAAACCAACGAATATTTTGGCACTATTGAGCGCATTAACATGCGTACTATTGATTTGCGCCGTGTTACCGGCGAATTAGTAAAAGTACCCAACCGCAAAGTGTTCGAAAATGCCATGATTATCTACACACATTATGGTCTGCGGCGAATTGATATAAAAATGGGCGTATCGTATGCCGAAGACCTGGAACGGGTACAAGACATTGTAAAAGCATCGGTTACCGGTATTAAAGGTATGATTGAAAACCGGGAGGTGGAAATGGTGTACGAAGAATTTGGGGAAAGCTCGGTTAATTTTTTAGTCCGGTTTTGGATTCAATACAAACGGCAAACCGACTTTGTGTACGCCAGAAGTGCGGCAATAATAAAAATTAAAAAAGCTTTCGACGACAACCATATTCAGATTCCATTCCCAATCCGTACCCTGGATTTTGCCATTAAAGGTGGTGAATCCCTGAACCAGCAATTAAGAGAAACTTTAGAAGAAACCCGGGAAAGTAACAGAAAAATACCTTCGCAAAATGGCAAAAAAGAAGCGGAAGAATAAGAATTCTACCGCTTTTTGCTGTATAGTTAAAGAAAATAGCCTAGGTTCGTTTTTCCAGGTTTTTTCCTAAATTTTCTACTTCTACCAGAAACTGGTCTACTTCGGTATCAGCTTTTGGCCCATATGAGTTGCTAATAGTGCCTTTCGTGCCATCGTTGCATTCAATGGCGTATAAGATAGACATATCATCCGGGTCGGTTTCTCCTTCGAAACGGTAAAAATTTACAATCCGGACGTCTTCTACGCCGTAGGATTTATCGCTGTTCAGAGAACAAAGCCGTCCTTCTGAAACGCGGAAGTCTTCTGTGAAACCATCGCTGTTCAGGCGGTTTTCCACTTTAATCATTGTTGTTAACTCCTCTTTATCTTGCATAGCTTTATAGATTTTTCGATTTTATAGGTCAGATAAAAAATATAGTATAGAGACTATACGCAAAAACTAAAATTTGTTCTACTGCGCTAGTGGTTTTTTTCGATATTGGCGGTATAAATTAATGCATCCATCTGGTTTAACTGCCAGCTATCGCATTTATCACGTACGAGCCATTAACTTTTTGTTATACGTAGTACTTACCTTAACTAGAGAAGATAATTAGCCCTACTTTTTCTAATTTCGCCAACTATGAAAAACAAGCTACTCTTCTTTTTACTTTTTCTACTACCCTTACGTAATGCGCTCGCGCAAAAAGTAGGCCCTGATACTACAGCCATTCTACAGGTATTAAACCAACAAGTTCAGGCCTGGAACCAAGGCGATATTGATAGCTTTATGCGCACGTACTGGAATTCACCGGACTTGGTTTTTGTATCGGGAACTACTGTAACTAAAGGCTGGCGACCAACCCTGGAACGGTACAAAAAAACGTATGGTTCGCGGGCGAAAATGGGGACCTTACAATTTACTAAATTACAGGTTAGTGCCATCGCCAAAGATTCAGCTACGGTTTTAGGCAATTGGGCTTTAACGCGGGCTGGCGATCATCCACACGGAAAATTTACTTTAAAATTCCGTAAGTTTAATAACCAATGGTTTATTGTACGGGATCAAACTATTCAGGAATAAACCCCACCAGGTAGTAAATCTAAAATTTTTGAAGCAGGGAACGGTAGCAGATGAACGGAATAATTTTAGCGTTACCGCAGCAAAGTGGATTTAGCTTCCAAATCGTTTTTAATTTTATTAAAATCAATAGTAGAACAGGCACCACCGCAGCCTTTAGCGCAACCCCCGCCTTGTTTTGGCCGGAAGTTGGCAATAAGTAACCGAATAACATAAGCGGCTGCTAAAGCAAAAATGATAAAAATAATAATTTCCTGTACCATTATTTAGGGAGCATTACTTATTCTATAACCTTTACCTGGCTAAAAAAGTTTAGCTAGCTTGGCAAGTGGTATTTATTAGTACTACAACGTAGTTTTACCCTTGCCAGTACTCGCCAATTACTTGCAGCATTTCGGTGTGGATTTGTCCATTGCTGGCTACAATTTCGCGGTCGAATACCGGGTCGCCGTTATTATCCGTGAACATGGTTACGTGCCCACCGGCTTCTCTTACTAAAATAACTCCGGCCGCTACATCGTAAGAATTCAGGTTAAATTCAAAAAAGCCCTCGAAAATACCTTTTGCCACGTAGGCCAGATCAACTGCGGCCGAGCCTAAACGCCGTACGCCGTGCGATTTCTGCATGTAGCTTTTCAGAATTTGCAGGTAAATATCAGTCTTTCCAAAATCGGTATATGGGTAACCTGTTACAATGAGAGAATCGGCAAGTTTTTCCGCCCCCGATACCCGGATGGGCTGATCGTTACAAAAAGCACCATTGCCTTTAGACGCATAAAAACACTCATCGCGGTTTATTTCGTACACTACTCCCAGCACAATTTCGGAATGCTGCATTAAAGCAACGCTAATAGAAAAAAGCGGTAAGCCGTGAATAAAATTAGTAGTGCCGTCCAGCGGGTCGATTATCCAGTTGTACTCGGCTTCTCTTTCGGTTATGGTACCTTCTTCGGTTATAAATCCGGCTTCGGGTAATAATCGCTGCAAGCCTTTTACCAGTTGTTCTTCGGCTTGTTTATCTACGTACGATACTAAATCGTTTAAGCCTTTATGCTCAATCCGGTTACGATCGAACGATTGAGCTTCGGTGCGAATAAAGGTACCGGTAGTTTTAGTAACCGCAATTACTTGTTGGCAAAGTTCAGAGAGCAGCATAATAAAAATTTGTTAAAAATACATCAGGCAATTAAGCAACTTACTTTTATGTGCCGCAAAGGTTATAAATACTAATGAAAAAATGGCTATAGATTTTTTAAATTTTACTAATTAACCGAGGAAATTACCCAACAACTTTGATGCGGAAATTATTGAAATTGTTAGTTTGATTTATTTTAAAACCAAGTCTGATACCTTGATACCATGTCATTTTATTTAATAGCTTACTCTTTGTTGAGTTCTTTTTTGAATAAAATGTTTTTGGGTGAAATAAATATATCCTGCCCGCAATCCTAACAATAGTAACACAGGAAAAAAAGCCGGATGGTATTCCTGCGGAATCCACTGCCACAGAATAAGTAAAAGCCCTGTTACAATAGCCGTAATTAAAAAATAGGTTTTTACAAAGGGCAAAGTTTTTTTGCGGAGCAATAATAAACCTACTGGCAAATGCAGCGGAATAGCCCAAAGTAAATTTAAGTTTCTGCCAAAAGCTTTATAATCGCTGCTCGTAGTTAAAAATAATAAAACAAAGCCTAGTAAGCCAACTACGCTAAAAAGTACCACATCAAAGCTGTAATCGGGACGTTTCTGCCGCCATTGCCACCAGGTAAGTACTACTCCTAAAATAAATAAAGCCCAACAAATAATACCTGGCCGGAGAGGCACAAGTACCAAAACCGGTGAATCAGCTTTAAAAAGAGTAGCAACAGGTTGTGCAAATGGTGCTTTGCCATTTCTGTTTTGTAACGTAGCTGTTGAAAATCCTTCTTGCAGGTAATCCGGAATAAACATATATTCAGATGCAGTTGCTTGCCGATCGCTAGTTGCACCCATGGCCAGGTCTACGCCAAAATCAGCCCACGGAAAAGGGTTCTGGTAAATACCCACAATTTGCCGAAAGCTCAGCTTTTTATGATTTAATGCAGGATTAAACCGTAAGCTATCGCCCAAAGTATTTTGAAATACATCCCGGATGCGGGTCGCGCAATTATCAAAGAAAAAATCATAATAATATTCGCGGTTTTCGGGCAAATAGTTGGTTTGTAAAAACCGAAATACATTATTTTTTTGAGGTAGGGTTAAGTTTAGTACTTGCTCGTATACCGATCGATTATAATATTGGTAAGCTGCCAGAAAATCGGATAAATTGGATACTGCTAGTTTGTACTTAAGTTTACCCATTACAAATTTAGGGTAAAAGTTAGGCGTGCTAAAATCAAAAGTGCCATAATTAAATACGTAATCAATCCCGTAAGTGGGGTCGGCTACCCGAATAGCGCTATGCCCGTACATAGAGTACAATTCGTCGCCGGGCGAACAGGTAATTAAACTAATGCGGGCTTGCGGCGATAAATTTTGCGCTATGGCCAAACCTTTGCCTAAGCCGAATAAAAATAAAGTGATCAGAAGCCACTTATTTATAAAAGAGCGCGATAAAATCATGAATAAATTTTAAAATAGTAAATGAAAGAGAGCAAAAATAAATGTAAGTAATAAGCTTTATTTTTAATTAAACACTTTGTAGCAATTGTTTAAGGTTACTTTATGCTGTTACTATTTCTATCTAAAGCTTATTTTAGTTGATTATGAGTTTTTACTTTGCCCAAAAATACAGTTAAATCCTGGATAAACTGCTTGGGGCGTTCATAATGGATATTATGGCCGGTATCTTTATATATATTATGGGTAATGTAGTTTGGATGTTGCTTTTGAAGGGAGCTGTTTTCTGCTTCAAATGGCATAAAATCATCTTTACTAATCGGGTCTAAAATCAAAAGTGGCACATTTAAATTGCGGTATACAATTTTAGGTTCCAGTATCGACATGGACTCCGCAAAAAGAGGAACCCGGGTAAAATGAAGAATATTATCGGACCATTGCCTGGCAGAGCGCATATGAAACAAATCTATAACTCCCGGGCTTATGGCCCACCGGCCTTTATTGTTTTTCGTAATCCAGGCTAATAAGTTAAATTGATTGCCATTGGTACTAGTATCATAATTAGCGTAATAGGCTTCAAATTCGCTGGCATAGGAAGTGTCGGCAGGCCAATCTTTTTCAATTTTTTGCAAGGTGCTGCCCAGTTTCTCTGGGTCCATTTGATGATAATAGGTGTTCATATTTACCGATCCCCCATCTTCTAATACTAAACCCAAAACTCTGTCGGGATAAGCGTCATAAAATGCCGTGCTGATATAACCACCTCGGGACCACCCGCCAATAATTGCTTTTTTAATTTTTAGCTTATCCATTAACTCTTTTAGGTCGTCGGCAATGTGGTACAAGGATACTTCATGCGTAGGAATTGTGGTTTGACCATGCCCATAATAATCAATGGCAATAACGTAATAGCCAGCTTTTACCAGGCTAGGTGCTACATCAAAAAGTTCGTAACCGTTCGTTAAACTACCATGCGACCAGATGAAAGGTGTACCGGATGGGCTGCCCCAGGTTAGATAGTGCATCCGGACATTTTTAGTTTGAATAAATGCTCCGTGTTCTTTTTCGAAGCGAACAAATTCTGCTTTGGCTTCTTTATACAAGGCTTGGGCTTTAGCTCGCTCCAGAATAGGAGTTTTATTTTGGGCATTTAATAGTAAAGCAGGATACAGGAATAGCAAGATAAAGAAACAAAATCTCATGGGCAGGATAGCGTATTTTGTTCAACGAGAAGGGCTATTTTAAAAACTTTAACAGCATTAATGGTTTAAATAACTCCTGATTATTTCGTAACAAAATTTACTTTAGCCCTTCCAGCACTAGCACAAATTCACCTTTAATGGCTTTTTGCTGAAAAATAATAATTACCTCGGCCAGGGTACCGGTTATGGTTTCTTCAAATAATTTAGTAAGCTCCCGCGATACCGAGACCATTCGCTCTTCGCCGAAAGTTTCTTTAAACTGGTCTAACGTTTTTAGAATACGGTGCGGCGACTCGTAAAAGATCATAGTACGCTCTTCGGTACTTAAACTTTGCAATCGGGTTTGCCGGCCTTTTTTAATAGGCAAAAAACCTTCGAAGGTAAAACGATCGGTGCTAAAACCCGATTTTACCAGGGCCGGCACAAAAGCCGTTGGGCCAGGTAAGCATTCTACCGCTACACCGCTTTTCAGGCATTCGCGCACCAGTAAAAAACCCGGGTCAGAGATAGCCGGCGTGCCCGCATCCGAAATCAAGGCCATTTTTTCGCCGTCGAGTAAGCGTTGTACCAAATGAGAGGCCGCTTTGTGCTCGTTATGCAAATGATGGCTGTGCATCCGTTTTTCAATACCTAAGTGCTGCAATAATTTGCCACTAGTACGGGTATCTTCGGCCAGAATGGTATCTACCTCCTTTAATATCCGGATAGCGCGCAGGGTAATATCTTCGAGGTTGCCGATAGGCGTAGGCACCAGGTACAATCTGGTTTCGTTGGGAGTAGCCATGCTACAAAGGTAGATAATTTGACTTAAGGAAGTAAAAGGTTTTTGAGGTAATAAGTAGCAGGTAAGAAGTATTTCAATTATACAATGTCATTACATTACATTACATTATCTGCCGGCAAGGGATAGGCAATCTTATTTTCTACTTAGTTAAGCAAGTTTTATTTACTAATTCAAGCTAGAGTTAGAGACACAGGTAATTACTTGGCCAACCTACAACTTAAAACCATCTACTCCTTTGCATTATAAGTAGCAGCTATTTCATCAATGCGTTCAGCCAGTTTATGATCGCGTTTGGTTACTGTGTTGCCCGCATCAAACGTATATAGTTCAAAATGAACAACGTTGTACATGTTTCGCCATTCCGGGTGGTGATCCATTTCTTCAGCCGCTGCGGCTACTTCGGTCATAAAAGCAAAGGCTGTTTTAAAATCCGGAAACCGGAACGTCTTTTTTAATCTATTATCAGTTTCCTGCCACATAACAGCTTTCATTATAAAAAGTAAATTTTAATCGTTGCCTAACTGTGCTATCTATTTGATTTAACGTTAATAATAAAAATAAAGCAGATAAAAAGGACTATAAAAATTAAGGCTATAGCAAGTTTTAGTAAGTTTAATTAACTAAGAACAGGTGCTTTCCTCTGCGATTACGCGAATAAATTTAAATAATTAAGCCGAAGTTAAAATTTTTAAAACTGCGATAAAAGGGTTGCGTATAGAATGGCTCTCGTTCGATTTTTTTACCAATAAAACTATGGAAAACAAACCAACATCGCAGCCGGACCAACACCAGTCGGACCAGCCCGGTGATGAATATAAAATGACGCCGAAGCCCGAGATAATTCGGGATAATTATAAAGGTAGCGATAAATTAGCCGGTAAGGTTGCTTTTATTACGGGTGGGGATAGTGGTATTGGCCGGGCAGTGGCCGTCCATTTCGCCCGCGAAGGTGCCGATATAGCCATTGTTTACCTCGACGAAAACGAAGATGCCCGCGAAACCAAACGGTTAATTGAAGCCGAAAGCCGCAAATGCTTATTAATTAAAGGCGACCTGCGCGAAGAAAGTTTCTGTAAAAATGCTGTGCAGCAAGCCGTTGACGAATTTGGTGGTAAACTAAATATTGTGGTAAATAATGCCGCAGAACAACACGAGCAAAAAGAATTGGAAAGCATCAGTCAGGAACAACTGGAAGCTACTTTCCGGACGAATATTTTTGCTTATTTCTATATTGCGCAGGCAGCCATACCGCACCTGCAAAAAGGCGATAGTATTATTAACACCACGTCGGTTACTTCTTTCCGGGGTAGCAGCCATTTAATGGATTACTCCGCTACCAAAGGCGCTATTACTACTTTTACCCGTTCGCTGTCGCAAAATTTAGCGGAGAAAGGGATTCGCGTAAACGCCGTGGCTCCGGGGCCTATCTGGACACCTCTTATTCCGGCCACGCTCGAAAAAGTAGCTGATTTTGGTTCTGATACTCCTTTAGGTAGAGCCGGGCAGCCTTCAGAAGTAGCACCCGCGTACGTATTCCTCGCCTCCGAAGATGGCTCTTATATTACAGGCCAAATAATTCACGTAAACGGCGGCGAAGTAGTAGCCGGTTAATTTTTTAAACCCATTACCCTAAAAAGCAGTAAAATACTCCATCCGTACAGGAGTGATTTGTAATTGTATAACTTTAACCTATTTTAAAATGGCAACTGTAACAAACAAGGCCTTGGGCGACCAAACAACTAACCGCTCCGGGAGAGTTCGGGTTTTAGACACCGACACCGATTTTGACGAAATGAACGCTGGGCATATTATACCGGGAGCTGATCCACCTAAAAATGAGCATGCTCGCGGCGGATTTGGCGACCGGGACGGTCGCAATGGCTACGGCACTGATTCTCCTAACGGAAGTACCGCTTTATCTTTAAACGAAGATTCCGAAGATGTGAATACGCATACCGATGGCTTACAAACCAGCGACCAATTAAACCGTGGTCAAACCATTTACGCTCTCGGCGATGACGATGACGTGGCTGATGACGATGATGATTTTGATGATGTAGACACCGATGATGATTTCGACGATGATGATTTAGACATCAGCGAAATACCAGACGATGATTTTGATACCGATCTGGACGATGACTTCGATGATGACGACGATCTGGACCTGGATGAGGACGATGAAGACGACGATGATCGTTTATAAAAAATAAATTAGCGGCTGCTTCAGGGTTTACCTCAGAAAAACTACCGGCACTAAATAATACAGTAAGAAAATACTTAAGCTGTATTGGTGTTAGCCGTTAGGATTTTCTATTGCTTTTACATAAAACTTAGTATACCAAAGAGCCGCCATTAAACTTTTAGTAAATTTTAAATAAAAGAAGGAGGTAGTTATGCCGTACAAAAGTAATAATACCAGTAAGCAATCTAAAAGACCAATAGGCGATCCGACTGGCGATGGAGTAGGAGGAATGAAAGATATTGATGCCGAAAGCTCGCTTAAGGCAATGGATGAGCTAGGGGAAAAATATACCGACGAAAACGGAGAACCAGATCTTCCTCAAACACCTGGCAGCCATCCTAACCGGAATACCAATAAACCCAATATTGATAAACCCGCCTACGGGTAATAAACTACTATGGCAAAAAATTAAAAAAGCTCTGTGTAATACAGAGCTTTTTATTTTTATAACTATTTAATGTTTAAAACTTGTACTTATTTTAAAATATTGAATAAAAATTCATAAACAAGGCAGGGTATTGGAATAAGAATAAATCAGATTAGGTTAAAACACCGTACCTTTTACTTTTTTGAGTGAATAGTAGCTTTATGATTATATAATTGTTGAAATAAATTTACTAAAACCTAAACAGTACCTGTTTCAAAATTCTTTTCTTCTTTCCTTATTAAATAAAAAGAACAGAGTAAGCTTTGTTTACCTAGCTATGGACAAAATGCAGCCAGTAACTTTTAAATAGTAAGGAAATATTATTTAAATAGCCTAGCGATGAACATTATTTACCCAAGTTATAACTGTAAAGTACCATCCAGCCTAAAGGTTGTATTTCTATTTTCTTTACTTCTGATAACAGAATTAGCATACGGAGAAACTAATACTCCGGAAATTAATTTAAAACAGGGAACTACTAATAAACTAAGCGGCAGCGATTATACATTTGCCAACCAAAATGTTAAAACTACGGGCCCAACGGTAACATTTACCATCGAAAATAGCGGCACAGGCAATTTAACTATTTCGAATATTACTTTAACCGGTGCCAATGCCGACCAGTTTACCCTTAACAAAACCGCCACGACCTTAGTAATAGCCCCGGGTACCAATACTACTTTTACGTTAGATTTTTCGCCGAAAAATAATGTACCAGGCATTAAGAATGCCGTAATTACTATTGTAAATAATGATGCAGATGAGGAAACGTATATCCTTAATGTAACGGGTACAGCAGTAATTTTAGCGGCTACTATATCTTCGCTTTCTCCTGTTGGTGGGGCTGCTGAAGGAGCTACTGCTACTATTAATGGTACTAATTTAATTAATACTACTGGTGTTACTTTTAACGGAGTCCCCGCGGCTAGCTTTTCTATAGTTAGTAATACTAGGGTTACTGCTATTATACCACCGGGCGCTACTTCCGGGCCCATAAGTGTAAGTAATGCCGGTGGCACGATTATAAGTGCCCAGACGTTTTATATTTTACCCAAAATCACCAGTTTTACGCCAACATTTGGCCCAACAGACGCTTCTGTGGTAATTACCGGCACTAGTTTTACTGGAACAACATCCGTTAAGTTTAATGGAACGGAAGCCAGTTTTACTGTAAATAGTGCCACTAAAATTACTGCTTTAGTACCAGCGAATGCTAGTACCGGTATCATATCAGTGACTACCCCGAGCGGTACGGGAACCAGTTCCGCCTCATTTACTCCCCCGCCCTCTATTATTTCCATAATTGGTCCCGGTAGCGCTTCATCGGCTATAATTGGGAACACCATTACTATTAATGGTACCAGTTTTACTTCTGCTGCTACCGTTAAATTTACAGATAAATCCGGTAACAGTAACAGCGTAACAGCTACTAAAACGTTTGTGAATAATACCCAATTAACCGCCGTTATTCCGGTTGGGGCAGCTACAGGTTTAGTAACTGTAACTACAACCTCGGGCTCTGCAAGTGCTCCTTTTAACATAACAAATACCACATATACCTGGAATAACACTTCTGCTAGCTGGGCTAACCCAAACAGCTGGACACCAGCCCGTACTTCGCCTTCTACTAATGATTTACTTATATTTGAAAGTGTTTCTGTAAATCCAGTTCTGGATTTTGCTTCTTCTGAAGAAACAATTGGTTATCTGAATGTTGTAAAGGATGTTAATGTTACTTTTAGTGTTGCTACGGATAAAACTTTAAATATTAACAATGATGTAGCAGTAGGCACCGCGCAAGATTTTATAATAGCTACCGGAGCCAAACTTGTTGTAACTAATTCAACCGCTGGAGCCGATCTCATTATTAATATTTTACCGGGAGCAACGGGTACCGTGGTGGGTACTATTACTTTTCTGGGGGTAGGATTAGCCGAGCATCGGTTATATGCCAATAATATATCAACCGGAGGTAATACACTAGTATTTCAATCGGGCAGCACCTTTTATGCCGGAGCTAACTTTTCGGGTTCTCCTTTTGGTAGTACTTACAACAACTCGGTTCAATTTTCTTCTAACTCCGTCTACTATAATCAGTCTGTTACGGGTGGTTCCCCTTTTGGTACCAGTACCAGTAACGTAGTTGTATTTGAGGTAAATACCGTTTACCGCCACGACGTAAATACGGTTCCGGATCTACTAAACCGCACGTATGGCACTATTAGTTTTAATGCTGCGTCTTTTAATCAAACCATAACCGGTACCGGAAACTTAACAATATTAAAAGACTTAATCTTATCGGCTCCTTCCGGATCTCCTAACCCTGTTTGTAACTTAAATCTGGTCGGCACTATAACCATAGGCAGAAATATAACAGTAACCAAAGGTTCGTTAAGTTTTAATCCGGCGACAGCAACTACTATAAAGTTAACCGGTAGTGCGGGCGGAGCAGCTAAAGCCGGAACTATATCCGGAGCGGGTACTGCTTTTAATCTTGGACCTAATGCTAATTTAACTATTGAACCAGGAGCGGTTATAACACTAACCCGAAATATTGTTGGTACCGGAAAAGCAACTATAAACGGAACGGTAACTACGGCTAATAGTAATGGTTTAATGAGCGGCACCAATACTTCCTTTGCCAGTTCTTTAAGAGTTACTTTAAATCCGGGTTCAACGGTAGAGTACAATGGTACAGCCTCCCAAACAGTTTCCGCTGGAAACTACGCGAACTTAACTATTTCCAGTACTAGGGCAGATAACTCCACCATTACTTTACCAACTTTACCAGCTACCTTAAAAATTTCGGAAGTATTTTCCCCGGTTGCTGTTGGGGTGAGTTATACCACCACTACCACAACTATCGAGTTTAATGGGGGCGAACAAACAATTCCACCTTTCAATTACTATAATTTAGTTATTTCCGGTACGGGAGATAAATTGCTGGGAGAGAGTTTTATCGTGGGCAATAATGTAAATATGGTAGCTAATAATATTATTACGGAAAGCAATTTCTTGATATTAGGTACTGCGGCCACTATTACCGGAGAAGCGGAAGGGAGATACGTAGTGGGCAATTTAAGTGTTAACCGAATAATAGATAATGCTGGTTCTGATTTTGGCGGCATTGGATTTACACTAGGCAACGGAGCACAAACGGGTAGTACTAGTGTAACCCGGGTGGCGGGTCCTGGTAGTAGTATTTTGATACCAGAAAATGGCCATGAAGGCATTAACCGCCGCTGGGAGGTGCTACCCACTAACCAACCTGCTGGCCCCGTTAATGTTACTTTAGCCTGGGTAGCCGACGATGATAACGGAAAAGATTTAAGTAGCGCCCGGGTCTGGAAAACGCAAGGCGACGATTTAAGTACGTATTATGATGTAAGCAAAGTTAACCAGGATGCCAGTAACCATCAAATTTCAGCTACCGTAACTTCTTTTTCTACCTTAACTGTTTCGGATG
This sequence comes from Adhaeribacter radiodurans, assembly GCF_014075995.1. NCBI lineage: Bacteria > Pseudomonadati > Bacteroidota > Cytophagia > Cytophagales > Hymenobacteraceae > Adhaeribacter > Adhaeribacter radiodurans. Next base: position 6,084,979 of record NZ_CP055153.1, on the reverse strand, counting down.
AGAATAACCCACTACCGGTAGAATTAACTTATTTTAATGTGGTAAAAAAAGGCCAAAATGCGGTATTAACCTGGCAAACGGCTACGGAAAAAAATAATGCTGGGTTTGGTATAGAAGCATCATCGGATGCTATTCATTTTGAAGGAGTAGGTTTTGTAAAATCTCTTAATCCGAATGCAACTACCTTGCAGGACTATACATTTACGCACCGCCCATTAGGAACCGGAACCATTTACTACCGCTTGAAGCAAACCGATTGGAATGGAACCAATAAGTATTACGGACCTAAGGCCCTCCGTTTCGACCAGGTTGTTCCAACGCTGTTAGCTTATCCAAATCCGGTTACAGATAAAGATGCCGAAGTAACGGTTCAAGTTGGAGCGATGCCCTTGGAAAAAGTAACAATAACGGTAACAGATGCTTTGGGTAAAGTAGTTTACCATCGAACAGAATCAAAGAATTCAACTGGCAACGAGCTAAAAGTAAATGTACAACATCTACCGGCCGGTATTTATATCTTAAATATTACTACTCCTACCAATGCTGCCCAAACGAAAATAGTGAAGCAGTAGGTAATACCCAATCTTCTAAATTAACTACTTTAAGCCATAGCCCTTATGATAGTTAATTTAGAAGATTTTGCATTATTTTAAATGAACTGCTAATCTACTTGCCAGCATCATTCAAAACATCTTATTGCTCCAGCGGAAAAGACACGGAAGTGAATCCGCAGGCCAGGAGGCAAACTGGTTACGGTTCCACCACATCAGGGCCATAGAATGGAGACGGTAACTGGCTTAAAGTACACAGATAACGAACTCTTTTTTGTATTAGCAAAAAGCTTAATCTAAACCACCCCGGCGAGTAGGCTGACGCGGTTCTGGCCAGGAGCCCGGCTGCCCGGTTTGGGAGTTAATCGGCAATACGCTTTTATCGCGCGAAGTTTTATCAGGGTCTTCGCTGGCCATGTACGCTAGAATTGCGGTTAAAATGGCATTACTCCGTACATCATCAAACACAATTTTATCGTAGGTATCGCGGTTGGTGTGCCAGGTATAGGTGCCGTACGACCAGTTTAAAGAACTTAAGGAAAACGCGGGTGCTCCGGCCGCCACAAACGAAGCAAAATCAGAGCCACCGGTACCCGGAGACCCGGGGAAACTGGTTTGAATTTGCGAACGAATTTCATCGGGCACTTTGGTTAACCAACGGCCCAGGTACTCGTACGAATTTAAAAATCCTTGTCCCGCTAAGTTTACTACCCGGCCAGTGCCGTTATCCTGGTTAAATACTGCCTGCACGTTCTGCACAATTTCCAGGTGATCGGCCACAAAAGCCCGCGAACCGTTTAAACCTTGTTCTTCGCTGCCCCAGTGACCAACTAAAATCGTGCGTTTCGGGTTCGGATAAACTTTCTTTAAAATGCGCATGGCTTCCATCATGGTTAAGGTGCCGGTGCCATTATCCGTTGCGCCGGTGCCTCCATCCCAGGAATCAAAATGCGCCGACAAAATAACGTACTCGTTTGGTTTTTCAGAGCCTTTTATTTCGGCAATGGTGTTAAAAGCAGGCACCCTCCCTTTTTCCTTCGACTCGGTTTGCACCCGTATTTTAGGTTTATGGCCCGATTCGGTGAGGCGGTAAAGCAAGCCGTAATCTTCCAGCGAAATATCAATCGTAGGTATTTTTTTAGTGTAGGCGGCAAATATTTTATTCACGCCAAAACCATTCGACCAATTACAGGTAACAACGCCGGCTGCTCCAGCTTTCTCTAAGGCTACGGATAAAGTACGCGGGGTATGCCCGGTTTTGCTAATGCGATTCCGCCAAGCTTCGGTTTGCGCGGTGCGGTCGGCTTTCATTTTCTCGAAAGATTCTTTTTTAGCAAATTCCTGCCAGTTATAATCGGGCCGGCCGGTGGGCTGGTTCATCGAAATCAGGACAAACTTACCTTTTACCGCTGGCATCCATTTCTTAAATTCCATCGAATCGGTTACATCCGGAATAATAATGAGCTCGGCAGTTACGGCTTTCTTCATGCCCGGGCTCCAGGCTAATTGCATTCCTTCCAGCGATTCGGTGCGGGGATAAACTAAATCAATGTGCGAAATACCCCGTTCCCAACCACGCCACTCGCCCCAATTTTCCGTGCGAGCGCTAATGTTCCAGTCTTTGTATTTGGCTACTGCCCAATCGCCGGCTTGTTTCATTTGCGGCGTACCTACCAACCTCGGCCCAATTACATCCATAAGTTCGTGCGCCAGTTTTTCTAATTGTGAATTCTCGTTTGCTTCTTTCACAATGCTTTCTATCACAGGATCTTTTACCTGCGCTATCGCTAAACTTCCGGAAAGCAGAAATGTGAGAAATAATAAAACCCCTTTTTTCATGTAAGAAATTTAAAGATTAAGCCTTTTATTTAGAATCCGAAAGTACAGAATTAATCCTTATCTTTCCTTGCTCACCCTATTTTACCTTCTTCCAGCTAAATCATTGGTATATTTTATTCGCTTCGCTGGATTGGTGAATAATTTAATTTTAATTAAAACGGCATCTGTTATTTTTCAGCCAGCGGCTCTTTTCTTTGCTACATTCCTTAACTTTTAAGCACTAAGTAAAGAGACACAAGTATCAAGATATTAGCTGTTAGACTTTTGTTTAGTTAAGTCTTTTATTATTAGTAAGATATTGCAAATTCCGCATCCTGTATAAGAAATTAAATTTGTTTAGTTACTTATTTTAAGAAAGGATAAGGTGTTGCCTATGGGGTAAAATTATTATCTTGTATTTTTGAAAAAAGACCTAATACTGAATTTGCCCGAAGGAATAAGTCTTTGGGGAGCAGATGAATTACTAAAAAGAAAAAAATAATTTGAGCTATTTGCTAGTAACAACTTAAACTATTGAAACTATGACCTTTACTTCTCGCCGCGACGCTATTAAGATTCTGGCTTTAAGCAGCGCAACTGCTATATTCTCGCCCAACACCTTGTTGGCCGCTACCCGCCCGCAGAAAACCCGCTTGGGGGTAGCCTTAGTGGGTTTGGGCTATTACAGCACCGATTTACTGGCTCCGGCTTTGCAGCAAACCAAAAATTGTTACCTGGCCGGTATTGTAACCGGCTCTCCGGATAAAGCCGAAACCTGGAAAAAGAAGTATAACATTCCGGATAAAAATATTTACAACTACCAAAACTTTGATACCATTGCCAATAACCCGGATATAGATGTGGTGTACGTGGTGCTACCCCCTTCTATGCACCGGGAGTACGTGGTTCGGGCAGCTAATGCGGGGAAAGCGGTGTGGTGCGAGAAACCAATGGCAGTAACCTCTGAAGAGTGCCAGGCCATGATAGATGCTTGCCGGAAAAATAAGCAACCGTTGGCTATTGGGTACCGTTTGCAGCACGAGCCGAACACGCAAGAGTACCGGCGCATTGTAAAGCAACAATTGTTAGGTAAAGTTCAGAGCCTAAAATGCGCCGCCGGTTACCGCGATGACCGCACCACTCACTGGAAACAGAAAAAAGAAATGGGCGGTGGCGTAATGCACGACATGGGCGTATACGCCATACAAGGAGCCCGCTTAGGTACCGGTATGGAACCTATTGCCGTAGTAATGGCTAAAACATCTACCACTCGCCCCGAAATTTACAAGAATGGTTTAGCCGAAACCGCAGTTGCTACCTTAGAGTTTCCGGGTGGAATTTTGGCCGATATTAAAAGCAGTTTTGGGGAGAATGTAAACTTCATGAACATTAACTGCGAAAAAGGAGACATTAGATTGGCGCCTTTCTCGGCGTACGATGGCGTGAAAGGTAGCAGCCCACTCGGAGAAATTAACCATCCGTATAAAGCTCCCTGGCAGCAAGCCAAGCAAATGGACGACGATGCTCAAGCTATTATGCAAGGCAAACCCCTACTGGTGACCGGCGAAGAAGGTTTACGCGATGTAAGAATTGTGGAGGCCATTTATAAAGCGGCGGCTACCGGCAAGCAGGTGAATTTAACAGCTTAGTTTGCGGTTGCAAGTTGCTGGTTTTTGCAGGAATTTTCCTCATTCTTGCTATTCAGAAGAAACCTGGGTAGCAACTTAACCCGATGATTTGTTCCTGAATAACAGGAAAATAATTCTTTACTGGAATGGTCTTCCAGCCATTAATTGTCAGATTAAAAGTTTAATGGCTTTATATTGGTGACTATTTACTAAAACCAATTTGTATTTTTAAAAATTTAAAACTTTAACTTAATTTCTGCTTCTATGAAACGCATTTTTGTTTTGCTTTTAGTTTTTGTTTTCGCTGGTTTATTGCCGCACGTTTATGGCCAAACGCAACCGAAAGGTGGCTCCGTTGCAGATGTTAGCTTTATTCAGGGTAACTGGAAAGCTACTGCTGCCGATGGAAGAACGATAGATGGGGTTTGGCTGGCACCGGAAAACGGTAATATACTAGGCTTTATGCGCATGATGAAGGACGGCAAAGCAAATTTATACGAAATTCTGGCTTACGAGCAAACGTCAAATGGATTGGTTTCGTTGGTGAAACACTTTCAGCCGGGCTTAGTGGGAACAGAAGAAAAAGATAAACAAGACCGTTATAATTTCGTGGAAGCGAGTAAAGACCGGGCTATTTTCCAGAAAGAAGGAGAAGATTTAAGAATTTTATACGAGAAACGGTCGCCTACCCAATTTGTTATTGCCCGGGGTAATCAGGAAAATGGCAAGTGGGTGTTTAAAGATTTATTCGTGTTTAATCGGGCTAAGTAAATTTTACTATTTCACCTATGACTCAAGCGCCTAACTATTTTAAAATTGGTTAGGCGTTTTTTTTAACAGCAGATTCGGTTCATCCGTTGATACTTTTCAAGTCTCAATAGAATAGTGCAGATACGATTTTAACAGTCCGTGTTTGCCTCGTGGCCGGCGGGCCTCGTTTGGCTATGGAGGGCGGTTTAGCGAACCTTGGCTCGTTGCACTGCGCCATGCTGCTTTGCAGCACCGGAACGGTAAAAGGCCCGAGAGAGCCAAACTGGTGTTGGTTGCCTGTAGTTACCGGGTACTATCGCATAGCGTTATATAATTTGAATTTAATATTATTCATTCCTTATTTTTCTTTGCTATTTGTACTTGTTTAGCCTGGCTTAAATAAATTTTTCTGGTTTAAAAACACACTGCCATAGGGTTGTCAGTGGCGGTTATTTACTTTGTAGCATAACACTAAAACTATAAAACTATGCCCGAAATTCAAACTTTGTCCGTACTCGATTTGCTTCCCAAAGAACTGGCCCAGGAAGTAGAAACTACCCGTAAAATGTTATCCCGCATTCCGGATGACAAGTACGACTGGCAACCCCATCCCAAAAGTATGACTATTCGGCAATTGGCTACGCACATTGCCGAATTACCCACTTGGATAACTATGGGCCTTACTACCGACGAACTGGATTTTGCCACAAGCCCGTATAATCCGAGAAAAATAAATACTACCGCCGAGCTATTACAGCTTTTAGAAGAATCAATTGCTTCTGGTACTGAATCCTTGAATAAAGCTTCCGAAGAAGACTTGTTACCTAACTGGACCTTACGTAACGGTGATCAGGTTTACGCTGTTTACACCAAATATGAAGTTATCCGGCATGCCCTTAGCCAGCTCATCCATCACCGGGCACAGCTAGGCGTTTACCTGCGGTTGTTAAACATTCCTATCCCAGGCAGCTACGGACCCAGCGCCGACGAAATGGGTTCTTAACATAATAGATTATAAAAAGAAAAGTATTATAAAAGAAAAGGTCTGCTTCTACTATTGAAGAAGACCTTTTCTTTGCCAGAAAATTAAAATTTACTTTTTTCAAAAGGATCCTTTATCTACTTAAATACTATATTAAAACCAATTTAATACTGCGCTTATATTTTAGAAGAATGTTTAGATTTAGAGCTTTAACCAATTTTTAACTTCGTTTAAGGCGCATAAATCCTAACATATTAGTATTAATATGTTAGGAAGGAAAACGTGATCATTCATTCTATTACCGCAATGTGACAGAACCCAGAAGCTACAAGCACTGACACCAGTTTGGCTATGGAGGGCCTTTTAGTGTTCCGGTGCTGCAAAGCAGCATGGCGCAGTGCAACGAGCCAAGGTTCGCTAAACCGCCCGAAAGAGCCAAACTAGGCCCGCCGGCCACGAGGCAAACTCAGCCTTGTCAAATCTCATTAGCACCGCCGCCTGGAGACTTGAAAAGGCTCGCGGAACAACTTTTATTAACTCTGTTATAACAAGCTAACCTATCAAATCAAACTTTTTAATGCGCCATTATCCGGCTAACTTGCTAGTTATAACTCCATTCTTATGCAAACCTACATAGCTTTATTGCGCGGCATTAATGTAAGCGGACAAAAAATGATGAAAATGCCTGAGCTGCTTGCTCTGTTTCAAAGTTTAAATTTAAAAAATGTTAAAACGTATGTGCAAAGCGGGAATGTTGTTTTTCAGACTGAAAAACAAGGTGCAACTAATTTAGAAGAACAAATAGCTCGTGCCATTACCGAAAAATTCCAGTTTTCTGTTCCCGTGCTGGTAAAAGATCAAACCGAGTGGGAGCGGGTTTTACAAAATAACCCTTTTATCATCAACCAAGACGAAGACACTTCCAAACTGCACGTTACCCTCTTAGCCAGCGAACCCACTCCTGATCGAGTAGCCAAAATAAATCCTGCCCTGTACCTGCCAGATGAATTTAGAATAGTCAAAAATACCATTTACCTGTCTTGCCCGAATGGCTACGGCCGAACCAAACTGCACAATAATTTTTTCGAGAGTAAATTAAAAGTAAATGCGACTACCCGCAACTGGAAAACCATGCAAGCGTTAATGAACCTGGTAGAAAGTATAAACTCTTAAAAAAATAGTAAAAATTCGGGTTTACTCCACAGCCAGTATTCATTTTATGTCCTTTTAGTCTTTTCTGTTTAGTACCCGGTTATTTATAGCTTGCACTTAGTAAATACCAGCGAACACGGCACGTATAATTGCGTTAGTTAGAGCAAACGTAGAGGTAAAACATGAGTTATCAACCAATAGAAAATTACGGGGTTATAGGAGATTTAAATACAGTTGCCTTGGTAGGCCTAAACGGCTCCATCGATTTCATGTGTTTCCCTAACTTCGATTCGCCGAGCATTTTTGCCGCCTTATTGGACGCAGAAAAAGGCGGAAGCTTCTGGATTAGACCGGAGTTTACTCAAGTAAAAACAAAACAGCTCTACCTGCCCGATACCAATGTGCTGCTTACCCGCTTTTTATCTCCGGATGGTGTGGGGGAAGTCACTGATTTTATGCCGGTAGAAGAACTGTATAACGGCAAAGAATTAATTAGAAGGGTAACTACCGTACGCGGCGAAGTAAAGTATACCATGCACTGCCAGCCCCGTTTTAACTACGGCCGCAGCGGTCATACCGTAGAAGCTAAATCTGAAACAGTGGTAATTTTCACCAGCGACGGTCCCGACAAAACCGTTTTAAAATTAATGAGTTCGGTTCCGCTCCAAATTAGAAACGGAGATGTGGTGGCAGAATTCTCCTTATCTCCCAACCAAACGGCCGATTTCCTTTTAGAGCATATTGATCAAAACCATAACCAGCAAAAAGACTTCGAAAACTTTATTACCGAAAGTCTTTTTAGAACGGTTAATTATTGGAAAAACTGGATTGCCCAGTCTACTTACAAAGGCCGGTGGCTGGAAATAGTAAATCGCTCCGCTTTAGTTTTAAAATTGCTTACCTCTTATAAGTATGGTTCCATAATAGCCGCTCCTACTTTTAGTTTGCCCGAAAGCATTAGAGGCAAACGGAACTGGGATTATCGTTATACCTGGATTCGGGATGCCTCTTTTACCGTGTATGCCTTTATCCGGTTGGGTTATACCAAAGAAGCAAGTGCCTTTATGAACTGGATAGAAAAGATTTGTCCGGACGTGAAGGGGCAAAATCGTCTGGGCATTATGTACTCCATAGACGGAAATCGACAGCTGGAAGAAACTATCCTGGAAAACCTGGAAGGTTACCAGCAATCAGCTCCGGTCCGGATTGGCAATAATGCTTATAGCCAATTACAACTGGATATTTACGGCGAGCTAATGGACTCCGTTTACCTGTATAACAAATACGGCGATCCTATTTCGTACGATTTCTGGAAAAACCTGGAAGAACAAATAAACTGGCTGAGCCAAAACTGGAACCAACCCGATGAAGGTATTTGGGAAGTAAGAGGTGGGCAAAAGAATTTCCTTTACTCCCGTTTACTGTGCTGGGTAGCGCTGGACCGCGCCGTTAAAATTGCTGAAATGCGGTCTTTCCCCTTAAATGAAAACTGGCGCAAAGAAAGAGATCGTATTTTTGACAGCATTTTCACTGATTTCTGGAATCCGGAAAAAGCCGCCTTTATGCAGTTCCCCGGCTCCACTACCGTCGATGCTTCTTCGTTACTCATGCCCTTAATCCGGTTTATCAGTCCCAAAGATCCCAGATGGCTATCTACGTTAAAAAGAATTGAAAGCGAACTTGTTTCTGATTCGCTCGTGTACCGGTACAACCCCGAAGTGGCAGCTTCGGACGGTTTAATTAGCCGGGAAGGAACGTTCTCTATGTGTACGTTTTGGTACGTGGAGTGCTTATCCCGGGCCGGTGAACTGGAAAAAGCCCGGTTTTATTTCGAAAAAATGTTGGGCTATGCAAATCACCTGGGGCTCTATGCCGAGCAGTTAGGCTTTCAGGGCGAACACCTGGGTAACTTTCCGCAGGCGTTTACCCACATGGGCTTAATTAGTGCCGCGTATAGCTTGGATCGGAAATTAAACGACAGCAGAAACAAAGATATCCACTACTAACCGAGCAATTTAGTAAAGTTGAATTTTATAAAGTTAAGTTATTGTACAAAATGAATGTACTATACTTGAGGTCGAGATCATAGTAAAAAGAATAAACCTTTGATTACTTATTAATTACACAAAAGTCCAACATCTAATATCCAGATAATTGTGTCTCTTTACTTTGTATTCCGAAAGAGGGTAATTGTTCTTATCAATTTTAATTTAAAATCAGCGGCACAGTAAAAACAAAAAGGGGCTGAGCCAATTAAAAAACTAAGATTTATTTTACAACCATCTATCTTCTGTTTACAATTCATCTTATATTTCAAATTATATTTCAAACTTAAATAATTAACCGGTTTAAACTTTAAGATGAAAATAAGTACTACTCTACAGGTAACGCTGTTTTGCCTGCTACTCTTATCTGCTACAATTACTCTGGCTCAAACAGCTTCAACCTTGCCGCTGATAAGTGTGCAGGGAAATAAGTTTGTGACGGCTGGCGGTAAGCCCATTGTTTTTAGAGGTTTAGATACCAGCGACCCCGATAAACTGCAGCGCGACAGCCACTGGAATAAAGAATATTTTGAAGTAATGAAAAGCTGGGGTGCCAATGTGGTACGGTTCCCGGTTCACCCGAATGCCTGGCGTAAACAAGGTTCTGAAAATTATATAAAACTACTCGACCAGGGCGTACAATGGGCTACCGAATTGGGTTTGTACGTGATCATCGATTGGCACAGCATCGGTAATTTGCGCTCAGAGTTGTACCAGAACCCCATGTACGAAACTACCAAGAAAGAAACTCTGGAATTTTGGCGCACCATGGCCAAGCATTATAAAGGCAATACCACCGTGGCTATGTTCGAGCTGTTTAACGAGCCTACCGTAATGGGCGGACAAGCCGGTACCTGCACCTGGCCGCAATGGAAAGAGATAATGGAAGAAATAATTGTTGTAATCCGGGCGAATGGCTCGCAAGCCGTACCATTGGTAGCCGGCTTTAACTGGGCCTACGATCTTACGCCGGTAAACCAAGATCCTATCAACGCTCAAGGCATTGCCTACGTTAGCCACCCGTACCCCATGAAAAGGGAGAAACCCTGGGAACCGCAATGGGCCTTGGACTGGGGCAATGTAGCCAAAAAATACCCAGTTATTTTAACCGAGATCGGCTTTTGCGGCCCCGATGATAAAGGCGCCCATGTGCCGGTAATCAGCGATGAATCCTACGGCGATGCTATTACCAAATACGCCGATGCAAATGGGATTTCCTACACCATCTGGGTTTTCGATCCGCAGTGGGCGCCCATGCTCATCAGCGACTGGAAATTTACCCCCACCCGCCAGGGCCGTTATTTTAAAGCTGCTTTGCAGAAGTACGGCAAGAAGTAGGCTTATTCTACCTGATTACAAAACGATCAATGTGTTATGCGTAGAGTTAGCAAAGCGCTCTACGCATAACAGAACAGCCAATCTCCTGATTGGCGCATTGGTATGATAAAAGGGTAGAGCCCGCTGACGCGAGTTCTACCCTTAACTGAAACATTTTAAAAAATCAGGCCAGCGCTTTACGGGCTTCGCGATCTGGGTCGTTTTTAATAACGGGAACATCGTCCAGGAACATGGTTTCACCGTTTTCCGGAGTGTATTTAGGCCAGGTGGGCAAACCACCGCCGTTCGGATTACCGGTACGGGCAAATTTTAAAAACGAATCCGCCATTTTCGCCGAAAGTTTTCTAGGACGTGAACCACCACCGGTATGGGTGTACATTAAATCGGTATTGTAGAACCAGAAACTAATATCGCTGCAATGGAAGGCACGCATGCGGTTGTCGAATAAGGGCGGTTGCCAGCCAAACCAGGCCACGTATACCGGCGCTTTCTGCTTGGATTTAGCATTCGCCAGGGCCACTACATTCTGCCGGTTACTTACCGCCATCGACCATATTTCAATAGGTTTTCTCTCGGGGAAAGCTTTGGCATAAGAATCAATTACTTTTCCGGCATTATCACCAAAACGGTCTTTTACTTTTTCTTTTACCGCATCTAAAGTAATATTTTCCAGGGAAGCATCGGAGCGGCTCGGCGACGATTCATTCAACGTGGAGCATAGTATCAATGGCACATCAGCCGACAGGGGAGAAGCAACCGGATCGAAAGGATGTTGCGGCAGGAAATGACCATCGGCTACCGGCGCCCAATTTCCGCCTCGCTTACCAGCGGCTTTCATTTCATCGGCTAATTTCTTACTGGCTCTAGTGGCTATTTCGTAGTATTCTTTCCAGGGCATTGCTTGCAGCTTATCTACCTGGTCGTTGGTTAAACCAGCTTCCTGTAAAATATAAGCTCCTAACTTTTCGGAAGTTTCTTTTTCGGTAACTTTTAAGGTTGCTCCACTCAAGGCTACTCCTTTATGAAATAAACCTTTCGCCGAAGGCATCGCCATTAAAGTACAAACCTTACCACCGCCCCCGGATTGGCCAATAATGGTAACGCTACCCGGGTCGCCACCAAAGTTGGTGATATTGGCTTTTACCCATTCCAAAGCCGCTACGCAATCCAGCATTCCTACATTACCCGAAGCCGCGTACTTGGTGGCATTAGCACCGGCAAAGTTGGCAAAGCCCATGGGTCCTAAGCGGTGGTTAATCGAAACGTATACCACATCGCCGCGGCGGCTAATATTTTCGCCGTGGTAACCGTCTTGCTCAATGGCGTTGCCATTGGTATACCCGCCGCCGTGTAACCATACAATCACCGGCCGTTTTTTACCATCGGCAATGGCGGGTGTCCACACGTTCAGACGCAAACAATCTTCGCTTACATCGTCGTAGTTCCAGTGGTCGATAAACGAACTAACTGGGTCGGCGTAGCGCTTTTCCATGTTTTGCGGGGCGGTATTGCCCCACCAGATAGTAGGTTTTATCTCGGTCCAGGGAGTTGGTTTTTTAGGTGGCATAAACCGGTTTTCGCCGGAAGTATCGGCCCCGTATGGAATACCTAAATACGTATAAATGCCTCGGAGTTTAAAACCGCGTACTTTGCCATAAGCGGTATTAGCTATTGCTATTTTTTCCCCGATGTACAAAATCTGCTCCTCTTCCTCCTTTTTTACTTTAGCAGATCTAGCCAACGAAGGCAAAGAAAAAGCGGTGCTCAGGCCAAAGGCAGTAGTGCCTAAACCAAGCTTTTGCAGGAAACTTCTACGGTTATTTGCCATGAATTTGAATATGGATGCGTTAGATGATTGCTAAGTAAAACCAGACTAAAAATTCTGAGTAGCCAGAGTAATTTCAGGTTTATGACCTCCAATTTAAGTAAATTACCGGCAGAAAAAATGATTTGCTCTTATTTTAAATAACACTTTTAGTTTTGAAAGTCACTTGGTTAGCCGGAATTCTGTAATCATTTACTTATTAATTAATTTGCGGTTCCCATAACAATTTATAGTTAGTTCTGGTTATTTTTAATCTGTTCCTCTTCTGCCCTTAATCTATCCGTATGAAATTGCTTTTTGAATATTTAAAACAATACAAATGGTTGGTTTTTCTGGCCTTGTTGCTAGCCGCCATCAATCAAACTTTTTCGCTCTTAGACCCGCTTATCCTGCGCAAAATAATTGACGATTACGCCACAGCCGCCGTTACTAAAAAATTAAAATTATCTACCCCGGAGTTCTTTAAAGGAGCTGGTACTTTAATTTTACTGGCCATGGGCGTTGCCATGGTATCCCGGATAGCCAAAGCTTTTCAGGATTACTACGTGAATGTAATTACCCAACGGCTGGGCGCGCAAATTTATTCGGATGGTTTGCGTCATTCCCTGGATTTGCCTTATTCCGTGTTTGAAGATCAGCGCAGCGGCGAAACTTTAGGTAAGCTGCAAAAAGTACGTACCGATGTAGAGAAGCTTATTTCTAACTTTATCAACGTTCTGTTTACGTCTTTAATCGGTATTATCTTCGTGGTGGTATATGCCATGAATGTGTACTGGGTGATTGCACCGGTTTATTTTTCGGCAGTGCCTATTTTGGGGATTCTAAGCTCGGTATTAAGTAAAAAAATTAAGGTAATTCAGAAAACCATTGTAGCCGAAACCACCTCATTGGCCGGGGCTACTACCGAATCGCTGCGCAACATTGAACTGGTAAAAAGCTTAGGCTTAGCGCAACAGGAAACCATTCGGTTGAACAACACCACCGATAAAATTTTAAAGCTCGAACTAAAAAAAGTAAAATACATCCGCAGTTTAAGCTTTGTGCAAGGTACCTGTGTGAATTTGCTGCGCAATGTTATTCTGCTACTCATGCTTTATCTGGTTTTTGTTAACCGCATTACCGTAGGTGATTTTATTTCTATGTTTATTTACTCGTTCTTTATTTTTGGGCCTTTGCAGGAACTGGGTAACATTATTAATATTTACCGCGAAACCGAAGTCTCCCTGGATAACTTCCAGAAAATACTGGACACTCCCAAAGAAGCTCGTCCGCACCAGCCGGTTCCGTTGCGTACTATCCAGACTTTGGCTTTTGAGAACGTGGGCTTTAAGCACCAAACCGCCGCTAACCGGGCTTTAGATGGTATTTCCTTTGAAACGCACTTAGGCGAAACCATTGCTTTCGTGGGGCCATCGGGCTCTGGTAAAACTACACTGGTAAAATTGCTGGTAGGCTTGTACAAACCCGAGCAAGGACGCATTTTATACAACAATATTCCGGGCGAGGAACTGGATTTAGACACCTTGCGCGAACAAATCGGCTTTGTTACCCAGGACACGCAATTATTTGCCGGCACCATCCGCGAAAATTTACTTTTTGTAGCTCCCAGCGCTACCGATGCCGATTGTTTAGAAGCTCTTCGGAAAGCGGCTTGCAGCTCTTTGCTGGCTCGCGCCGATAAAGGTTTGGATACCGTAATTGGCGAAGGTGGAGTAAAAGTATCGGGTGGTGAAAAGCAGCGGTTAAGTATTGCCCGGGCTTTATTGCGGAACCCTGCTATATTGGTTTTCGACGAAGCCACTTCCGCCCTGGATTCTTTAACCGAAGAAGAAATTAGTAAAACGGTACGCGATGTTTCTTTAAGCGCCAGCCACATGACCATTTTAATTGCGCACCGCCTTTCTACGGTGCTGCACGCCGATTGCATTTACGTTTTGGAACGCGGTAAAATCGCTGAATCTGGTAAACACTTAGAATTACTGGAACAAAAAGGCTTGTATTACGCCATGTGGCGCCAGCAAATCGGCGAACGGCACCTGGAAGAAAAACCGGCTTTGGTATAAGTGTTCTGAATCGCGGATTAAACGGATTATTGTCGGAAACTTGATTTACTTTATTAAAGGATTAACTTGATAATAAGTAAATTATAGAGCGGATTATTTAGTAACACCAGATGGTCGTGAAACGATTTTCCTGCTTTTGAGAAAATGATTTTCCAACATTATCTTTCCATACCAACAATTTATAATCTGCGAAATCCGTTTAATCCGGGATTCTGACAAATAGTATTGAATGCATAAATATAAACCAGTCCGAAAAGTAGTTCTATTTAATGCTTTCTTATTGCTGCAGGTCTTAAGCTGGCCTGGCATTCTAGCCGCGCAACAACCATCTACTGGCCGCTTGGAAGTACAAGTACTAGATGCCTCAACCAATAGATTAACGCCGGTTCGGGTACGTTTAAGCCGGAATGGGTGGGCGGTAAAAGAATTGCCGAAAGAAGCCGTGGCTGTGATGTATGGCGTCTGGGATCATGCCGATGGTTACAATTATCAACCGGATAGTTCTTTTTATGTGGTCGGTCAGTTTAGCTTGAATTTGCCACCGGGCACGTATCATTTATCCTTGGCGAAAGGACCGGAATATGTAGAACAACAACACGACTTGCAAATAACTGCCGGACAAGTACACCAAGAAAAATACCAGTTGAAGCGGTGGGTCAACATGCCCGCAAAAGGTTGGTATTCCGCGGATGACCACATTCATATCCGGCGTTCGCCGCGCGAAGATTCCTTGCTTTTAAACTGGACCCAGGCCGAAGATGTGCACGTAGGCGTAATGCTGCGCATGGGCGATTTTTGGGAAACGTATTATCCGCAATATGCCTGGGGCGAAAAAGGCGTTTACCAGAAAGAAATTTTTTTACTTACCTCCGGTCAGGAAGACCCACGCACTCCCGAATTAGGTCATGCTTTAGGAATAGGAGCCTCCGACAAGGTTCGGTACTCCAAAGAATATTATTACTACGATAAGGTTTTTGATAAACTCCGCGAATTGGGCGGATTGAGCGGTTATGCGCATCAGGCCGAAACGTTTCACGGGTACCGGGGCCTTACTCTGGATGGTTTACGGGGGAAAGTAGATGTGCTGGAACTGCTGCAATTCTGCGCTTCAGATAAACCTTTAATTACTAATCATTACTACCACTTGCTGGATTTAGGTATTCCGGTTACTGCTGTAGCCGGCTCTGATTTTCCGTGGTGCGGCAACGATCACGACAAAGGTCCACCGGAACGCTCGGCTCGCTTGGGTAATGTTCGTTTTTATACCTACGTAAACGGTCCTTTTAATTATAATAACTGGAAAGCAGGATTAGCTGCCGGACATACGTTTGTTTCCAGCGGTCCCATGTTAAGCTTTGAAGTAAATGGCCAACTTCCCGGTAGTAAATTGCCGGTAAGTAAAGGCACGACTTTGCACATAACGGCTCACGTTTACGGCCATTCCACGCAGGTACCTTTACAAGCGCTAGAAATTATTGGGCACGGCAAGGTATTAAGCCGGATTACCGTTGAGGAAGCTGGCCAGTCGCTGGAACATCTTTCTGTAACCCTCGATATTCCGGCGGAGCAAGGCATCTGGCTCGCTGCCCGTGCTTACGGAAATCCTACTCAAGCCGCTCATACTACCCCAGTATACGTGCAGGTAGATGGGAAAAACTTTCATAATCCGGCCACGGCCCCGCACTATTTAAAATTAAGCGAGAAATACTTAAAGGAACTTAAAAAAGAACTAAAAAACCGC
This sequence comes from Adhaeribacter radiodurans, assembly GCF_014075995.1. Lineage (NCBI taxonomy): Bacteria > Pseudomonadati > Bacteroidota > Cytophagia > Cytophagales > Hymenobacteraceae > Adhaeribacter > Adhaeribacter radiodurans. The sequence goes on along the minus strand of NZ_CP055153.1, from coordinate 6,069,086 downwards.
CAAGCCGACCCCCAATACCAAGCCTGGCATTATCGGGCTGGTTTAGAAAGACGTATTGCCGAAACGCAGCAAGTAATCAAGGGCATGAAGAAGCAGTTAAAATAAAGTGCCTTCACTTACTACTTTAAGGTAATAACTTCTTAATATCTCCAAATTCTTTTACTTGTTTACTAATAAATATTCCACGCATTTAACATCATCTTACTAAAATAAGAAAATTAGTAAAAGCAGCAGCTACTAGTAACCAACACCAGTTTGGCTATGGAGGGCCTTTTAGCGTTCCGGTGCCATAGCGCAGTGCAACGAGCCAAGGTTCGCTAAACCAGAATCCTCCCCTTTTTTCAAGGGGAGGTGCCGAAGGCGGAGGGGTGAGCCAAACGAGGCCCGCTGGCTAGGAGGCAAACTTAGGCTCCTAACGGGCATCAGCCCCGAACCTTAGAGCCTTGCAATGGCTCCACAAATAACCCCCAAAGCCCCTAACATATTTGCTAACACAAAATTAACTCAGCCAATACCCGAAAAATTTTGTAAAGCCGAAGCAAATAAACTAGCTTTAATACCGTTTTTAAGTTGTCGCGTAAATCCGGTACAATACCTCCGAAGAGACTCTTTTGACTTGCCGTGGGCTTGCCTCTCTTTTTTAATAACCGGCTAATAAGCTTTGCTTAACCAATAACTTTCTAGTACCCAATTAGTGCATTTACAAGGTGGAATAATAGTGTTATACACGGTTATTCCTGCTCGCCATGCCTATAATTACTTTGCCCGCAGTTGGATTTTCAAGTTTGTTTATAACCGGTTCTAATGAAACAATTTTTAGCTATCCTCTTCCTTAATCTGGGTTGTTGTTTATTTTCATTCGCTCAAGATAATGCACCTGCTTTTCCTGTTATTTCCGGCACCGTAAAAGGAATTATTCAGGATTCCTTAAAAAAGGAGCCTTTAGGTTACGTTACCGTTATTCTATTGGAAAAAGGAAAAAACGAGCCCGTTAAAACAACTCTGTCAAAAGACGACGGCTCCTTCGAAGTAAATAACTTACCGGCTAAGCCGTATCAGTTAGCGCTGGCTTTTGTGGGGTACCGTAATAAGAAAATAGATTTACCGGCTTTTACACCCGAAAAATTAATGGTAGACGTGGGTATAATGTATCTGACTACTACTACCAAACAGCTGAAGGAAGTAGAAATAGTAACCGAACGGCCCCTGGTAAAACAAGACATTGACAAAATTACCTACGATGTAGGGGCCGACCCGGAAAGTAAAAACCTGACGGCCCTGGACATGCTCCGCAAAGTGCCGCTTATTACCGTAGATGCCGACGATAACATTGAACTAAAAGGCAACAGCAACTACAAAGTGCTGGTAAACGGCAAAACCTCGTCGTTGTTTGTGCGCAACCCCAAGGATGTTTTTAAAAGCATGCCCGCCAGTTCCATTAAAAACATCGAGGTTATTACCAATCCACCGTCTAAATACGAGGCCGAAGGCGTGGGTGGCATTATTAATATTATCACCAATAAAAAAACCATGGGTGGTTATAACGGCTCCATAAATATTGGGGCCGGACAACCGCAGAGTTACCTGGGAGGCGCTTACATAACGGCTAAAATAAAAAAGTTTGGTGCTACCGGTAATTACTTTTTCAACGATTACACCTCACCAGCGGGCCGCAATAATTTGTTCCGGCGCGATGCTTTCAATAATCAATTAAACCAGGTGGGCGAAAGCCAGTACAACGGCGATTACCGGTATGCGGGCGGGGAGTTGAGTTACGAAATAGATACACTAAACTTACTAACGGCTAACTTAGGTTTTAACCGGGGCCGCAACAACAACGACTTAACCCAGAAAGTACAAAACCTGAATAATACCGGCGCGTTAACGCAAGCCTACGACCGGTTAAATAACGGCAGCGGCCAGTGGCGCGGGGTAGATGTAGGCCTCGATTACCAACATACGTTTAAGCGCAACAAAGAGCAGATATTTACTTTATCTTACAAATTTAACCAAAACGGCGACGATTCTTATTCGGATTTTAGGGTAGTGCCCGTCCTGAATTATCCGGAAAGTATTATCAGCAAAACCGAAAATAACGGTAAAACCAACGAGCAAACTTTTCAGGCCGATTACGTGCAGCCCATTAAAAAGCAAACCTTGGAAGTGGGCGTAAAATCTATTCTCCGCAATAGTAAAAGCGATTATTATTACTCCGACCTGGACGAAAGCAGTCAGGCTTACATCGTAGACCCTACCCGCACCAACAACTTTGAATACCAACAAGATATTTACGCGGCCTATACTTCCTTAAGTTTAAAGAAAAATAAATGGGGCCTACGGGTGGGCAGCCGTCTGGAAGAAACGCGGATTGATGCTAATTTTAAATCGTCGGGCGAGTTTGTGAAACAGGATTATTTTAATTTGATTCCGAGTGTGGCGCTTTCCCGGCAATTAAAAGGTACGGCTTCCTTAAAAACTTCGTATACGCAGCGCATCGAACGCCCCGGGCTTTGGTACTTAAACCCGTACCGCAACGAGATCGATCCCCGGAACATTTTCTTTGGTAACCCCGCTTTACAGCCCGCCGTTAATCATGCTTTTGATGTATCGTACAGTAATTTTATAAAAGGTTCTTCTATAAACGGCAGCTTGTTTTATAATTTCACGAACGAGTCTATTCAGTCTTTTACTACCTTAAACGGCGATACCGCCATTACTACTTACGGGAACATTGGTAAAAACCATACGGTGGGTTTGTCGCTGAACGGGAACGTGGTAATTACCAAAAAGTTTAACGTAAATATTAACGGCAGCGCCAGCTACGTGCGGTTAAGTAGTTTTTTAAGGGGTTTACCGGTAAACAACGAAGGTGTTACTGCCAACGTTTTTGGCTATGCCAGTTACCGCCTGGACAAAGGCTGGCGGTTAAGCGCGAATCTGGGTGTAAATTCGCCGCGCATTACCTTGCAGGGTACTTCGGCTTCGTATTCCTTCCACTCGTTCTCCGTGAACAAACAATTGTTTAAAGGCGAAAAAGGCAGTGTGTCCTTTTCGGTAAATAGTCCTTTCCAGAAGCGGCGGCGTTGGTTAAGCGAGATTAACGATATTCAGTTTTACCAGCGGCAAGAATCTTATTACGTGATGCGGAGGTTTAACTTATCGTTTAATTACCGTTTCGGTAAACTCCAAAGCGGCATTGCCCGCAAAAAACGCGGCATCCAAAACGACGACGTAAAAAGCGGCGGTGGCCAAAGCTCCGGCACCGGCAATTAAGGCAACGCTTCAGTAAATTTCCTTTATTCTTTAATGGTGAAGTTCCGGTTATCTGCTTATTTTAACAAATAACTGGAATCTTACTCTGTTTATACTGCCAGAATGGGAGTATATGTGGAATAACTCCGTTTATCTGCTAGTTGGCAGTAATAGAAGTAATAAGGTTTGCGACAGTTGATTATAGAATTAATAAATAATGTATCCTATGAAAAAAATGCACTTACTCATTTCGCTCTTGGCTATAGTGGCGAGCATAGTTAGTTGTAAAGAAGATAATGAGCCTACCGCTCAGTTGGATGGTGTTTGGATCGAGCAAACAGATAGGTCGGATACAATTGTTTTTAAAAGACTCGATGGTGGGTCGTTTTTATCACTGGGTAGAGGAAGGGAAATCAGGAATGGAAATGAACTTCCAAAATACGGTTCTGGCTTATACAACTATCAAATAAAGGGCGATTCCATATCTCTGCTTAGCTTGTTTTCAAGCTGTTCTACATGCCATGAGACCTACTATTTTGTGATTAATGGCGCAGAATTAAAAGTTGGTGACTTTTACAGAAAGAATTCAGCAAATCCCCAGCCCCTAACCTTTATAAAAGAATAGAAAACTACTCCTGCCAACAAAGTATATAAGGCATGAACGCCTCATACACGAGGCAGTTAGCCGATATGCTAAACCAAACTCAAACTTGTCAATAAATCATGTACGAACAATATTCAATACAAGCATTACCGCCGAAACATTATCGAGAATTACTCGGTTCAGCAATTTGTGTTTTTAACTCTAATAATCAATTCGTAACTGAAAACATACTGAGAATTGACAATGCAAACTTTAATTGGTATAATTTGATAGATAAAACATCAGGTCAATTCAACGACCCAATTAAAAATACTATAACAGAGAATTCAAGCGATGAAATTGCTGTAATATTTAAAAGTTTAGTTTACAAAAGAAATCGAATTGTTCATAGTTTCCAAATAACACATGAAGACGAGCAAATATTAGCTACAAAAGATAAAAATCATAATCAATTTATAATTACTGAGGAATATTTATTAGAATTTATAAAAGAGAATGAGTTACTATCTTCCAAGCTACATGAACTTAGGGGGCATTAAAAAAGCACAATCGGCTAACAAGGGTTTTGCAATAGTGGGGCGGAACTGCAAATTTCAACGGTTGTTCTTCAATTGAAGTTTTGTGCAAAATTGAAGATTTGTCCTTCGATTTCCCCCCATCGCATAGCCCCGAACCGTTAGCAACAAGTAAAAATATAAATATGGAAAATTTTGACTGGTCTTCTTTTACGAAGCGAATAGCAGTTAAATCTAGCTTGTCGGAAATTTATGATGCTTGGACGAAACCTAGGGAATTGGAAAAATGGTTCTTAAAGAAAGTTAATTTCTTCAATTCAGATAAAACCTCGTTCGAATACCAAGTTAACGTTTTAGAAGACACACTTTATGAGTGGTTTTGGTATTTGTATGATGAACCTATGAAAGGAAGGATTACAAGTGTGAATGGGAAGGATTTTATACAGTTTACTTTTGAAGGCGAATGTTTAGTGGATGTGAACCTCGAGGAAATTGACGAATATGTTATAGTTACACTGCGGCATCATAATATCCCATTAGATAATAATTCTAAACAATATGTCCGCTTGGGTTGCTCCAATGGATGGGCTTTCTATTTGACTAACTTAAAGTCAATTTATGAAGGTGGATTGGATTTAAGGAATAAAGATGAGAAGTTACGCCCAATGATTAATAATTAAAAGTACCACTTGCTAACGGTTAGTGCATAAGCCATGCTACGACTGACGGCCTTGCACGTCTCAAGCACTAGCCGTTAGTAGCAATCCTATTTGATAAACTCTGCTATTTAAACAGCACGATTAGGAGACAAAAACATGCATCTTTACATTAAAAATATGGTATGCAACCGCTGCGTTATGGTTGTTGACCAGGAAATGCAGAAACTCGGCATTGCAGGCAGCAAAGTGTCTTTAGGAGAAGTAGACACTATTGCGGATATACCAAAAGACAAATTGGTGCAGTTTCAAATGAACTTAGATGCATTGGGGGTTGAATTATTAGACAATTCCAAACAACAGCTAATTGAGAAAACCAAAAATATCATAATAACACGGGTTCACTATTCCGAAGAAGAATAGCAGCACAATCTTTCTGACATTCTTTCAAAAGCCCTGCATAAAGATTACTCTTACCTAAGCAGCCTCTTTTCTGAAGTTGAGAACATCACAATTGAAAAATACTTGATCAATCAAAAGATTGAGAAAGTGAAAGAGTTTATCATCTATGATGAACTAAGCCTTTCAGAAATAGCATACATATTTGGGTACAGTAGTGTGGCTCATCCTTCCAATCAGTTTTAAAAAGTCACCGGCTTAACTCCCCGCCATTTCAAAAAGTTAGGGAAAACAAACGAAAGCTCTTAGATAAGGTTTAAGAGTAACCTCAAAATCTTGTAAGTCTTCTCCATAATTGTGTAACGCCTACCCCTTCAGACATTCGTAATTTTGTGTCATAAATAATAACTTATAACACATACATATAACATTACCGGAATGACCTATGACAACTGTGTAGCGAAAGCGAAAAGCCAATTGTTAATGTTAGGAGACGTTACAGAAGCTGACGTACAGCTTTCAGCAACACAGGCAAAAACTACAATGCAGAAGCATATTCCTGTGAGTGCTTTACAAAATGCACTAAGCAAAGCGGGAAACTATACCATAACAGAAGCAGATGGCGGGATGCACCACATGGCTGCAGCTGAAGAAAAAACTTCATGGCTTGCCACTTATAAACCCATTTTTCTCATTGGTGCTTTCATTACAGGCATTACTTTATTGGCCGAGATAACAAGCAGTGCTTTTGTTGGGAAAGCTGGATGCAGAATTTCATGGCAGCGTTCTTTCTGGTTTTCTCATTCTACAAAATGCTAGACCTGAAAGGCTTTGCTGAAAGCTATTCCACCTACGACATCATAGCGAAAAAATGGGTAGTTGGGGTTATGTATATGCCTTTATTGAACTCTTGTTAGGCGTAGCCTTTATTACGGGGTCTAATCCATTTATTACCAATGCTGTCACCTTTGCTGTAGTGACAATAAGCATTATAGGAGTATTTCAAACAGGTCTCAACAAACGGAAAATCAAATGTGCATGGTTGGGTGCAGTATTCAATCTGCCGATGAGCACCGTAACAATAATTGAAGACGGGTTAATGATTGCCATGTCTGGGTTAATGCTTACACAGTTCATCTAATTCATCAAAGTAGCTAAATCAGATTTTAAAGAGGAGTTAGTAAAAATAATTTAGTAATGAAAATGATAACAAGAATAGAAGAACAAAGAATAGAAGCAAAGAAAGGTAGCCACCTTAAAATGGCGCTGGCTGTGATTGCAACGGCACAGTTGATGTTCGTTTTAGACGATACCATTGCCAATATTGCCCTGCCCAGCATACAAAGGGAAATGAATGTATCATCGTTGACCCTTCTTTGGGTTATCAATGCTTACATTTTGGCTTTCGGCGGGCTTTTGCTTTTTGGCGGCAGGGTCGGAGACCTTTATGGAAGACGTAAAGTACTTCGCGTTGGATTAGTAGTATTCTCAACTGCCTCACTAATCGGGGGATTGGCAAACAATATCGGTTTTTTGATAGCTGCACGTGCTTTACAAGGTATCGGAGCAGCATTGGCTGCACCAAATGCACTTGCCCTGATTACAACGAACTTCCCCGTAGGTAAGCCACGTAATTCTGCTATGGCTGTTTATGGCGCTATGTCTGCACTGGGCATCATCATTGGTGTTCTGTTAGGTGGCTTTCTGGTTGCAGTGCTAAATTGGCGGTGGGTCTTTTTTATTAATGTTCCGATTGGTTTAGCCGTGCTTCTTGGTTCCAAGCTACTTTTGGAAGGTGAGCGCAATAGCGGCAAACTGGACTTTGTAGGAGCTGTAAGTGGTGTTGCGGCAACAGTTGCCCTTACTTACGGTATTACACGGGGCGGTGAGCATGGATGGAGCGACCCATTTACAATAGGTAGCTTTGTGATTGCTGCACTCGCAACAATTATTTTCATCATACTTCAGAAACGTAGCAACAACCCAATTCTTCCTTTGAGCTTATTTAGTGACCGTAACCGGTCTGGCTCCTATGTGACAATGCTTTTTGCCGGTATGGGGTTGATGGGAACGGCTTATTTGCTCATCTTATTCTTGCAGCAGGTAGTGTAATTCAGTCCTTTAAAGACGGGTCTTTCTTTACTCCCTTTTAGCTTTGGTATCATTTTCGGTTCAGTTGCAAGCTCCAAATTAGCTGAACGTTTTGCGCCTCGTTTCCTTGCCACTCCCGGTTTTTTAGTAGCTGCAATAGGTATGTATTGGCTTTCTACCTTAACAGCCAGTTCTTCTTATTGGGGTCATGTGCTACCAGCCGTATTTACGACCTCTTTTGGTTTAGGACTTGCCGCAGTTACCTTAACGTTAACAGCAGTTCATCGGGTAGCAGAGCAGCAAACAGGTGTTGCTTCAGCCCTGGTAAACATGGCACAACAGGTTGGAGCAGCGTTTGGTCTTGCGATATTCACGACGATAGCAACTACAGTTACCAACAAACAATTACCCGAAGCTGTCAGTGCTCTACAAAATGGATTGGCAAACAAAAACAAAGGGATAGTGATACAAGCCGCAGAAGCACTAAACTATGGATATACGGCAGCTTACTTTGCCGGTGCAGTATTACTTCTAATTGCCGCTGTAGTTGTGCTGCTAATGATAACGACAAAGCATACACAAAGTGCTGCTAAACCCGAGGCAGTAGTTTAATTGAAAAGTGTAGTAATTGTTCATCTAACAACAGACGAAACATGAAAAAGGTCTTTTTACTTGCAGGCTTTGCATCTATTGTACTTGCTTGTAATACTAATTCAAATACCAGTTCCGCAGGTCAAGATACATTAAATCATGCAGCTCATAATGAAAGTAATTCCAACACTCAAAATCAAAATAAAATGAACCCGATTACAGCAACAATGGATAAGATGATGCATGATATGCACGCTGCTAAACCAACCGGCAATAACGATATAGATTTTGCTGCAATGATGCTTGAACATCATAAAGGGGCTGTAGAAATGTCTAAAGTAGTAGTTGATAAGGGAAGCAATGCAGAACTTAAAGCATTTGCTCAAAAGGTAATTGACGACCAAAACAAAGAGATAGGATTGATGCACGACTTTATTTCTAAAGTTGAAAAAACAGCATCATCAAATTCAGAAGAATTTCAAAAAGCATTGACCCATTCCATGATGGCAATGATGAATGACAATACAATCATCTACAACGACATTGATAAGGATTTTGCAGCCCAAATGATACCACACCATCAAAGTGCTGTTGATATGGCTAAGGCATATCTTGAATATGGGCATGAAAAGAGTTTGACAACACTTTGCGAGAATATTATCAGTTCGCAGGCTAAAGAAATTGATTGGCTGAAACAGTGGTTAAAGAACAAGATCATATAAGGAGTTTTAGCTTCAGAGCTGATACGCCAAAAGAAGGGAATGCTGCTAACATCGGCTTTGCAATATGGTGGCTGACAAACATGTGCTCAACTATAGAATTCTATCTACTTTATTGATAAATTTACTCTGACATAACACGGAATACCGCCACATCGCAAAGCCGTTTTCCGTTAGCTCTAAGCTTAGAAAAAATGAATACTAGCCAATTTCCGGAAATAAAAACTGATCGGTTGCTTCTGAGAAAATTAAAGTATTCGGATTGGAAAGAAATTTCTTTTTTACGCTCCGATGAGACTGTGAATCAATATGTGGACAGGCCAAGTGCGGAGTCACAAGAGGAGGCAAACAATTTTATAAAAAGAATTAACGAAAATGTGGACCTGCACAGATCATTTTATTGGTGCATTTCACAGCTCGGCAATAATGAAATGATCGGAAGTATTTGTCTTTGGAATATTTCAGAGGACCGAAAAACAGCAGAAGTGGGATATGACTTACACCCGCACTTCCAAGGATGCGGAATAATGAGCGAAGCATTAATAAGTATTTTGCATTATGGATTTAATAATTTGAATTTAGAAAAAATAGAAGCATTTACTCATCGTAATAATGAAAGTTCACGAAGGTTACTGTTAAAGAATAATTTTGTTTTAGTCGAATACAGGAATGACGATGATAATGAAAATAATGTAATTTATGTGATTGAAAATAAACAAGCCAAGCGCTAACAACACCTTTAAGGTAGCTGCGCCACCGCAAAGATCCAGGTCAGGGTTTAGAACATTGCACCCAAAGCGCAACTTGTTTAATGCGGGAAGGCAATGCGGAGAAAGATTCCTTCTTAATGTTGGGTTTCGAAATGTGCTAGCATTGCAAATAGCGGGTTGCTGCCTCTCTTAAATAAAGAAATATTAGTAGAAGTTGGGAAGGTAATACCCCTATTATTTAGGAATAAATAAATTTAGAAAGGTAATAAAACTTGCGCCGACACGATGTATTGCAGGCCCTTAGCAGTCAGCCTTTAGCCCTTCATCTATATCCATGGGTATTTTCCGACAATACTGCCTGTGATTAAGCTCCTCCATTATAGGCGTAATACTTTGGCGGCCGCGCACACTTCAACCAGCAAACAAAAAATTACTAATTAATTAAATGAAACAGAATGAGAAAGCTAATTGCCGCTATTAATATGACCGTTGATGGGTTTTGCGACCATACCTCAGGTATCCCTGGCGAAGAAATACATCAGCATTACGCCGACTTGTTAAATAACGCAGGCACTATTCTATACGGCAGAACAACCTATCAACTGATGGAATATTGGCGAACTGTATTGGAAAATCCGACGGGTGAAAAAGCAATGGACGAATTTGCTGTAGCAATCGATAAGATACCTAAAATTGTTTTTTCGCGCACGCTGCAAAATGTTGACTGGGAAAGCGCCAAATTAGCAAACCAAGACATGGAAGAAGAAGTTTCAGAACTTAAACAACAGGTAGATAAAGATATTTTTGTGGGCAGTCCGGGTTTAATAGTAGCCTTAACTAACCTAAATTTAATAGACGAATACCAACTTTGTGTTCATCCGCTTATAGCAGGAAGCGGTTTGCCTTTATTTAAAAATATATCTGAAAAGATTACTCTTAAACTAGTAAATACAAAAACCTTTGGTGGTGGGGCAATAATTCTCTACTATGAACCACTTAAAAATAGCAATAGCCCATCCGCATAATAGACTATTGACAGTAAGCAGTCTCACGAGCTTCGATTTAGTACATGGGCATAACTCAATTTCTGGTTTCTAATGCAGCTTTAGCACTAAGAATACCTCCTATTGCTAAACTGCGCCACGTAAGCAGCAAATGGATGAAAGCTAAATCAGACAAGACAATACCTTATATTATTATTGGGTATGGATTAGTTTTTATCATTCCGGCCTTGCTATCGCCTTCTTTAGGGCTTACTTCCCCTGCCGGAATAATTTGGTGCAGCCTGGGAATAATTCTTTTTGTGCTGCCGGGATTATGGAAAATAGAAACCTATGAATTAGTAAATACAAATTTATTTAAATCTAATTTTTGGGGCTTATACAAAAGAACTGTTGACCTGACTGATTTAATGCATTATAAAGTAAAGCTAGTTAATATGGATTTTGCATCCAATCCCTTGAATGTTGTCCGATTCTTTTCAAAAGATATAAAGTATTTAAAGTATAGGAAATTAACTCTGAAATTTGAACATGGTTCAAAAATAACAATAGACGAAAGAACAATAGATAAGGCTGACTATAATAAACTTTTAAATAAAATAAGAGGAATCAAGAGTACAAGAAAAAAATAACTTACAGCTATTACCGGCTACCGTTAAGGTTAATAGGGGGAATGCTTTTGTTCCGGCTGATTTTTTTCCTCAAGTAGCGCCTCACTGGTATATCATAGAACTTCATTACCAGATAAGCAAAAACGACCAGGACAATGATACTGGGTATAATGATATAGGGTAATTCGCTGAGCTGCGGCTTTTTACTGGTAAAATAATTCCCAAAGATCCATAGTACGGCGTAATGCGTCATGTAAAGCGGGTAAGAAATGTTACCGGAAAACCGACAAACTTTTTTCCATTGCGGCGATAGGCTGGAGCCAGCTCCCAGGGAAACCAACAGTGGAAAATAAAAGAGTACCACCAGGGCTTCCGTCAGCCAGTTCCATTTAGACCCGGGCAGGAGAAAGGCTAAAAACAACAAAATACCCAGGCCGGCAAACCCCAACCGGTTTTTAATAATCCAATTAGAACGGTACAGTAACAAGCCCGCTAAAAAAGAGTAAGCCACCCGGGCACCACCGTCTAAGAAAGTATCTTTCGACCATCCGCCCAGCAGGTTGCCGGCCCGGTAACTAACCAGGCAAATGCCAATAGCCGCCAGAATTGTTAATACAGTTAGGGAGCGACGGCCTAACCGGTAAAGAATCAAAGCATAGAAAAGATTGGCCACGTATTCGTAAAAAAGTGACCAGGAAGGCGCATTAAGCCCAAAAAGATTAAAGGCGCGGTCTTCCATTACCGGGAAAGGAATGAGGAAAGCGGAGCAAACAAACAGCAAAAAAAGTTTACCGGCGTTGTACGTAATAGGTGAGGCAAAAGGATCTAAAAGAAGGGCTAATAATCCTAAAACAGAACCCAATACTACTAAAGGGTGTAATCGTATCAGCCTTAACTTAAAAAACGTTCCTGTCCCCATTCCCCGGATGCGGTCATCGTACGCGTAGCCAATAACAAAGCCCGATAAACAAAAGAAAAAATCAACGGCTAAAAAGCCATGCCCAATAATGTTTTTGTTGATATCAGTAAAAATCCATTCCATAAAGTGGAAAATGACCACTGCCAGTGCGGCAATGCCTCTTAGCCCATCTAAAATCTCAAAATGCTGCTTCGTATTTAAAGTACCCTGGTTCAGATTTTCCTTGTTCATGGTGCTAAGATAGAGCGAAAAAGTAATGCGCCGCTAACCTGGGCTGTAAGCAATAACGGCTGAAAGCAGTAAATTTAAGTAACAAACCAGATTCAGGCTATAATGCTGAGAGGATCTGAGAACTCGCCAAAGCGGCTACTGCTTAAAGCGCCTTTTTAATAAAAATATTTCTTACCTAAAGTGGTTATACCTATAATGCAGATAAGTAAATTGTGTATCAGGTAATAGTAAGCTGGGATACTTCCAAGACCACTCCTTGATTACAAAATTTATTTATAAACTCGAAAAAGCTATTATCTGCTTTATTAGCGTGGTCTATCTATAAAGGCTATTTTTTGACGAGTATACAAGAGAAACATTAATATAAAAAAAGTAAAATTATCTCCTAAGTAAAACCTATTCCATGAAGCTCGACATATACGTTAATTATCCGGGCACTTGCAAAGAAGCCTTCCAATTTTATGAGCAACATCTGGGCGGCAAAATCACCATGATGATGCCCCACCAACAGCAAACTAATAGCGCCAACATTCCGGAGAATTGGAAAGAGGCCATTCTGCACGCCAGAATTGAGATTGGCAATACAGTGCTCATGGGAGCCGATATTCCGAATGCCGAGCCCATGCGTAGTGCTTATCTTTCTCTTAGACTAAATACCGTAGAGGAAGCGGAAAAACTGTATGCCCTACTTTCCGTAGATGGGCAAGTTTTCATGAAAATGGAAGAAACCTTTTTTGCCACTCGCTTTGCCATGCTCCGCGATAAGTTCGGTACGTCGTGGATGCTTCTTCATGAAAGTTAAAAGAAGTGCAATAAAGACTTTCAGTCGGCAAAATTGGAAAAAATAGCTACGCTCTCTTTATTTATTTACTAAAATACCGGCGAATAAATCTTTGTAGAACAGCAAAAATTTTTGTTTAATTTAGAATTGAAAGCAACAACCGAACTGCTATTGCCGAGCCGTAGCAGTTACCAGCAATATTTGTCAACAGCACCCGCTAAAATACCCGATATGAACACGTCCGCCACCCACAATCAACGTATCGCAAAAATGACTTTCGCATTGGTTTATCCTCTGTATCTCGCGAAGGTAGAGAAGAAAGGCAGAACCAAAGAAGAACTGCACCAGGTTATAGAATGGTTAACTGGCTTCGATGCTAATAAACTGCAGGACCTCATAAAAGAAAAAGTAACTTTTGAGCTGTTTTTCCAGCAGGCCACGCTCAACCCCAATGCGCACCTCATTACTGGCGTAATCTGTGGGTATCGCATAGAAGATATTGAAAATACTTTAACGCAGCAGGTTAGGTATTTAGATAAGTTGGTGGATGAATTGGCAAAAGGCAGAAAGATGGAAAAGATTTTACGCGGCTTGTAGGGGCTGGTAAAGCATTGTTGCCGAAAACGCCGGCAAATTAGCAGAAACACTGCTGGTAAAAGCAATTTTGTGCATGGGCACCTGACAGGAAACCTGCGAATGGGCCGACAATTGCGCCCTATGTAACCGCTACTAAAGCAAAGCCGCAAATTTAAAAGTACAACCAGAAATTACATGAAAGTTCATACTACCAACTATCCAAATACCTTTATTCAAATTGCAGAAGATTGCCCCGCCGCAACCGGAGAAATACCACCCGTGAAAGGAGATACAAAAACTGTTGCGAATATTCAGTTTGAGCTCGTTATTAAAAATCCTTACACGTTTACTTCCGATGATGTGCTTTTTCAAGTATTTGCGGAACGGAATGCGTTAACGGAAAGCGAACTGGAGCAGGCAAGAGAAGTGTTTTTCTCCAAGGGCCAACCTTGCTTTAGAGCATCTCCCTTAACAAAACGTTATGGCTGGGGAGTACACAGCGACAAAGACGGAAGAATTGCCTTAGTAGCCTGTGATACGCCTGAGTACAAAAAATTAGCATCAGACAGCAATTTGAAAGTTTTTAAAGCAATGCGATCCAGTAAGTAATAATTAAACAGATTTAGTAATTTTTTAATAAAGTAAGAACAATCTACAGAAGAAACAGAAATATGGAGCAAACAAAAATTAAGGTTGAGGCCACAATTGCCGGGGAAATTAGCAAAGTTTGGGAATATTACACCAAGCCCGAACATATTACAAATTGGAATTTTGCCACCGATGACTGGCAATGCCCCCGCGCAGAAAATGATTTAACGCCCGGTGGAAAGTATAGTGCCAGAATGGAAGCGAAGGACGGTAGTTTTGGATTCGACTTTGAAGCTGTTTATGATGAAGTGGTGGACCAAAAGAAGCTAACCTACACCATGGGCGACGGCAGACAAGCCACAACCGATTTTAAAAACCTGGAAGGAACCACAAAAGTTACCACAACTTTCGACGCTGAAAACACCAATGAGGTAGAAATGCAACGCTCCGGTTGGCAGGCAATATTAAACAATTTTAAAAAGTACGTTGAAGCCAATTAACTAGCTTTAATACAAATTATTTACAGGAGCTTTGCGTTCGGCGCAGTTTGAAAATAGATTCGTTATCCAGCTTTTTACTTAATACTTTATCTTGTATTGGGCCGGATAGTACGCTATTTCTACCCTCAATGCAAAGCTCCCTACCGTTAAGCGAAATACTCAATCTAAAACCATGAACGGCAACCGCGAAAGAACCATTTATTTTATTACGGGTGCTTCTGGTGCAGGGAAAACAACTTTAATTACTCAACTCGAAAATAAATACAAAAGCAAACCTTGGGAATTCTTTCACTTTGATTCAATCGGCGTTCCTTCCGTACCGGAAATGATAAATGAATTTGGGTCGCCTTCCGGCTGGCAAGAAGCTAAAACGTACGAATGGATTGATAGGATTTTGCAAGAACATGAAAAGAAGAAAATCTTTTTAGAAGGGCAGGTAAACTTAGAATTTATTCGCGCGGGTTTTGCCAAACAAGGCTTTAATGAATACACCATTATCCTATTAGATTGTAGCGAAGAAGAAATGAGGAAAAGGCTCACCTACAATCGTAGGCAACCCGGGTTATTTACTGCCGATATGAAAAACTGGCTTAAATATTTGAGAAAACAAGCCGAAGAACTAGGAACCCCGCGCATTGATACCAGTCTCTTATCAGAGAAAGAAGTACTGCAGGTATTTGAGGAAATAATTAAACTTTAATTTATTAAATATACCGCTCCCAACGCTGTATTTGCTTAGGCACCTTTAAAATCCCAAACAAAATTTACTATTTTAGACACTAATATTTTTTATATCTTATTTATAATAAACTATTTAGCTACACAAAAATCTGGTATCTATTATCGGGATACTTGTGTCTCTTTATTTATTTTGAATAACATACACCATTATTTCTCGTCGGGTTTGAAAGCCAATTTTTGTGTATAAGTTATAAGCCGAGTTATTATCGGTATTTAAATGAAGCATGGGAATACGAGATTCGGCCAGTATCTTATTTACCAGAGCAGTGACTATCTTTTGCGCCAATCCCCTTCCAGTATAAGCCGGGTCGGTGCAAACGGCACTGATTTCGGTATACACGCCTGGCTTTAAACGCTGACCGGCCATGGCTATTAACTTACTGCCCTCAAAAATTCCGATATAATTACCCAACTCAATGGTGCCGGATAAGAAAGGCCCCGGTTTCGTTCTTTGGGTTAAATCGAGCATGGCCGGAACGTCTTTTTCTTCTAAAACCACCAGGTTAGTATCGGCTACTATAGATGGAGGCGAAGGGTGCAAATATACCATTTGCGTTATGGTTTTCTCCACCAAAGTTGTCCAGCTGGCCGGCACCTTAATTTTTTCGTGGGTAAAAAGAATAAAATAATCTCCTGGCTTACTTTGTTCCAGTAAATAGACAAAGTTACTTTCAGAGTACTCTTCCATAGCCGCAAAAGGGCCAATATCCCGTTGCATGAATTTAACTTGCGCGTTGCCGCTAGCTATGTTCTTGTTTCCGGATTGAAGCGCAAACCAGATTGGATTATTGAGTAGGTGTTCCAAGGGTATTAGATTATATCCTATTATAAATTTACTTGTCAATTGTGGTTATACAACAAATAATAGCTTGCTAAACGTAATAATGATGTTTAGCCGTTAGTTAGTGACAATGCTATACCGACTTTAAAAGTACATTGATAAAAACTAAGTTTATAAATTGAGTTAGCAAAATGAAGACACCTATTTTTATAATCGCCCTAAAGATATTTGCTTACACATTTTTCATGTCAGCTATAGTAAGTTGTAAATCCAACTCAGACAATAAAAAAGTACTCAAAAGTGATTCATTAGTGGCTGCCACCACTTCTGAAAATAAGGAATCCATACCTGACTCCATTGTTCAATTCTTAATTACTTCGGCATCTAGTGATTTTCGTCATCACCAGCCTCCTACTCCCATTGATTTCCGTAAAGTAAAAGTGGGATATTTAATATCATCTACTAATGAAAAGACCTTCCTTTTATGTGGTGAGTTCCTCTCTCAAGAGAAAAAGGAAGAATGGGAAACATTTGCCACTGTTAAGACATCTGGATACGAACAATATATAGGAAATCAGGCCCTGCCATTCTGTCAAAAAGCTACTATAATTTCACCTGATGAAACCAATTTATCAGTTGAATTAAAAAATAGACTGGTTGAGTTAAGAAAACAAAAATGAGTTTAAAGTAACATGAATTCAAAAAGCTGTTAAAACCAATTTTTGACTTTCCAATTTGGTATTTTTAGGTTAAGGGTCACCGGACAGATCACTTTTCTTTCGCAGTCCCCCTTGTTTGGGTGTGAGGGGATTACGAAAGAAAAATTTAAGCTAAAGCTACTTGGTAATATCTGATCCAAATACCTCTGTTTGTAAGCCCAAATGGTTACTTTTATAGCACAGGTATCATAATCGGCTGATACCTTACTCGGTGCTAGTACGGCGCCTTTTAGCTACCATTTAGCAATTTACAGCAAACATTATCTGAAATATTTTAGCCATACCCCTTGATTTTCCGTAAACTAATTTTAACTTTGAAACACAAAGTACTTTAATATGAATCAGCAGCAAGATCAGTTAGAAACCCTGCACGAAATCCGCAGCATTATGGAGCGTTCTTCCCGCTTCCTCTCGTTGAGCGGATTGTCCGGAATTTCGGCCGGTTTGTCGGCGCTTGCTGGAGCGGCGGTGGTTAAATGGTACTTTACTCAACACAGCATTAACTACTACCAACAGGTGGGCGGCAACTTAACCCGCGAAGATATCTTGTTTCTGCTAGCCGTTGCGGTAGGCGTTCTTATACTGGGTTTTTGTACCGCTACTTACTTTACTATGCGTAATGTCCGTAAAAAGAACCTTCGCTTCTGGGACAATCAATCCAGGCGGTTACTTTTAAATCTGGCTATACCCTTGGCTACAGGAGGTGCTTTTTGTGCAATACTTATTTACCACAATATTTTATTTCTGGTGGCACCGGCTATGTTGGTTTTTTACGGATTGGCCCTGCTAAACGGTAGCAAGTATACTTTAAGCGACATACGTTATTTAGGTATTTTCGAGATTGTACTGGGTTTGTTCGCCAGCGTTTTTGTGGGTTATGGATTGTTGCTCTGGACAGTAGGATTTGGTGTACTGCACATTGTATATGGGACACTGGTGTACTTTAAATACGAACGCTAGCAACCGGTGAAGGAGTATCTGGAAAATATAAACAAGGCCTTCGAGAGCAAAGTACGACTGGGCATTATGTCGGTGCTGCTGGTGCAAGAGAAAGTTGATTTTAACACTTTAAAAGAAACCTTGCAACTAACCGATGGTAACCTGGCTAGCCACTTGCGGGCGCTGGAAGAAGCAGAGTACCTGCGCGTGGAAAAACAGTTTGTCGGGCGTAAGCCAAACACAACCTATTACCCTACATACGCGGGTTCTAAAGCTTTTAAGAACCATTTAGATGCTTTAGAGCAGTTAATTTTAAACAACAGACAGAATGATGCATTTTTTTTATAGTTATACTTTGAATTACAAAGTTCTTTAAATACAAATCAATTTACTATTCACTTAAAATTTTAAACCATGACAGAGCAAAACAAATCTCAAAACCAGTCCATTTATCGGGCATCATTCGTTAAACCAGTAGTAGTAGGAGCAGGAATTGCTTTACTCGTAATCTCATTTTTTGTATTTGGAGTAGATAACCCTCATCCGGAATGGGGCAAGTTCTGGCAAGTTCGACCATTAATTATTACGCCATTAGCCGGGGCGATAGGTGGTGCATTTTACTCTTTCCTGGATTATCAGAGTTCCCGCGGGTTCAACAGAACAGTGGCTATTCTCCTGAGCATTGTGGTATACCTCATTGGATTGTGGCTGGGTATTGTTTTAGGGTTAGCCGGTACTATGTGGGATTAAAAAAAAGTAAAAATCAGAATGAAAATTCCTGATTAAAAAAGTTTAAAGCATAAACGGATGAAGAACGAAATCCTCTCTAATCTAAACGATCCGAGGCAATTAGAGAAACTGTACCGGGAAAATAAGGCCGATTTTAAGCAGGAATTCAGGCGCCTATACCCGCAACTTAGCGGTAATGTACTAGCCGATTTCTGGCACGAAAGGCTAAACTACGAATCGGATGAAATCTCCTGGGGTTCCGGTAAAGAGTTCCGGTTCGTTGTAGTGACATCTTTAATAGCGGGGTTACTAGCTAAAATGCCCGCTATTTTAGCCATTAGCGAGGAGTTTTTTTATCCGAGGAACATTGGTTTTATTGTGTTCCCGTTTTTAGCGGCCTACTTTGCCTGGAAAAACACATTACCGGTTACTAAAATAGCCTTTATCAGTGGCGTTATAGTAGTGTGTTTAGGGTACATCAATTCTCTACCCGATAATGTTAAAAGTGACACGCTTATACTAGCCTGCATCCATTTGCCTTTACTGCTGTGGGCTTTACTGGGCGTATCGTTTGCCGGCAACGAACTCCGTCATTTTAAAAAGCGACTCGAATTTTTGCGTTTTAACGGCGATCTGGCTGTAATGTCCGCTTTGTTGGTAATAGCCGGCATATTAATGACAGGCATAACCATCGGGTTATTTAACCTGATTGGTTTTAAGATTGAGGATTTTTACTTTGAATACGTAGTGGCTTTTGGGGCACCTGCCGTACCTATAGTAGCTACTTACCTTACCCAAACCAATCCGCAATTAGTAAACAAAGTATCGCCGGTTATTGCTAAAATATTCAGCCCGTTGGTTTTAGTAATGCTGGTTATTTATTTGGGAGCCATTATTTATTCGGGTAAAGACCCTTATAACGATAGAGAATTTCTGTTACTGTTTAACCTGCTTCTAATTGGCGTAATGGCATTGATATTCTTTTCCGTGGCCGAAAGCTCCACCAAATCAACCTCTTTTTTAGATGTATGGGTGCTCTTTCTATTGTCAATAGTAACGATTGTAGTAAATGGAATTGCGCTATCGGCTATTTCTTTCCGGATATCGGAATGGGGAATTACTCCTAACCGGGTGGCGGTGCTGGGCGGTAATATTTTAATGCTGGTACATCTGCTGTTAGTAACGGTTATGCTGTTTAAAGCAATCACTAAGAAAGCCGCCCTTACCGAAGTAGGGAGGGCTATTACCTTATACTTACCCGTTTACTTTACCTGGACAGTTATAGTAGTTTTTCTTTTCCCCGTGCTTTTCCATTTTAAATAAATAAGATAAATAGACACAAGTATCAAGATATTAGATGTTAGACTTGTGTATGCGTAAGTAATTGATTAATAATTATTTTTTACTGCAATCCCTGCATCCAGTATATAGAATTAATTATGTTCAGTTACTTAAGATAAACCGGCAATTTTTAAAATGAACAAAATAAAGAATTCGCAATTAAATAGAGCTTTATAAAAAGTTAAAAAGTAAGGAGACATAATTATGATTACGCAGAATAAAAGACTTGTTAGTATTGTGCTCACCGTAGCGCTTCTACTGCTTATCCCATTCATAGCCATGCAGTTCACCAATGAAGTAGATTGGTCGTTGTTTGATTTTATGGTGGCGGGATTTCTACTGCTCAGTACGGGGTTCCTGTGTGAGTTAGTATTAAGAAGGATAGATAAAATGGAGCACCGAATTGCTATTTGTGCGGCTATTCTGGTAGCGTTGTTCCTTATGTGGGCAGAACTTGCCGTTGGTATTTTCGGCACCCCGTTCGCCGGAAGTTAGACGGTGAAATCTAGATATGCTTGTCTAAGGAATATAAACGGGAATAATAAAGTATATCCGGTAATTATGCGCAACCGCTTTCGGCAATATGGCTTTCATTAGGGAGACTAACTTTAGTAAATAGTGTTAAAATATTTAGCAGTAATGGACATTAAAACGGACTATAATTAATAGGCCATGCACATTTCCAGAACAAAGTTTATTTCCGGCTTCCTTATTTGGGCGTTTGCCTTTCTTGTGGGCACCAACTTGCTTTTAAACCAGCCACCTGAATCTTTCCTGGGATCAGAATCACAAGCAGCTTGGCAATCGGTCTTATCCCTATTCTGGCTCCTGTTAAATTTATTTTAATAGTACCTCTGTTACCTTTTATTAAACTCTTGCATTAAGATCCGGATACACCGCCTCTATTTTTTCTGGTTGGTTTTGCTTGCTACTGGACTATCCTGACCCTGATTTTCTATTCTATCTTCAGAAAAAAAATCAATTAGAAGACTTTTTTAACAAGATTGCATTCGGGCAGCTTTTGGAAAATTTGAAAAAAAGTAATAACGGTTGAAAGGGTTGAGTGGCCCGTTAAAAATATGGGGTAAAACATCTTTCTGAGTCATTGAAATTCAACGAGGTTATTTGCTAACCAAGTCAAAGGATTTAACGGCTTTTTCCTCACCGTTTAAAATTAAACCTAGCCGGTGCCCGCCCGGGTAAAACGTGCGGGTAGTAATTCGTTTGAAACTTTGCTGCCGGGTAATGGTAACTTCTTCGAGGGGTAAAAACAAGCGCTCGCTTATTTTAAATACTTTTTTGGCGTAAGTATTATTTTGCTTTAGGTAGTAAACAGCGTATTCTACCCGGATTATTTGGTTAGCCGATTGCTCGTTTTTAACCTTAAAAACAAATTCTAAGTTGCCACCAATAGGAACTACCGGAGTATTTACTTCGAAGCCGGAAAGAATTACGTTTTTAGCGGACAGGCCGTAATGGGTTAAGATCTCCGGGTGGCCTTGTTTAAGCAAAGTACGGCAGCCGTGTTTTATCAGCGCATCGGTTTCTTTGCTGGCACCCTTCCATTGAGTGGCAGTTTGTACTACCAGGTTCGGATGGTCTTTAGCAATATCGTTCAGGTTATTAGCTACACTACGCCGGACAATCTCCGATGGATCAGCTTTTAAATTTTCCAGAATAGGAAATATAGGAGTAGGATCTTTCTTTAAAGCCGGTACTGCCATTGCCCAGGGCAGTCGGGGGCGGGAGCCTTCGCTGGCCAGCCGCCGTACCTGGTATTTTTCGTGCCCCGACCAGACGAGCATTTGAGCCAGGGTTGGTTCGTAATAATGCCGCAAAAATGGCCGGATGGCAAATTCACAGGTAATGTATTGGGTAACGTGCTCCAGCAACTTTATCGAGTTTTCGTAATGGTTTAAGCCATAGGTTTCAATATAATCCGGCAAAAACAGGAACTCCAATCGACCTTCTCCGAAGCCATCGGCTTTTAACTGAGTGATAGTAGTTGGCAGTAATTCAGCGGCTTCGGCAAAATTAGCGGGCATAAAGGCGTGCAAAGCCTGGGTAGTATGCCGCATCCGCTCTTTTAACTCCTTCAATTCAAAATTTTCTGTCAGAACCAAAGAGATGAACTTCTGCTTATCAAAACTTGGTAGTACTTTTTCTAAACTTGCGGCTAACCGGTTATAAAAATTTGGCGAATAAATATCTTTCAGCAGCGTACTCATAAAAAACAAGAATCAAAATGTTCGGCGGTGCAAGTAAACGAATAGTTAATTAAAATCAGATACTTTAGAATGGCCGCAAAGTATCTTTTTTGAAGTTATAGTTTTATTTTACACCTGCCGTTTTACGCTCCTCTATAATCATTTACGTAACTGGATAAAATTAAATTTACTAAATTGATTATCAGGATTGTGGTAAGATACTATGGCTAGATAATCGGTTAATATCACCAAAGTCTAACATCTAATAGCTTGAAAATTTTGCTTCGTTATCTATAAGTTATTATAGTAAAACTAGTTAGCTTACTCCTTTGAGCAATTAACTTTATGCTGCTCTAATTATTAAATCGCACCTTATTTATTATTGCTTAATAATTCGGCAGTAACTCATTCCAACAATAATAATTTCTGTAAAAGAAAAATTGTTAAACTTTTTGCTCCTGAAATTTGTATAATATACCAAGTGGTATAAATTTGTACCATCATCAGTATTAACAAAGTGAGCAAAGCAGAAAGAACCCGGCAGTTTATTATAGAAAAAACGGCGCCTATTTTCAACACCAAAGGCTATGCGGGTACTTCTATGTCTGATATTACCGATGCTACGGGTTTAACTAAGGGCAGCATTTATGGTAATTTCGAGAACAAAGACGAGGTAGCATTAGCCGCTTTTGATTTTAATCTGGCACAGGTCCAAAAGATCTTAAATACCGAAGTAGAAAAGCAAACTACCCTTACGGATAAATTGCTGGTGTATGTGCAGGTATACGATAACTTTTTAAAATATCCCTTTCCGGTGGGGGGATGCCCCATTTTAAACACGGCTATTGAAGCCGATGATACCCACCCACTTTTAAAAAATAAAGCCGCTGAAGCCATTACGGATTGGAAAAGTAAACTAGCGCAGCTAATAAGTAAAGGGGTGCAAAATAAAGAATTTAGAGCCGACGTAAACCCTGAACAAACAGCCTTAACCATTATCGCCATGATTGAAGGTGCCATTATGATTACTAAACTCACCGGCAAAACCAATTTCCGGAAAGCCATCCTGCAATCCGTCGAAAAATTAATCCAAGGACTAGCTTGATTTTTTTGGTTATAAATATACCGATTGGTATAAATATAAATTGTGGAAACTACCAACCTGCAACCAGAATACTATTCCGCATTTAACCAACCAATATCCGGATTAGATTATTTAACCGTTATTATGAATGGTAATATTCCTTATCCGCCTTTGCTGCAAACGCTGGATTTTAAAGCTGTAAATATTACCGAAGGAGAAGTCGTTTTTAGTTTTATTCCGCAGCTGCTTCATAATAATTCTATTAATACGGTACACGGTGGTGTTATTTCGGCTATTCTGGATACCGCCATGGGTTGCGCTTTACATAGCACCTTGCCGGCTGGTACGAGCTATACCACTATAGAACTTAAAACTAATTTCTTAAGGGCCGTCACGCTTAAAAGTGGGGAACTGCGGGCAATAGGTAAAATAATTTATTTGGGCGGCCAAACGGCGCTAACCGAAGCGCAATTACTGGATACACAAAACCGGCTGTTTGCGCACGGGGTAAGCACTTGCCTCATTTTTAAAATTTAAAAAATTAAAACCAATACAACTTTATGAAAACAACTAAAAACACCATCCTGATTACCGGCGGGAGTGCCGGTATTGGTTTAGAATTAGCCAAACTATTAACGCAGAACCACAATAAAGTAATTATTACCGGCCGCAACCAAGAGCGCTTACAACAAGCAGCCATTCAATTGCCCAATGTTACCACCATTGCCTCAGATGTGAGTAAAGAAGCAGACGTAAATAATCTGGTAAACACGTTATATACTGATTTCCCAGACTTAAATATTGTTATTAATAATGCCGGACACGCTTTATTGTACGATATTACTAATCCCACGGCCAATGCCTTTGGTAAAGCAGCCGACGAAATGCATACTAATTATTTATCAGTCATCCGGCTAAATGAAAAGCTGTTACCAATTTTAAAGAATCAACCCGAAGCGGCTATTGTTAATGTGTCGTCGATCGTGGCTTTTGTGCCTGGAGCTTTGGCGGGCTACTCTGCGAGTAAAGCGGCCTTGCATTCGTATACCCAATCGCTCCGGATGGCTTTAGCCGAAACTTCAGCCATTAAAGTTTTTGAATTAATGCCGCCCTTGGTAGATACCGAATTTTCGCGACCAATTGGCGGACAAAATGGGATTTCAGCACGCGCCGTTGCCGAAGCTTTTGTGAATGCACTGGAAAAGAACGAATATGAAATACGGGTAGGCAATACCGAGCAAATTTATCAATTATTCCGTTCGTCGCCGGAGGCTGCCCTGCAAGCCATGAATAAATCGCGGGAGCAAGCGCAAACGCATAATAGTTAAGTTTTAAAGCTGCCTTAAATCTACTAAAATGAAGCAGAAAGTGGCTTTTGCTTTTACGATGGCTTTAATTACTACTGGTCTGGTATCTTTTACAATTATCTTTGTTAATTTAGGCTTTACTTTAAATTTTCTGCAAATCTGGTTTAAATCCTGGTTAATAGGTTACTTTGTAGCCATTCCGGCAATTTTATTTATTGGCCCACGGGTACAATGGCTGGTAAACAGGATGTTTTAAGCAAACTCTGGGATATCAGGGATATTATATGAAAAGAGTAGTAATAACAGGTTTGGGCGCCATAACGCCCCTGGGTAATACCGTAACAGAATTCTGGGAAAACATTGTAGCCGGTAAAAGCGGTGCGGCTCCCATTACTAAATTTGACTCTAGTAAGTTTAAAACGCAGTTTGCCTGCGAAGTAAAAAACTTTCACCCGGAAGAGTTTCTGGAAAAAAAGGAAATCCGGAAGTACGATTTATTTACCCAGTACGCTATTGCGGCTAGCGACCAGGCTATTCAGGATGCCGGGCTGGATTTTGCGCAAATGTCGGAAGCAGAAAGATACGAAGTTGGTGTTATTTGGGGAACGGGTAACGGAGGCATTGGTACATTTGAAGAACAACTGCGGGAGTTCCATAGCGGCGATGGCACGCCCCGGTTTAATCCCTTCTTTATTCCCAAAATGATTGTGGATATAGCGGCGGGCGTTATCTCGATCCGGCACAAATTGTATGGTCCTAATTATTGTACGGTTTCGGCGTGTGCTTCTTCCAATACGGCTATCATCAGCGCTTTCGATACCATCCGGATGGGCAAGGCCAGCATTATGGTAGCGGGCGGTTCCGAAGCGGCTATCACGGAATCATCGGTGGGTGGTTTTAGTTCGGCGCAAGCTTTATCCAAACGCAACGATCATCCCGAAACTGCCTCGCGGCCTTTCGACCAGGACCGCGATGGTTTTGTAATGGGGGAAGGTGCCGGCGCTTTAATTTTAGAAGAATTAGAACACGCCGTTAAAAGAGGTGCCCGCATCTACGCCGAAATGGTAGGCGGAGGCATGGCAGGCGATGCTTACCATTTAACCGGTACTTCGTCGAATGGATTAGGAGCGGCCCTGGGCATGGAAAAAGCGCTCCGCGATGCGCAACTTACCCCGAACCAAATTGATTACATAAACGCCCACGCTACCTCTACCGGAATCGGCGACTTGAGCGAACTAAACGGTGTTAAAAAAGTATTTGACGCCGTACCCGTAACTATTAGTGCCACCAAATCTATGACCGGGCATTTACTGGGAGCAGCTGGGGCCGTAGAAAGTATTATTAGTGTAATGGCGGTGAAGGAAGATATTATTCCGCCCACCATTAATACTCAAAATCTGGATCCAGCTATTCCGGAAGGATTAGAGTTAGTATTAAATAAATCTATTTCGAAACCGCTACATTATGTTCTAAACAATACGTTTGGGTTTGGCGGCCATACGGCAAGTTCTATTTTTAAAAAATATACGGATTAGATTATCAAGTATTCCTTTTTTCTGGGCGCTAGGATGAATTTGGAATTGGGAGATGGTAATAATAGCAATAGTATGAACGAGATCTCATTCTTACACTAGGTTGAATTAAAAAGGACTTTTGATAGAAATCAAGGCTTTACTTTGGAGCCGGTTCCCGCCTCCATGCTCGGGTGCTATCTAGTTTGATGCTTCAAGTTTGCCTCGTGGCCGGCTGGCCTCGTTTGGCTCTTTCGGGCGGTTTAGCAAACCTTGGCTCGTTTCACTACGCCATGCTGCTTTGCAGCACCGGAACGCTAAAAGGCCCTCAACAGCCAAACTGGTGTCAGTTGCTAGTAGCTACCTGGCTCAAGTTATTAGAGATAATAGAAAGAAGAGGTATTTATAAATTACAAAATTTATAAATACCTCTTGTTGTTTCCGGATTAGCATTCCCTTTCTCAAACACAATTCACAAAATTTGGGTACGAACAGTGCTTACCCTTAACGGATAAAGCCAGAAAAGCAGATGCTATTGGAAAGAACAGCAGTCGGGGCAACGAGGGCCTGCTGGTTTTCCAGTGCTGCAAGCAGCATTTCGACGTCAGGAGAAAAGGGAAAGCAGCCCGCCCTCATTGCCCCGACGAGGCCCGCCGGCTACGAGGCAAAACTTGAAGTCTCAAATTAGATAGCACCGCAGCTTGGAGACTTGAAAAGGCTCCACAGAAAAGCCCTTAATCCAACTGTATACAGCGTTGAATTTATACTCTTTGGTAGAAGTCAGGAGTAT
This sequence comes from Adhaeribacter radiodurans, assembly GCF_014075995.1. Taxonomy (NCBI): domain Bacteria; kingdom Pseudomonadati; phylum Bacteroidota; class Cytophagia; order Cytophagales; family Hymenobacteraceae; genus Adhaeribacter; species Adhaeribacter radiodurans. The sequence goes on along the minus strand of NZ_CP055153.1, from coordinate 6,042,193 downwards.
AAAGATATTTTCTAGGCGGAAGCAATCAAGAGCTAAAAATACAATCTAATCATTCTCAAACTGCCGCCGCAGCTTTTCTTCTTCCAGGTCCAGTAAGGCCAGGTGTTTGCGTATCACTTCTTCGTCTACTTCGGCCTTTTTGTTTATTTGGTGCAACAATTGGCGTTCGTGGGTTAATAAGCCACCCATAATTTCGCGGTAGCTTTCTATGTTATCGTCGGCCCATTTTTCGCCGGTTTCCGGCTTAGTAAAATGATCCAGAAAAGTAATATCGCTTTGCAGCCGAACATTTAAAATTTTTATTAATTCGTTGGTATCTAACTCTGCCGCGTATTTCTCCTGGATTAAATCTAATGCGGCATTTTTTAATTTTTTACGCACTTTTAAATCTTGCTCAGTTAAAGATAAGGGGTAATCCGTTTCTTTTGGGTTTACCCACCGGATAACCAAAGGCAGCGTTAAGCCCTGAAATACCAGCGTTACCAGAATTACCGTGAAGGTGATAAACAAAATAAGATTTCGCTGCGGAAAAACTTCGCCGTTACTCAGTAGTAGCGGAATAGATAAGGCCGAAGCTAACGAAACAACGCCTCGCATACCGGCCCAACCCACAATTAAAGGTTGCCGCCAACCTGGTTTGCTATCGGCGGTGGTAATAAACCGGCTGATAAACCTAGTAAATACCGAAGCGCCCATAACACACAAAAGGCGGGTAATAATAACCACCAGCGAAATAAGTAAACCGTATTTAATGGCATCGTTTAAAGAAGTATGGTCGCCGAGCTGTTTAACAATAATAGGCAGTTCCAGGCCAATCAGCATAAAGATAAAACCATTCAGGGCAAAGCCCACGGTAGCCCACACATTGGCTCCTCTGATCCGGCTCAAATGACTCAACATCCGGTGACTGTGATGTGATAAAAATAAACCACCACTTACCACGGCTAAGACGCCCGAAAAATGGAATTTCTCGGCGGTAATGTACATGAGGTAAGGCGCGATAAAAGTAAGCACGGTATCCATGCTGGGGGTAGTGGGCAACCACCTATGGATGGCGTAAAACACAACCGCCACGCCTAAACCGGTAAGCGTGCCCATAATAATAACCACAAAAAAACTGGTAACGGCTTCGTGCAAAACAAAACTGCCCGAAACTACTGCGGTTAAAGCAAACCGGAAAACAATTAAGCTCGACGCATCATTAAGCAAACTTTCGCCTTCCAGAATAGAAACTACGCGCTTGGGTACCTGCACGTCTTTTAAAACCGAAGTAGCCGAAACCGCATCTGGCGGCGAAATAATAGCCCCCAATAAAAAACCCAATGCCAAAGTAAAGCCCGGAATGAGCGCCTGCGAAATAAACGCAATAACGGTAGCGGTGAGAATGACCACTAAAAAAGCAAACGAACCAATTACCCGACGCCATTTCCAGAATTCTTTCCAGGAGGTATACCAGGCCGCTTCGTAGAGGAGCGGCGGTAAAAATATCAGGAATATAAGCTCTGGATTAACTTCAATATTGGGCAGTCCCGGAATAAAGCTTAGCAGTAATCCGCCTAAAACCAGAATAATGGGGTACGACACTTTTAAACGCCGGGCCAGCATCACTAAAAATAAAATAACCAGCAACAGTGCCAGGTAAAAGAACAGGGTATTTTGCATAGAGGCTACAAGTAGATACCGGCCTTAATGTTATTTAAAAAATTACATATTATAGCCATGTTCCGGCTAATTTTACAAGATCGCAAGATGTTTGTTTTCTGTTAATTCTGCTTTTTAGTTTCAGGAATTAATTACAGGTAGTTGCTGCCAAAACCCGGCGGTATTCTATTTTACCAATTCCTATTTTTAAATTTTTCTTAAATAATCATCCCCTGTAAAGCAGCTTCAATAATTTAATTAAACAACTCATAATTAATAGTTTAATTAGTATCCAGGCTATTTAAAACATAAATTTTAAATTTTCTTTCACCCCAAAAAAGTAAAGGCGTGTCTTTATAAGCAGAAAGACTTAAAGTCTACCCAGATTAAGCGCTAATCTTTAAACATCCATACTGAAGTCGATTTGTACGCAAGCATGGGAAGTAGGGTAAGGAACATTACTTTTGCCGGAAGAAAACGGTTCGTCTTTTCAAACTTCTTCCTTTAAAAGTAAATAAGGTGTAGCCGGGTTAATGGTTAATGGTTGGCTACACCCTTTACCGCACAAAGTAGTTTTAAATAAAACAGATACTTGCTTCTCTGGTAAACGGAATTAGGTGCTCCGGTTACCCTGGTACAAATCGACCTCCTTTATATAAGTATTATTTACTTTAAACAAGAAAGGAGAACCGCTTAAAGTTATAAAAATTTACTAATTCCATCCCTCTTTTAGTACCTGCTTCCCGGTTGGCTCTACGTCCGTAGTGCCTTACAATTCCTTTGCTTCGGGTTTTAAATCAAAAAAATACTAAAATGTTTTTGTATGAAAAGTGCTCTACTTTGGCTTAAAAGTAGGCTGTGGCCTATTTTATTTTTTAAAAATTCAGGTTCGCCTTATTATCTAAGTATGTTGTTGGCAGTATTCCTGTCTTTGACTGGGATAAATGCTTTGGCCCAAACAACTGCCGTAAAAGGCACGGTGCGCGATGAAAAAGGCGAAGGTTTGCCGGGAGTAAGTATTCAGGTAAACGGTACTACTCAGGGTACTATTACAGATGTGAATGGGAGCTTCACTATTAATGCGCCAGATAACGGCAACTTAGTTTTTTCTTACATTGGTTTTGTAAACCAAACCGTGCCGGTAAACGGCCGTTCCGTGATTGATATTGTTCTGGCGCCCGATGCTAAATCGCTGGACGAAGTAGTAGTAACAGCTTTAGGAATAAAACGAGAAAAGAAGGCGCTAACCTACGCAGTCACCGAAGTGGGCGGCGAAGCGCTGACCAAAGCTCGGGAAGTAAATTTAGGGAATGCCTTAGCAGGTAGAGTAGCTGGGGTTACCGCTAGTAATACCGCCACCGGACCTAACGGTTCCAGTCGGGTAATTATCCGGGGCAATGGTTCTTTAAGCGGCGATAACCAGCCTTTGTACGTGGTAAACGGCGTACCTATTAACAATACTACCCAAGGTTCGGCGGGTACCTTTGGCGGCATCGACCGGGGCGATGGTTTAAGCAGCATTAACCCCGACGATATTGAAAGTATTTCGGTGCTAAAAGGCGGTACGGCGGCAGCTTTGTATGGCTCCCGGGCTGCCAACGGCGTTATTTTAATTACAACTAAATCGGGTAGGGCGCAGAAAGGCTTAGGCGTAGAATTTAACTCCACGAGTACCTTTGAACGGCCGCTAACTTACCCCGACTGGCAGTACGAATATGGTTCCGGTTCCCGGGGTGCCAAACCTACCATCCAAAGCGAAGCCATTGCCAATGGCCGTATGTCGTGGGGAGCAAAGCTGGATGGTTCATCGGTTATTCAGGCAGATGGAGTTGCCCGGCCTTACGTGGCGCAGAAAGATAACATCAAAAACTTTTACCAGACCGGTACCACTTTTTCCAATACCTTGGCTCTGACGGGCGGCAACGAAACGGCCAACTTTCGGTTTTCAGCTTCAGATTTAAATAACAAAGGCATCGTGGAAAATGCTTCCATGAACCGCAAAACCTTTAATTTAAATGCCAATGCGAATCTGGGTAAGAAGATCATTTTTGAAGGTAATGCGCAATACAACATCGAAGTAAACAAAAACCGGAGCAACATCGCCGATTTTACCATGAACCCCAATGCGTCGGTGGGGGTACTGGCTACCAGTATTGATGTGCGCACTTTAGCTCCCGGCTACGACGAGAGAGGCTATGAAACCCCCTGGAACGATTATAACTTTGTGGTGAACCCATATTTTGCCATTAACAAAGTCCGTAACCAGGACGAACGTCGGCGCTTTATCGGGACCTTCAGTACCCGCTTTAACATCACTGATTTTCTGTATGCCCGGGCGCGCATCGGCATTGATTATTTTAACATCGAAGGTAATAACATTACTCCCACCGGTATTTTGTACAATGCCCAGGGCCAGATGAGTACCAATCAAAATACCACTTACGAAAACAACGCCGAAGTATTAATAGGGTTCGAGAAGACTTTCGGTAAGTTTTCGGTAAATGCCTTAGCGGGTGGCAACAAAATGCACAACCAGGTAAACGGCACTGATCTTTCCAGCGGTTTGCTCAACGCTCCGTTTCAGTACTTTATTGGCAATGGCAGCAGCCAAACCTTTGCTACTACTTTCCGCGAATCGGGCATTAATTCCTTGTTTGCCTCCGCCGACGTCAGTTTTAACAACATTTTATATTTAACCTTAACTGGCCGGCAAGATTGGTTTTCTACTTTATCGGTAAATAATAACAGCTTGTTTTATCCTTCGGCGGGTTTAAGTTTTGTTTTCTCTGATGCCTGGAACAGCAAACCCGCCTGGCTGGATTACGCCAAAGTAAGAACATCCTGGGCGCAAGTGGGCGGTGGCGCTCCAAATCCCTACGGCCTGGATTTATCTTATACCGCGCAATCGGTTACGCACCTGGGTCAGCAATTAATGGGTATTACCGGCAATACTATTCCCAATTCTTTAAAACCTTACACTTCTACTACCGCTGAAGCCGGCTTGGAAATGAAAGTTTTCCAAAATCGTTTAGGCGTGGACGTAACCGTTTATGACCGGACGACCACCAACGACATTGTTAACGCTACGGTGCCTATTTCTTCCAGTTATAACAGCGTGTCGTTAAACGTGGGAAAAATGCGCAACCGGGGCATTGAGTTGCTCTTAACCGGTACGCCCATTAAATCGGCCAAAGGTTTTAGCTGGGATGTAAGTTACAATATGGCCTACAATCAGAATACGGTAATTAAAATTGCCGAAGGCTTAACTAGTCTGGCTTTACCGGGTGCCCGCCCCCGCACCGAAAACGCGTATATCTACCATTACGAAGGCCAGCCCTTTGGCATGATTGCCGGGTTCCAAATGAAGCGGGATGCCAACGGGAATATCGTGTACAATAAGGCTAATGGTTTGCCCATGCAAAGTGCCATTACGCCTTTGGGCCGCGGCGTACCGCCTTTAACCACTGGCTTAACCAACAATTTTAATTACAAGAATTTCTCGTTTAGCTTTTTACTGGATGGTCGGTTTGGTTCTAAATTATATGCCTCTACCAATGCCTACGGCACTTATTTTGGCCTGGATAAACGGACCGTGGAAAATAACGTGCGCGAAACCGGCGTAACCGTAAACGGCGTAGACCAGAACGGCGACCAATTCTCGAAAGTGGTGCCGGCGCAGGATTATTACCAAGGCATTGCTTATACCATCACGGACCAGTTTGTGTATGATGCCAGTTTTGTAAAAGTGCGGCAGCTTACGTTCGGGTATTCTTTACCGCAAGCCATTCTGGCCAAAACGCCTTTCCAATCCATTAGCTTGTCGCTGGTAGCCCGCAATTTGTGGTTGCTGTACAGCAAAGTACCTAACGTAGATCCGGAGTCGAATTACAACAACTCCAACGCGCAGGGTTTAGAAAACTTTGGGGTGCCTACTACCCGCAGTTACGGGGTTAACTTGCACGTGCGGTTTTAACCTTTTTTGTACTGGTTAATTAGTATTCTTTCTATTTAAAATAATCGATATGAAAAATATACAAATACCTTTCTTTCGTCATGTTCGGCAGATAATGGTGGCAGGCGCCCTGTTGTTAACGGCTTGCGATAATGGTTTTGAAGAAATGAACAAAAACCCGAACGCTTACATTGAGCCGGTGGTGGGCAGTTTATTTTCTTACAACATTATCCGGACAGCCGGAGCCAGCGACGATAATACGTTGTACCCCAACGATAAGCTTTCCGGGGCTTTCATGCAGTTTTTTGCTTCACTCAACCCTTACCAATGGACCGGCGATAAATATTTAGCCAAAGCTGGTTACTCCGATGGTTTGTTCAATGCTGGGTACAACGTGGAGCTAAAAGAAAATATTCAAATTTTAAATTTAACTAAGGACAACCCGACCCAGAGTAACTTGTACAACATTGCCCGTATCTGGCGGGTGTACATCATGCACCGCATTACTGATATGTACGGCGATGTGCCTTACTTTGAAGCGGGTCAGGGTTATATTAACGGTCTGTACAAACCCAAATACGATCCTCAGTCGGCTATTTACGCCGATATGCTGAAAGAACTGGACGAAGCGGCACTGGCCCTGGACCCGGCCAAGCCATCTTACGGTGCCGCTGATTTTCTGTATGCCGGCAACACTGATAAATGGAAGAAGTTTGCTTATTCGTTGATGTTGCGCCTGGGCATGCGTCTCACCAAAGTAGATGCGGGCATGGCCGAAAGCTGGGTAAAGAAAGCCATTGCCGGCGGCGTGATGCAGAGCAATGCCGATTTAGCCAAACTGAACCATACCGATGGAACGGCACTACAATTTTACTGGAGTGGCCGCGAGTTGCGGGGTGGGGAAGGCGTACCGCCTTCGGCCAAAGGAAAAGGCTACGGCAAAATGGCCCAAACTTTTGTGGAACATTTAAAAACCACCCAAGACCCGCGCCTGCCGTTTTACATTACACTGTGGCCCGGCAACGCCGACCCGACGCAATTACCCACTAGTACTGAGCCGAGCAAGCAAAAAGGCTTACCCAATGGTTACGATTATTCTACTATCAAAACTATTATCCCCAACTGGACGGACGATATGCTGGCGGAGTATTCCGAAATCAATTTAAATACGGTGGGCAACAACGCTACTCCCAGCATTTTCCAAAGTTACGCCGAAGTAGAGTTGTATTTAGCCGAAGCCGCTTTGCGGGGTTGGGGGCCCGGCGATGCCAAAACGCACTACGAAACCGCGGTAAAAGCTTCCATGGATATGCAGCCTTTGTACCCGGGCGGCATGAGTGTTACCGAAGAAGAATACGCTGCTTACCTAGTCGCTAATCCTTACGTGGGAGGTAGCTTTGACGAACAGATGGAGCAAATCCATACGCAATTATGGGCTTCGCTTTTCATGAACAATATTGAGGTGTACGCTAACTGGCGCCGTACCGGTTACCCGAAGCTAACTCCTACCAACTACTCTGGTAACGAAACGGGTGGCCAGATTCCTCGTCGCTTGCCTTATCCGCAATCCGAGGCCAGCTTAAATACGGAGAACTACGCCGAGGCAGTGAAGAATCAAGGCCCGGATTTATTTTCGACGCGGGTGTGGTGGGATAAAGAGTAAATTAGTAAAATCAAAAAGAGCCGGTAAGTTATACCGGCTCTTTTTGATTTTACTAATTTACTTTTCTTACCTGGAGCCTGTGCCAGTCTCCAGTTGGCAGCGCTGATGCGGTTTGAATCGGCTGAGTTTGCCTCGTGGCCGGCAGACCTCGTTTAGCTGTTTCGGGCGGTTTAGCGAACCTTGGCTCACTCCGTTGCGCCATGCTGCTTTGCAGCACCGGAACGCTAAAAGGCTCTCAACAGCCAAACTGGTATCATTGCATTTAACTACGGCTTTCCTGAATCTTTAATAAATGAATGAAGCTCAAAATGAAATTTTAAAAGTTGTTTGCTATACACCAAACGTCTTTCCTTCAGGTGTAGACATTGCCTTTCTTTTGATAAGTGATTAGTGACCTAATTTATAAAATAGTAAGTGTATTTGCAGGCTCGAAAATAAATTCTGCGGCATAAGCGAAAGAAGCTTAGAGCGAGATGATTTATCCTTTAAAAGAAAAGGCATCCGGCAGATTTTAAACCTGCCGGGTGCTTTTTCTTTTAATCAACAATAAGTTTTACTAAATCGAGAAGTCATTACTTCATTAATGTCTAGAATCTAGATTCTTGTGTCTAATTTTACTTGTGTCTAAAAGTTAAGCTTTCTTTTTAGTTTTAGGCGTATTTTGCGCGCTGGCTTTGGAGCTTTTCGGTAAAGTTATCTTCCAGATATTTGCGTCGGATTGGCCGGCATATTCCATGATATACACTTCGTTTCCAACCATTACCGCATCAACCGGAGCATTAAAATTGTCCACGAGGCGGTAGGTTTTAACAAAATAATTATCGGTGGCCGGGTCATAAGTTAATTTTAAATGCAGTAAGTCTCTGCCTTCTTTCCGGAGTAGGTTATTGGCCCCAACTCTGCCGCCACCTGTATAGCGCATTACAAATCCATCGCCTCTAAATTCTTCGGATAAAACTTTTTTGGTATCAAAAAATAAAGCCAGTGGTGAGCTGTGCGCATTAAAGGTGCTAACTGCCTGACCGGTTAAATCGCCATCGGTAACTTTGCCGGAGGCTATGTCGCGGTATTCGTTGGCGGCCGGACCTAAGTTTTGGACCCCTGGAGTAAACTTAACTCCAGTTGGAGGTTTCGGAAAAGTAGGATCGTCGTGGAAGTATTTTACAATCCAGGCGTGGGCATTTTTACTAATAAACGGGTCGGTTTCGGGACTAGGGTTCCATCCCGGATATTGCTGCGGATTATCAATGCCGCCAAATACCCAAGGAAAACCATAATGATGACCTTGCCGGAGCCAGAACATATCTTCGGGCGCGTCATAATCTGGTGAGTTGGATACCCCAAATAAATTTCCGCTCGGGTCAAAAGCCATGTCAAAAACATTTCGTACACCTTCGGCAAATAAATAGCCATCAGCTTTTAGCTTTTGCACGTCATCAGGTAATAGCAAATTCTTCGCATTAATTGGGAAACGGTAAATTTTAGCGGTTAAAGCGTTGTCGCGGGCATTGGGGTAGGCTCCCCGGTTATCCTGTACTTCGCCATGGTCGGTACGAGCCCCGGTATTTACGTAAATAAATTTTCCATCCGGACTTACTTCCAAAGCATTCCAGCCGTGGTCGAAGGTGGTAGCGTTAGTGCCGTATTCTACGGTGTTAAATACTTCGGTCATTGTAGGTTTTCTGCCGGTACCTAAATCGTAGCGTACCATGCGGCCGGTAGTGCCTTTGCCGTTATTTACGCTGGTATTGCCGCACAAAAACAAGCTGTTGTTATGGAAAACGGCTCCTTGTAAACGGATAATACCATGCTCCGCTGCGGTAAATATTTTTTGCGTGCGGGCATCTTTTTTATCAATATTAATAATTCTATAAACGTCGCCTTCAAAAGTGTTATACCAGAATTCGCCGGTTTGCGGGTGGCGGAATAAACGAATAGCCGATGGTCCAATTTTCATTACGTGCGATACTTTTATATCGGGCCGTAAGGAAGTGGGTGTTTTAATTTCAGGCCCGGCTTTAGTCGCTTCAGCCGCAGGAGTATTAGCGGTTGTAGAAGCAGGTGGAGCAGAAGGAGAAATATTTTGCTTCGGTTCCGGCGATTTAGTAGGCGTTGCGGCAGTCTTCGTCTCCGGAGATGGTTTTGCCGGAGTTGTATTGGGTTGTGCGGTTGGTTTAGAAGTTGGAGCACCTGCCGCTGTGTTATCTACGGTTTCGCCTAATTTACGCAGGTAGGCTACTAATTGCCATCTTTGTTCTTCGGATAAGGATTCTTTAAAAGGTGGCATGTTGCCCCGCCCTTCGGATAATTTCCAGAATAAGGCTCCATCGCTTTGTTTTTGTACTACCGGCGAATGGAAGTTGGCCGGCTTTATTCCCATGGCACCACCGGCCGCGCCATCGCCGTAGCCATTTTCGCCGTGGCAAGGAGAACAATACATTACAAATAATTCTTCGCCCTGGGTTAAGGTAAGTGGTTCTACCGGGTACGGGCTTTTTAATTTGTCGGCGGTAGGTGGCGCTACCCATCTTCCTCCGTCCTGTAAAAAGGCCGAGGTATCAGTTACAGAAATATAAGAAGTTAGCCCACAAATACAGATACTAGCGGCTACTAAATACTTGGTTAAGGTTGGTTTAAGCATTTATAATGGTAAACTTTTTAGCTGATGCTAAATTTAAAATCCGGCAATTACTAATATAAGGTTTATTTAGCAGATAGAGGCGCTTTTAAGGGTAATTATTAAATGGAGTAAATGCTTCGGCTATTTATTTCTTAAGGCACTTTCCCGAATTTTCTTTTCGCAATATTGTCAGATATTGGTTAAATAAACTTCCAGAGTATTTACAGGAAGAGCTTAAATTTTACTTCCTAAAAACTTCCAAAAGCTTAAAAGAAGAAGGTAGAAATTCAACTACTTAATTCCTCTTTGAAGCAGAAATATCAAATAATTAAGCATTAAGGTAAATGCAGTTGAAGTAGGAGAACAGCCCTCTGTTTCTGTCCTTCAGAAGGAAACTATTTAGCTACGTAGTTAAATAGTTTCCTCCTGAAGGACAACTTTACTTTGCAATTTACCTCAGTCACAATTAAAGATTTACTTTATTGCTTAGCTAGATAAAGGCGGACCAATTGGTACGAATATGGTTTGGTGCGAATCGGGGTAAACGTATTTTTTAGCGGTAAATTTGGCCGTCAGGTACTCGCCCATGTGGATATCGCCGGACATGGTATCGCCGGCAACGGTGCCGGAGAAAGTAAAACTGATACCATCGCCGGGTGCCCGGTACATACTTCGGAAAATTACTTTATCGCCTTCTAACGTGCCAGACATATCCCGTACATCAAAGTCGCCTTTGTGCGAACCTTGCAACCAATTGCCGTCTTGTTTTTCAACGAACAGCGTGTGCTGGCTCTGGCTATTAAAAAAGTTAATAGTAGCATCCCAGCGGCCGGTAATATTAGTGCTCGGCGACTTCATGGTAGTAACCCGCGGCGGGCGTTTCCGGGCAAGTACGTCATAAATCCGGTCGGCCACTACTTTATCGTTGCCTGGTTGCATCATCCAGGAACTAATGGATAGACCTGTTACATTTGGATCGGGAGTACCGTTGCGGTTACCGTTGTAGGTACTTAGGGCAATGCGGGGTTTGGTGCTGGATAGCTCGTTGGCTAATTCAATCCCAATAATATTTAATTTAGCCGGGTCCCAGGAAATGATTAGGCTAGGTGTGTGGTTAGCTAAACCGGTTGGTTCTTTAATGGTGGTTTGTACGCCGTCAATCTTTTTAACCCGGTTGGCAATGGTGTCCAGGTAACCCATCCAGGTTTTGTACTCTTTGTCGTGGTCGCGTTTTACCCAGGTTTCTACGGCGGCTAACATGCCCATTACTTCTTCGCGGCCTACTTTATTATCCCGGCCAGGTCCGTGGTGCGGGGCACTGGCTTGCCAGGCAGCCATTAAAATGTCTTTTTTACCTAGCAGCAAACCGGCGCATTGCGGGCCCCGGATACCTTTACCACCGCTGTAAGCTACCACCGAAGCACCTTTCTGCAAATGTACGTTCGGGATGGTTAACATTTCCGCGGCCGCATCTACCAGAATTGGAACGTTTTTCGGTTTGGCAATGGCGGCAATACTTTCTAAAGAAAGCGGACCCGAAGCAGGTAAGCCATCGGCGTTGGCGTAAATCATGGCCGTACGTGGGCTAATGGCGCTGCGTAGTTCATCCTCCGAATCAACCATTATAATTTTTACCCCAATGTTCCGGATGGCGTGGTCGTACACGTTGCGGGAGTCTTTCGGAATAATTACTTCGGTTTTATCGAAACCGGCTAAATCCGGAATCCGAATTAATTTTTCCGGATTGCCGCCCGTTACACAGGCTGCCGTAACGTGCTTCATACCCGCGGCACAACCCGACGAAACCATACCCCATTCGGCTCCGGTAATTTCTGAAAGTCGTTTGCCCACTCCCAGCGCTAACTCATCTAATTGTACAAAATAACGACAGGCATATTCCATGGCTTCCCGTACTTCGGGCAATTCCACGGAAGCACCAATAATGGTGAAAGTTCCGCGGCAATTAATAATAGGTTCCACCCCGATAGATTGATAAATATTGGGTCCTGCTTTGAGTGGTCCCATCATTTCCGGGCTTTCCGTGCGCTTCATGTAATTTAATAAATCGAACTCGGAAGGCGCTTCCGAATGCGCCATAGCCGATTGACTAGCGGCCACCACTCCGCTAATTGGCAAAACGGACAAGCCTTTAAGAATATCTCTGCGTTTCATACTACTATTTAAAATGAGGGCATTTTTATTTTTGAATGGATGAATTTTGGTTTCTAATCTGTATCCAGGAAAGTAAAATAATTTCTTTTCTGATTAAGGTTACATTTAGTAAAATATTACAATGTAATGAATATAAATAAGGAGTAAATGGGGAGTCAAACAATAAAAAACTAATTTGTTCCTGCTAGATTTTAATTGAACTCATTTAATTCCTATCCTTTATTGGTTTGTTCTCGCCCATTTAATTTCCTGATTATTTAAATGCTGTTTTCTGTTTTGTTACGCCGATGAAAAAACGATTAGTACAAATTCCGGGCACTATTAATCTTTAAAAAATACTTATTAATATAGTGTTAATTTAAAGTAACAGAAGAGATTTAGCAATTTTTATCGGTTTAAGTAAAGACACGCCACTAAGCTTTTCGGGTGAAAGAAGGGAAGAATTTCCTGTAATTTATTTAAGAAAGAAAAACAAATGATTTCTTCTGCTTTTAACAAGAGAAGGTTATAGTTTATGAAGTAGGAAGTAATGCCTATACGTTGTGCTAAATATTTAACTAGCAGGTATTTACTGATTAAATAACTAATAACTACTATTTGCTTAACAAAATGGATAATCAAATAAAACCAGCAGTAAGGCAAACGTTTCTGGGTTAAGCCGCAGACGGAGTAACTGCATGGCCCGTTGTTTTTGAGTTTTAACGGTGTTAATGGAAATGCCTAATGTAGCCGCGATCTCGTGGTTTTTCATGCCTTCCAGATAACCCATCCGCGAAATGCGTTGGCAACTTTCCGGTAAAGTTTGAATGGCCTGGTGAATTTCAGCCAGTACTTCAGATTGAATAATATAATTAACTACAGTGGTTTCTTCTACTTCGGCGGGGGTAAAATTACTCTTATATTTTTCTACTACCTTTTCATGCCGGACAATATTCAGGCTGGAATTCTTAACGGTAGAATATAGAAAGTTTTTAATAGCCACCGGATTCATGGTAACCTCTTCTTTGTGGTCCCAGAATTTAATAAACGCTTCCTGTACAATGTCCTCGGCTTTAGATTTATCCGCCAGAATCTGGTAAGCGAAGTAAACTAACCGGGAGTAATAGCTTTTAAAAAATTGTTCAAAAACTTCTTCCTTGGTAAGTTCTGCAAAGTTAGGCTCCGACTTTTGGCATATTTTCATAACTTTTAGAAAGGGGCAAGTTAAAATTTTATGGGTTTATGGTTTAAAAGTAATAGTTTTATCTAAAGATAGGTAATATTTGCAGTATAATTTGCAATAAAAACCACTTTTTGTAGAAATATGCTTAAAATTTAAACTCACTTCTAGTTAGCAGAAGTTGCCTGCCGAGTATTAAGGATTGGGTTTGGGTTTGTTTATTTGTTAACGGATTACCCGTAATTTATCAAATTGTAATCAAATTATAAAGCCCTCCTTTATATTTAGTAAAATTTTTAGTAAACTTTTTCAATATAGAGTAATTCTTTACAAAAGTATTCCAAGATTTTAGGTCTGATTCAATTAAAATTTAACTTGTAAGGAAACATAAAAGAGGTTTTCTGATCTGAAAATCAGGCAAGTTGGGGATATTTAGTGGTATAAATCCAGTACTGTATTAAGTTGAATAAAAGGTATTCTTTGGAGCCTTTTTAAGACTACATACTAGGGTGCTATCTGGTTTGATATTTCAAGTTTTGCCTCGTGGCCGGCCGGCCTCGTTCGGCTCTCTCGCACTCGCTATCCTTTTTTTTCCTCGAATCCGTCTGCGGAATACTGATGCGCAGTACCGGAAGCTTAGCAGGTGCTCCATAGCCAAACTGGTATTGTTGGGAGTAGCTACTGTTGCCTCCAGAATATTAACTATAGTATTTTAGTAAAATTATAATTTTTAAAGCTTACCGTTTCATATGGGTTTGCCTTCCTGATGGATTTGCTTCCTAAATTGAACCCTTCAATCGTATTCATCATTCAGGAGGAAACTAGTTGGTTACGTAGTTAACTAGTTTCCTCCTGAATGATGAATACATTTAGCTTATTTTATGCAGGCACTCAATTAGTAGATGCTCTAATTGGTTAAAACTCAAGAACAGTAGCTACTAGCAAAGACACCAGTTTGGCTGTGGAGGGCCTTTTAGCGTTCCGGTGCTGCAGAGCAGCATGGCGCAACGCAGTGAGCCAAGGTTCGCTAAACCGCCCGAAAGAGCCAAACGAGGCCAGCCGGCCACGAGGCAAACTTAGGCTTGTCAAACTAGATAGCACCGCAGCCTGGAGGCTTGAAAAGGCTCCAAAGAAAAATAGTAAATAGGCATAGGTAATTTAAAAACCTTTAAGCCGAAATTTGATCCTATTCGTTATAGAATAACGTTTACACAATTAGTTATTAAAAGCAAAAATCCCAGATTTTATCCGAACTGCATCCGGTAAAATCTGGGACATAGATTAAAGTTTAGCTAAATTTCTTTGTTAAGTCGGATATAATAAATTAAAAATCTTAATAGGCTTATTTGCTGTTATTTTGACTGACAAACTCGGTTATTTTGGCTTTAGAATCTTTGGGTAAAGTAATTTTCCAAAGATTGCCGCCTACCCGGCCGCCGTATTCAATTACATATACTTCGTTGCCCACCATTACGGCATCACTTGCTTCTTTAAAGCCATCTACCAGGCGAGTGGTTTTTACGAAATAATTATCAGCGGCTTTGTTATAGGTTAAATCCAGGTGTAATAAATCGGCTCCTTCTTCGGTAAAAGGTTTCATTAAACTGGAACGGGCGCCTAAAGAATACCGGATTACAAAACCATCGCCTTTTAAATCTTTGGCCAAAACTTTCTTCTTATCAAAAAGCAAACCCAGCGGCGAAGCGTGCGGTGTAAACGTACTAATGGTAATTCCGGTTTGGTCACCGTCTACTACTTTGCCTGCGTTGGTGCGGTACTCGTTGGCATCTGGTCCCAGGTTTTGTACGCCGGGGGTAAACTTTACGCCTTCCGGTCTTTTCGGAAATTCAGGGTCGTTGTGGAAATACCGTACCTGCCAGGCATGCGCAAATTTATTGATGAATGGGTCGGTTTCCGGACTTGGTTGCCAATCGGGGTATTGCTGCGGATTTTCGATGCCGCCCATTACCCATGGAAAACCGTAATGGTGCCCTTCCCGGATCCAGAACATATCTTCGGGCATATCATAATCCGGGGAGTTGGAGACGCCAAACAAGTTGCCTTCACCATCAAATGCCAGATCGTAAGCATTGCGAATTCCTTCGGCGTATAGATAACCATCGGCTTTTAATTTAACTAAATCGTTGGGTAAAAGAACGTTTTTAGCAGAAATTGGAAAGCGGAAGATATTGCCCGTTAAAGCGCCATTACGGGCATTGGGGTAAAGCCCGCCGTTGTCCTGTACCTCGCCGTGATCGGTACGGGCCCCGCTGTTAACGTAAATGTATTTCCCGTCGGGGCTTACTTCCAGGGCGTTCCAGCCGTGGTCGAAGGTAGTTTTGTTGGTGCCATATTCTACGGTATTAAATACTTCCGTCATGGTAGGCTTGCCCGGAGTGCCCAGGTCGTAGCGTACCATGCGGCCGGTAGTGCCTTTGCCATTATTTACACTTGTATTGCCGCATAAAAACAAGGTATTATCTAAAAAAACAGCTCCCTGCAAACGGATAATGCCATGTTCCTGCGCCGAGAATACTTTCTGGCTGGCAGGCGTAGCATCTTTATTATTTTTTATCTGATACACGTCGCCATCGAAAGTAGTATACCACAAATCACCGGTTTTGGCTTGATACAACAACCGGACGGCTTTGGGTTCTACCGTCATCACGTGGCTTATTTGAATATCTGGCCGTAATGCCCGCAATGGTTTAATGGCCGGAGCATTGGTAGGCTGCGTGTTGGGAGTAGTTTTTTCAGGGTCTTTAATATCCTGACTCAGGCATAATCCGGGAATGGCCAATAAAGCACCCAGAAAGCAAGCCCGGTTTAAAAAAGTAGAAATAATTGCCATTGTGGGTATCCTAAAATTTTCTTGTTCACATTTATAAGTCAATTATTCTGAATCTGGAGGAGCCAACCCCTTAACTGAATCTAGTTTTTAAATTTTTAATTAAGAAGTTGGTTCTGATTTAAGAAAATGGCTTACGCTACCGTTTAATGTGTTCGGGATGATTGCGTAGTTGGGCGCGAAGCAGGAGCGTTCCGGGGTAATACCACCGGCGTAGTAATACCATTTAAATTGTATACTACTTTGCCGTCGCGTACGGTAAGTTCGCATTCCAGCCTTTTATCGGTATCAATTTTATAACCGGTATAATCAAACAAACCAAATTTACCTTTGCGCACCCCCAATACCGCCACGTCGGCCGGGGCACCTACGGATAAATGACCTAGTTCTTCGTGTTTAATTACCTGAGCAGGGGTCCAGGTGCTGGCTTTAATAACACTTTGCAGATCCATGCCCATCGCCAAAAATTTAGACATGGTGGTAAGCATATCTTTCATGGCCTCGTTCATGCTACCAATGTGAATGTCGGTGCTGATGGTGTTAGGATAAAATTTATTAGCCAGGGCGGGTACGGCCTGTGAAAAGGCAAAACTAATTCCGCCGTAACCCACGTCAAATATAATTCCGCGTTTCTGGGCTTCCCACACAAATGGCTTTACTTTTTTGGTAGTTAAATCCACAATGTATTCACGGCTAGCTAACTGGCCGAAAGCGTGCGTGTAAATATCGCCGGGGCGTAAGTGTTTGGTAAACAATTCTTCAATAGAAAGAGGAGGGTTGCTGCCCCCAAAGTCAATCATTACCGGCAGGCCACCAGCTAATTTACCCGCTTCCACGGCGCGGTCTACGGGAGTCCAGTCCGGACCTTCGAAGTGGGCTACTTTAAAACCTACCACGTAATCTTTGTATTGCCGTGCGGTATTAGCCGATAATTTAGCATCCATGTCGCTGGTGTTTTGCTCGTAATTGCCCCCACGCATGCCTTCTCCGGAAATATTTAAAAAAGCCAGTACGCGGGTTTTAGAAGCATCAATGGTTTGTTTTTTATAGATGGGGAAGGTGCGCCAACCTGGGCTACCGGCATCTACCACGGTAGTTACGCCATTCCGGAAAGTAAAACCATCCGGCGGAAAAGCATTGGGTCCATTCATGTACGTCTGGTCCATGTTGGTGCCGTAAAAATGGTGCGTATGGATATCAATTAAACCCGGTGTAACGTACAATCCTTTGGCATCTACCACCTGTATGCCTTGTTTAGCGTCGATGTTTTTAGCTACCAGAGCTATTTTTCCATCTGTAATGGCTACATCCATGGGGCTATCAATATTGTTCTTCGGATCAATCACGTGCCCACCTTTAATAACAATGTTGTAAGGTTGGTTCTGAGCAAAAACGAGCGTGTAAGGTAACAGGCACAAAGCGGCAATTAAAGTTTTTAGCATTGCTTCTAAGTTAAATTCTTAAACAATAATCAATTAGTCCTTCAGCTTAAAATGAAGAATGAAGGATAAAGAATCGGGTAATTATATTTCTCTAAAAAAGTAATTTAATAAAGGAAAATTGTTTTAATAATTATGATTTACTAAAGGTAAATCGTGTTTTTAAATACAGCAAAGCATTAAAGTAGATATCCTAAATCCTCCCCCAGCCCCCTCCAAAGGGGAACTTCTCTTCAAAGCAGCGTTTTAAATTAAATAGGTGCCTTAAAAGGCTCATAAAATTTGATCTGCTGCTGCTCCGTAGCTAAATAGGTTCATTCTGAATGACACCATGGATAGAATTTTAAAAATTTAAAATTTTGCTAATCTACTATGCAACAAGTAGCACTAACCAGGTGCAAAGAATGACGATAAACTATTCGAGCGGTCAGCGAATTTATAGCGTCTTGACTTTTTTGGTTCTTTTTGTGTCAAGACAAAAAGAACAAGAAAGCGAGCAATGAAACAACTTCAGGTAGAAATCACAGCTAATCAGCTAGTTATGCGAACGAAAGCTTTAGATAATTATAACCAGCTTGCATTTAAAGTAAGACACGGAAGTAACTTCCGCGCCATAGTAGTTATTTAAAAAATTTCTTTTCTAGGCCAAAAGCTTTTCTCAAAGATAAACAATACAGGAAAAAAGCCTTCGAACCCAGAAAAGAAAAAATTTAAAAAATTACACGTAAGCGATGCAATCCATTTCTACGAGCGAATCGCCGGGTACACCGCCGTAAGTTGCAACTGTGGTACGTACCGGAGGTTTGCTGCCGAATTTGCCTTTGTACACTTCGTTCATGGCTTTGTAATCGTTTAAGTCAGCGAGGTAAACGTTTACTTTTAACACCTTCTGCATAGAAGAACCCGCCTTGGTTAGCTCGGTTTCTAATTCTTTTAATACGTGTTCGGTATGCGCTTTAATATCGCCATCAAAGTGAGCTCCTTTACCCGCAACAAAAATTAAATTACCGTGCTTGGTAGAACCAGAAAATAAGGGTACATCCTGGTAGTTGGTAATGTTAAAAGCTTCTTTTTCTGAGCTTTCCAAACCGTTCGCTTTGGCAGCTAAACCAAATCCGCTAATGCCAGCCACAGAGGCAAGTAACTTTTTTAAGATGGATCTTCTAGGCGTCTTGTTCATTTTTATAATGGTTTTAAATTATTTAAGGTTGTAAGTTACACAATGCATTTTTATTTATCCCACCAGATGCGGGTTAAGAAAGTATTACCCCCTAAGCGATTTACAGCTTCCTGCAGATTCTCTGGGTTTAAGCTTTCTTCAATGGTTGGGTATAACATGCGCCGGAAAATAGTGGCATTAGTAGCATTACCCGGAACATTGTTCGGAACTAAAGCCGGATAGCCCGTGCGCCGCCAGTTGGCAAATACTTCCTGCGAATCAGGGAAAAGTGAGGCCCAGAACTGTGTATGAATTTGCTCCATTTGCTGCTCTAAAGTACCAGCAGCATTGTAAGGATGGCTGGCTAAATAAGTAGTAATTTGTGCATCGGAAATAAGGCCGGCGCCGCCCCATGCGCCCCATTGTTTCATGGCGGAACGCACCCCGTTGTTATATAATTGTTCCGGAGTTTCGCCGGTATACCAGCTCCGCAAAGCGGCTTCGGCGAGTAAGAAATTCATTTCGGCGCTGGTCATAAGTAAAACCGGTGTATCTAAGCGCAGCAAAGTGGCTGGGTTCGGTTCGGAATACGTTACAAAATCGGCGGGTTTGGTTTGGAAATTCTGCGGCATGCCTTTTTGAATAGCGGCCGTAGTATCGGGTTTGCCATTTACCCAAACTACCGAAAGTACTCTTAAGCGCGGGTCGTTATTGTTTTGTAAATAGTTGATGAACGTATTGGCATATTTACCGCCTTCGCGGTTGGTGCTGCCATTGGCCGCAGAGTAATCGCTGGAAAGGTAAGAATTGGCTAAGGGGTTTTGATTGATCGCCTGGCCGCCGGCCACGAATAGTACTTGCGCAATATCCGCATCGTTTACGATTACTCCGCCCGCAATGGCTTTTCTCACCCAGGCTTCGGCCAGAGTTGGGTCTACTTTGGTCAGGCGCATGCCCAGGCGTAACATCAGGGAATAACCAAATTTTTTCCATTTATCAATATTGCCGCCGTAAATAACATCGGCATTACCAAAAGTTGGTTTAGAAGCATCAAACTGACTGGTAGCTTCTTCCAGCTCTTTCAGCATGTCTTTGTAAATATCTTCCTGTTTGTCGTATTTCGGTTTTAATATTCCTTCGCGGTAACCCAAACCAGCCTGGGTGTACGGAATGTCGCCGTATAAATCAGTAACTCTATGGAAGCTGTAAGCCCGCCAAATGCGCGATGCTGCCAGTTTATTACTATTATTCGGGTCGTCTTTAATGCTTAAAATAACATCGGTAATTTCCTGAATTTCGTTGGTGTAGGCGCTGGTAAATACGCCGTAAGGCGCCGAGCCTTGGAGGAAAATGTATTTAGAACCAAAACCGGCTACTTCGTTAAAACTGGTGGTGTACTGCATGGCACCATCGGCGCCGCCCAGCCGGTTGCGGGTACCGTCGTACAAAGCTTTACTGAACATAAATTCCGGAACTACTTTTTCGTAAGCGTTCGGATTCACGTTCATTTCTTCAAATCCATCGTCGCAGGCTGTGACTAAGCATAAAGAAGCGCAGAGACTAAGGCTATATATAAAGGAGGATAATTTGCTATTTATTTTCATGATGATTACTCGCTAAAAATTAAAATCTAACCATAAAATTCACACCCATGCTGCGGGTACGGGGCAAACCAAACGATTCAAAACCCTGCGCATTACCGTTGGTAAAGCTGGATTCCGGGTCGAAGTTGTCGGTTTTGCGGTATAGAATGGCCAGGTTACGCGCCACAAAAGAGATAGAAGCGTTCTGTAACTTGAGTATAGGAATTTTATTGGCCGGGATATTATAGGTGAAAATTACCTGACGAAGCTTCACGAAACTACCATCGTGTAAAAACACATCGGAGTAATTCTTGTAATTATCATACCATACCCGCAAATCTTTTACAGGTACCGTACGCGAATAAGGAGCACCTTCCGGGGTTACGCCATTAACTTCTAAGCCATTTTCCCGGCCGGGTAAAGTCATTTTAAGCAAACCCATCCGGATCCCGTACACTTCCATCATCGAGAAAACTTTGTTGCCAAACTTTCCGTCGAGCAACACATTTAAAGAGAAGTTTTTATAAGTAAACTCGTTGGTTAAGCCCATGGTGAGCGGGGCTACCCCGTTACCTAATTGTTTTAAAGGCGAGCGTACCGGAAAGCCTGATTTCGGGTCGAAAATAATGTTGTTATTTTCGTCGCGGGCCATGGTATAACCGGTAATTACCCCGTAAGGCTGACCTACCGTGCTGTTTACGTTGGCGTAGTTATTTACCGTAGTAGCCATCTGAATGGTGTTTAAGCCTTCGGCTAAGCGCACTACTTCGTTTTTGTTATAGGCAAAATTGTAGCTGGTATTCCATGAGAAATTGTTGGTTTTAACCGGTGTACCGGTAATTAAAGTCTCAATTCCTTTATTGTACATTTCGCCCACGTTTAAAATTATGTTCTCGAAACCGGAAGTAGGGCTAATAGCGGTAGAAACAATATCATTGGTGGTTTTGCGGTTGTAAAGTGTTACATCTAAACCTAAGCGGCGTTCAAAGAATTGTAAATCCAAGCCTACTTCGGCGGTAGTAGAAGTTAAAGGACCTAAAACCTGGTTAGAAATGGTAGTGCTGGTTACGTCCTGCAAGGGCACGGTACTGCTGGGAACCATGCTGTACGATAAATTAATCTGGTACGGATTAGGTCCGCCGCCGCCAACCTGCGCCCAGGAAGCTCTTAACTTAGCTAAGCTAATGGCCCGGGGCAATTGCAGCGCCTGTGATAAGATAAAGCTACCACCAACCGATGGATAAAAAACACTGTTGTTCTTCGGGCTTAAGGTCGAAAACCAGTCGTTTCGACCAGTGAAAGTTAAATACGCAAAACCTTTGTAATCTAAATCTACGGAACCGAATAAGGAATTAGTAGCGGTTTCGGAAAAACTCTGCGATTGGGTGGTATTGGTTAAGTTAGAGAAAGTATAGAAAAAAGGAATAATAAACTGGTTACCCGCTAAATTATAGCTCCGGATGTAATTATTACGCCGGTTAGCACCGGCTAATACATTCAGACCAAAGTTTTCGCTAAGATTGGTGTTGTAGTTGGCGGTGACCATGGCGTTGGTTTCACTCGATTCGTTGGTGAACTGGCTCATTTCGCCTTTGCTACCCGTGGTATAAATAGTACCGGTTGGAATAGTCGATTCGAAGTTGTAGTTACTAAAATCGCGGGCTACCTGGCCTTTGATGTATAAGTTGTCGAGCAAATTAAACTGGATGCTGGCCTGACCGATAAAGCGGTTTTTGCTATCGTTATTCTGAAATTTATTTACTACAAAGTAAGCGTTGGTAGCTACGCCGGCATCGTTCCAGGGAGTTTCCATGCCGTTGGCATCGTAGCCCGGTCTTAGCCACCGCATGTCTACGGTGTTGGCAATCATGTAAGGCGTCCAGTTGGGGTTACCGGTAGCATCGCCGGCACTAGGGCGATTATGGGCTTTTTCGTTGTTGTACTGGGCTAAACCTTCAATGGTAATTCTTTTGCCAATTTTGCTGTTTAAACTTAAAGTGGCGTTTTTGCGGTCGTAAGTAGAATTAGGAAGAATGGCTTTGCTGTCGAGGTCGGATAAAGAAAGCCGGAAATTTAAAGCTTCGGTGCCGCCGTTAAAAGCCAGCGTATTAGTAAAAGTTTTACCAGTCTGGTAGAAATTTTTAATGTTATTTTTCTGAGCTACGTACGGGTGGGTTTTGCCATCGGCTGCAATAAAATCAGAGCCATCAATCTTAGCTCCCCACGACCAGCGGCCCGTTTGAATCGCCTGCGAAGCATCGGCTGGTTTCCGGCCTTCCAAGCCCTGGCCGTATTCGTATTGCCAATCCGGGAAAACAGAAACGTTCTCGGCGGTAAAGGTAGAATTATACTGCACGCCAATACCTTGCTGCGCCCGGCCTTTTTTAGTGGTAATTAAAATAACGCCGTTGGCGGCCCGGGAACCGTACAAAGCCGCCGCCGTACCACCTTTTAGCACGGAAATACTTTCTATATCGTCGGGGTTAATGCCGGCAATACCATCGCCGCGGTCTACGTTGGTGCCACCTCCGTTGGTAGTAGCGCTACCACCTGGCGTAGAGTTATCCAGGGGCATACCGTTAATTACATATAAAGGCGTGTTAGAACCAGCCAAAGAACCATTGCCCCGGATAATTACCCGGCTGGAACCACCCGGGCCCGTAGATAAACCCGTAGCATTTACCCCGGCAATTTTTCCGGTTAAAGCATTGGCAAGGTTGTTTTCGCGGGCTTGGGTAAATTCATCGCCTTTTACTTCGGATACCGAATAAGCTAAGGCTTTCTTTTCCCGGGAAATACCTAAAGCCGTAACCACTACTTCGTTTAAAACCTTTTCATCGGCGGCCATGGTAACGGTAATTTCAACCCGGCCATTTACTGCTACGGTTTGGTTGGCATAGCCAATGTAGGAAAAAATTAAACTGGCATTTTCCGGGACATTAATCGAAAAATTTCCAGAAGCATCGGTTACGGTACCTTGGGAAGTGCCGCTTATCTGAATGCTCACACCGGGTAAGGGTTCCCCTTTTTCGTCCTGAACTTTTCCTTTTACATCAATATTTAATATTGCTGCTTTCGGAGGAGCGGCTTTCGCCCGGATAATAATAGTTTTATCCAGCAAGGTATAGGTAAGGGGCTGGCCTTCCAGAATAGAGCTTAGTGCTTGTTCCAGGGAAACGGCTCTTAAATTTAACGTTACCGGTTTGGCCGTTTTTAACAGTTCGTTGTTGTAGATAAATAAATAGCCACTCTGCTTATGAATAATTTCAAAAACTTTTTCCAGCGAAGTGTTTTTCTCTGAGATAGAGATATTCTGGGAATTTGCTTTTGCACTTACTTGCAGAAACGCAACGGTTAGCAGCATTATAGTAAGTTTCATAATAATTAATTTTTTGAAAGAGTACAAATAGAGGTTTGGTAAGCTCTTGCCGCGTCGATTTACTTTCATAAATTTGCTTAAGGATGAATAAAAGATTTAGTACAGGGAAATATTAAGTCTAACAGATTAGTCCGGTTAAGGCCAGCCGTGCGCCAACACGGCTGGCCTTTGTTTTAAAGACTTATCTATTAGGTAGTATCTTCTGTTTTAAGGCAGTATAATTACTTTTTTGCCTTCTATTTTAAAGTTTAATTTTCCGGATAATTGAATCATTTTTAGTACCTGGGCAATGTCGTTTTGCTGCGAAATAATGCCGGTAAAATGCTGATTACGGATAGCACCTTTAAAACTAATTTCTATCCCGTACCATCTTTCCAGTTGTCGCATAATCGTTTTTAAATCTGTGTTCTGGAACTGAAACAAACCTTTTTTCCAGGCAACCGCAGCGTCTACATTTACTTTTTCTACTTCAATGGTTTTTCCGGCTTTGGCCTGGTAGCCGGGTTTTATAATGGTATGGCTGTTGTTGTTACTAATTTTAACCGAGCCTTCCAGCAAAGTAGTATTAATGGATTTTTCTTCCTGGTAAGCCATCACATTAAAATGAGTGCCCAGCACTTCTACCGTGGTATTATTAGCCATTACTAAAAAAGGTTTATGTTTATCTTTGGCTACTTCAAAATAAGCTTCGCCGCTTAGCTCTACCACGCGGTTTTTCTTTTTAAAAGAATTCGAAAAACTTAAGGTCGACGAAGCATTCAGCCACACCTCACTACCATCGGGTAAAGTTATTTTATATTGACTGCCCGCCGGAGTAGTTAAAGTATTTACTCCACTTTTATCGGTATTATGAATGGCATCAGGCGAAAAAGAAAAATGCAATTCTGTTTTGTTTTTTGTAATCCGGGCACCGTTTTTATTCCAGATAATGCCATTCTGTTGGTTCTCCAGATCAATGACCGAGCCGCTTGCTAAAAGAAGTTGCGCCTTATTTTTTTTAATTTTTGTAGCAGGAGTTACTCTTTTGGGCTTTTCAGCGATACTTAAATTTGCTTTATTATTGGTGTTCTGGTTAAAATAAATTTTTTTAAAAGCAAAAGCTCCCGCCAGGCAAACGAGTAGAAGAACCGCCGCGTATTTCAGGTATTCGGTGTTGCGCCAAAAGCTAATGTCCTTTTTTGAATCACTAAGCTGCGGCGCTATTTTTTTCCAAGCTGCCGCCGTATCAACAGAACCAAAAAAGTCTAATTGTTCTTGTAGGGTATCTTCGTCTTTTAAGCTTTCGGCAAAGTGTCGGTTTGCTTCGTCCTCGGCTAACCATTGTTCCAGTCTTTCGCTTTCCTGGCTATTTAATTCACCTTGGTAGTAGCGCAAAATCAGATCAGCTTTTTCAAAAATATGCGGGTCCAAGGGATATTCCTTATTTTCCATAATTATTCTTCTGCTTGTAAAGACACCTTCCTGACCGGAAAGGGTGAAATAGCGCCTGGTTTATTTTTTAGACGCAAACTTTTTGAAAGTAGGCAGGTTCAAAAAAGTAAATTTAAAGGCGCAGGTAGGCAAGGGCAAGGAGAAAAATGTAACCTGAAGGAAGAATATTGTCCGGCTGTACTACAACTTACCTCTAATACGTAGAGGTGCTTCAGAATTAGTACAAAATTGAGCATTAGATTAGCCGGCCTTGACTGTATTTGATTTTTTCTCGTACTAACCCATAATCCTTAAACCGCTTACCATCTGTTTATTAAAAAATGCAAAAGTTTTTACTCCTGTTAATTTGTTCTCTAAGTTTTTTTCCAATTTATGCGCAACGTCTAGCGGTTTTTGGTTCGGTGCAGAGTGCGGCCGATAAAAGTTTTTTGCCCGGAGCTACTGTAATTCTAACCAAAGAAACCGATTCGGTTCCTATTATGGGCGGCACCACTGATGTAGAAGGAAAATTTAGATTAGAACCCGTAACTCCCGGTAAGTATATGCTGCGGGTGCAATTTATTGGCTTCTATCCTTTGGCTAAGTCCATCGAAATCGGGCAGACGTCTTTAAATATGGGCACTTTGGCTATTCAGGAGGAAGCCGTTACTTTAAGTGCTGTCGAAATTATTGGTCGTACGCCACCCGGAGAATTAAAAGGCGACACGGCTCAGTTTAACGCTGCCGCTTTTAAAACTGCCGCCGATGCCAGCGCCCAGGATTTAGTTCAGAAAATGCCCGGCATCATGATTCAGGACGGAGCCATTCAGGCACAGGGCGAAAACGTGCAGCAAATTTTAATTGACGGTAAGCCTTTCTTTGGTACCGATGTTAATACCGCTTTGCAGAACTTACCCGCCGATGTAATTGCCAATATTCAGGTATTTGATAAAAAAAGCGATAAAGCCGAACTAAGCGGTTTTGACGATGGCGAAAGAATTAAAACCATTAATATTGTTACTAAGCCAACCCGCAAAATAGGTCGTTTTGGCCGGGTATCGGGTGGGTATGGTTCCGATAACCGGTATCTGGCCGGAGCGAGCGTTAATTTTTTCAGCGACGACCGCCGCATTACCGTTACAGGGCTGGGCAACAATATAAATACTTTAAATTTTTCGGCCGATCCTAATTCCGGCGACCAAAGACCTCAAAATGGCATTATTACTTCCAACGCCATAGGATTGAATTACGCCAATAAATGGGGAAAAAAAATAGACGTTTCGGGCAGCTACTTTTACAATAATCGTCGCAATCTTACCACGCAAAACCGCTACCGCGACTACATTATTCCTACGGATGTAGAACAAGCCAGTGCCGACTCCGGGCAGGTATACACCGAAAATAGCCGTTCCAGGAACGTAGATGCCAACCACCGTTTTGCCATGCGCCTGGAATACAAAATAGACGACCGCAACCGCATCCTTTTTCGGCCGAACTTAAATTTGCAAAATTATGATTACAACTCGTATTTTCTGGGCCGTACCGATTACGATTTAGGAATTTTAAATCAAACGGAGAACCAGTCTAATGGCGACCAGTTGAACGGTGATTTTAATAATACGCTTTTGTATAGCCACCGCTTTTTAAAAGAAGGTCGCAGCATTACCTTTAATGTACGCAGCGGGTACCATACAGATGGCGGCGATAGCTACCGTTTAGCTACGAATACTTTTTACAACCCCGATAGCAGCCAGACTTTAAACCAATACACCAACCTGGACAGAAAAGGCTTTAACTGGGAAGGTGAAGTTTCCTACACCGAACCCATTGGTAAAAACGGACAGGTAGAGCTGGAATACGAAATTGGTAACCGCTTAAACGATTCAGATAAACGCACCTACGATTACCTCGAACAACTAGGCGATTTTTCTTTGCTTAGTCCGGGCTTGAGCAATACCTTTAACAATGCTTATTTAACGCAGGAAGCAGAAGCCGGTTACCGGTACAACACTGAAAAAATCAGGTTGCAGGTAGAAGCATCGTACCAGCAGGCTACCCTGCGGAATGAACAAGAATACCCCAGTGTGTACAACATTAACCGTACTTTTGAAAGTATTTTGCCAAATGCCCGCCTGGAATACCGGTTTTCTAAATCAAACAACATTCAATTAAACTACCGGGCCTCTACCAGCGCTCCTTCCATCAATCAGTTGCAGGATGTAATTGATTATTCGAACCCACTACAGGTAAGAAGAGGTAACACCGACTTGCAGCAATCTTACCAAAATTGGTTAAGGCTCGAATACCGGGCCCATAATCCGGAAACCAACAAATCTTTTTACGCGAACGTGCAGGGTACTTTTATCCAGGATTATATTACCAATAGCACCTTAATTGTAAGAGAACCCCTCCAACTAAACGAGAGTGTTACTTTGGGTCGGGGCGCCCAGCTTATCCGGCCGGTAAATTTAAATGGTTATTATGATGTTCGCTCTTACTTTAGCTACGGCCAGCCGGTTACTTTTATTTCCTCTAACGTAAATGTGAATGGTTCAATAGGTCGTACCCGGCGGCCGGGTTTAATTGATAATGATCAAAACATAGCCAACACCAGCAATTTCCGTTTGGGGTTATCTGTAAGTAGTAACATCAGCGAGAATTTAGATTTTACCGTTTCTACCAACTCCCGATATAATATTGTAAAAAATACCCTGCGCCCGAACATGAACAACAATTATTTTATGCAGAATACCCGCCTGCGTTTTAATTGGGTGTTTTGGAGGGGCTTTGTTTACCGTACCGATTTAAACCACCAGGCAAACGCAGGTCTTTCGGATATCAGCAACAACTTTTTGCTTTGGAACATGAGCGTAGGTAAAAAAATATTTGCCAATAAGCGCGGCGAAATTAATTTAAGCGTTTACGATTTACTAAAACAAAACAACAGTATCTGGCGCAACATTTCCGATGCTTACGTAGAAGACGTACAAACCAACGTGCTGCAACGCTACTTTATGCTCACCTTTACCTACAACATCCGCTACTTTGGCGTGGGAGCCAGCGAAAAAGATTTTGAAAATAAGAATAGCAACGGCAATAATCGTAGCCGGAATTAATCTGTTTTTAAATTTTTACCGGAACTGCGGACTTAGTACGCTTCCTATAGTATCAGTAAAACTTAACTTATTCTTTGTCAGACTAAATAGCGAAAGCATAAACCAGAAAGCCATGTGGCAGTGCCCGTAATTCCAGTTTTATCTGGTTTGTTTTCGTATAATAGATAATGGTTAAATTGATCAATCTTACCTCATTTAAAAAGTTTATTCAATCGGGTTCGGCCGGCGGTTTTTTGCTCTTAGCTTTTTTAGTTCTTTCGCTTGGCATTGCTAATTCTCCTTTAGGCCAACCTTTTGAAAATTTGCTCGCGCTTGAAATAGGTTATTCTTCAAGTCAGGTGCAGTTAAAGTACCCGATTCTGCTCTGGATTAACGATGGTCTGATGGCCATTTTTTTCCTGCTCGTTGGTTTGGAGATAAAGCGCGAACTAGTAGAAGGCGAATTGTCTTCTTTTAAGCAAGCTGCCTTACCGGTTTTTGCAGCCATAGGAGGTATGCTGGTGCCGGCAGCCATTTATGCTTTACTTAACGGCGGTACGCTTACCGCCAAAGGTTGGGGTATACCAATGGCTACCGACATTGCCTTTGCCATTGGCATACTTTCGTTGTTGGGTAACCGCGTGCCTTTATCGTTAAAAGTATTTTTAACGGCTCTGGCTATTGTAGATGATCTGGGTGCGATTCTGGTAATTGCTTTTTTCTATTCCACAGAAATGCACCCGGTGTACTTACTGTATGCGGCCGGAGTTTTTGCACTGTTACTGCTCTTTAACCGCTTAGGCGTTAAAAATATATTTCTTTACCTGATACCCGGGCTATTTATGTGGTATTTTGTGCACCACTCCGGGGTGCATGCTACTATTGCCGGGGTGCTCACTGCCGTAACGCTACCTACTACCCCCGATGCTACCGAATCGCCGTTAGAAAAACTGGAGCATGCCTTAACCAACCCGGTTAATTTTGTAATTATGCCTTTATTTGCCTTGGCTAACACCAACATCCGATTCGAAGCGGGCATGCTAGAAGGATTATCCAGTAATTTAGGTATGGGGATTGTGTTGGGACTAGTTATAGGAAAACCGCTGGGTATTACTTTATTGTCCTGGCTTTCGGTTAAACTCGGCATTAGCGCTTTGCCCCCGGATATAAAATGGGTGCAGTTGCTTGGAGCTGGTTTGCTGGCCGGAATTGGTTTTACCATGTCTATTTTTGTGGCCCTATTATCTTTCGACGCTCCCGAACTGCAAGCCGAAGCTAAATTTTCTATATTGGTTGCTTCCTTGTTAGCTGGTGTTTCAGGCTACTTATTTTTAAAAAAAATGTATAAAAGCTCCTGATTTACCTTGCCTTGATGCGATTCTGACTCATGTAATCCTGGGTTAAAGCTAACGCATTTTGTGTTTGTCAAATTTGCCTTTGTTAAATATCCTGTGACTTTCTTCTTAAAATTAGCCAGTTGGTGAACGAACAATTTACACAAGTACTTTACAAAGTAGTGAATTAGTTGTGGGGCAAGTCACGGAAGTAAATCCGCGCCATAGTAAGGGCTTTTTCTAATATCTCTATCCAGTAGAACCAGGCAATTAATAGTAACGGACATCAGTTTGGCTGTTGAGGGCCTTTTAGCGTTCTGGTGCTGCAGAGCAGCATGGCGCAACGCAGTGAGCCAAGGTTCGCTAAACCGCCTGAAAGAGCCGAACGAGACCTGCCTGCCACGAGGCAAAACTTGAAATATCAAACAAGTTAGCACCGCCGCCTGGAGACGGGAAAAGGCTTCATAGAAAAACAGTTATTAATTCAACTTGCATTCCGAAGATAACCACTTTCAAGTTTACCGTTCAAAATTTGGCTTAGTATCAAACTTATCCGATTGCAAGCCTTTTAATTTAACTTTTAAAATAACGCCTTCCGGCGTTAAAGTAGAATGATACACTTCGTCGCCGTTCCAATTCCGGATTTTCTGCCAAACGCTGTCTACATAGGTTCCTTCTTCCACGGCAATAAACTCCGCAGTAGAAAACCCCGAACCTAATTTGGGGCGGAACTGAAATTTAGTATCGAAACCCATTAAAATAAATTCGTTAGGGTTTAGCTCTCCTATGAGTACCCGGCCCGTCATTTCATTGCCGGTTTTGTAAGTAGGAAAACCATAAGTAAGCAGCAAATCATACTGGCTAAAGTGCAGCAATTCGTCGCCTAAACCATCTTCTTCGGCGGCGGCCTGTAATTTGCCCGTTCCTTGTAAAGAAGTAATGATAGGAATAGCCGGCCGAAGCAAGCGGTAATTAGCCGCAATACCCGCAAATTTAATATCGAGCTTTTCTTTATCGCGTTTGTCATTGGGGTCGGCGTGGAAAGGGTCGATGCCGTAAGGAGCGACGCCAATGGCATTATAATCGCCAAAAGCATAAAAATGAAAACGGGCGAAAGTAATTCCCCGACCGGTTTCCGGAATAAACAAAGCATTATCAGCCCTGCCGTACTTTTCGCAAAGGTCGCGGAATTGCATGTAATTGCGGTGGTAAATATCTACGGCCAGCAAATCAATGCTGGGAGCGGCTGCTTTGTAAATATCCAGCATGTTAGAGGTTGGTCCGCCGCTAGGATGCTCACCCGCTCGACCAAAGCGGTTTTCCCGAATCCAGGCGTTCACGTACATGGGTAAAGAGTATTCTTTTTTACCAGCCTCCGTGATGTAGTTAATGTATCTTGCCATATTGTAAGCCGAAAATGCTTCAGCGGCATCCGGCCCAAAAACCTGCTCCCAGGTACCAACTGGTTTCTTCAGGGCGGTAGTTAACGCCGCTGGCACCGGGCCTTTAAAAAGTTGAGTGGCTTCTGGTGAATAATCCCGGTCGGTACCTAACGAACCCGGTTCATTTTCCGGCTGCATCATGATTACGGTGCGGTAATTTTCATCTATCTGCCGGATGTGGGCCATAACTGCGGTAAAGGCGCGGGCATCGGCATCGCGGTTTTTAGTAGAAAGCGAGGAAAGAACTGCAATTGGGCGGCCGGTAGCATCCTGCATGCGCGGGTATTCCTGCGGATTTTCTTTTACCCAGGCGGGCGTATACTGCGATTGCCCGTTTTTGTAAGAAGCAAACCACAGCAACACTAAACGAATATTTTCACGCCGGGCATCTTTTATTAATTTATCCAGGTTAGTAAAATTAAATTTTCCGGGTTCGGGTTCTATCTGCTCCCAGTAAATAGGTACTTCTAAAGTGTTGCAGTTTAATTCTTTTAATTGAGGCCAGGTTTTATCCAGAATAGTAGGCCACCCGCTGGAATTCCACATTTGCGCACCTAAAATCAGGTAAGGTTTGCCATCTACCAGTAAGGTATGTTTCCCGTTCTCGGTTACTAGCCTCGGTAAAGGCAATGCTGACCGGTTACTGCTATTGCGCGTTTTCCCGGATTGGGCATTCGTAGTTAAGAAGTTGATTGAAAGAAGAAAAAGTACAAATGCTTTAAGGATAATTATTCGCATACGTATAACCTGAAACCTGAAAAGGATTAACAGAAAAAAACTTCTTTAAAAGTATACTGGACTTAATATTAAAGGATCACTCCCTACTAATCAGATATATTTCCCTCTAAAATAAGAAAGCCGCCCCAATGGGCGGCTTTCTTATTTACTTTTTGCCGGCGTATGTAATCCGGTAAATCGTGCCTTTTAAATCATCAGACACATACAAAGCACCATCCGGGCCTTGAGCCAAACCACAAGGACGGTGTTGAATGGGACCAGTGGGCTGCACTAAATCTACCCCGGCAAAATTATCAGCAAAAATTTCCCAATCGCCGGATGGTTTGCCGTTTTTGAAAGGTACAAAGGCTACCATATACCCCTTCTGTAACTCCGTTGATTTCCCGTGAAAGGCTATAAAAGCGCCGTTTTTATACCGGGCCGGAAACATAGTGCCTGTGTAAAATAACAAGCCATTAGGACCCAGGTGGGCCGGAAAAGCTACTACCGGATCCAGGGCTTTTTCGCCGCCCGTTTTTTTGCCGTCACCACCGTATTCCGGGGTAAGCATTTTCTTCTTTTGCTTGTGGTCGTAGTAAACATAAGGCCAGCCCGCATCTGCTCCCGGTGCTTTTAGTTCAAACATGGTTTCGGCGGGTAATTGCATCGATTGCTCCGGCGTATAATATTGCGGAAACTTATCGTGGAATTGCCCGCGGCCGTGCATCATCGCAAATAAAGAATTCGTGCTGGTATTCCAGTCCAAGCCTACTACATTTTTTAACCCGGTGGCATAATGCACGGCATCGCTGTAGCTCTGGTTCTTTTTGTTTGTTTTAAACTGCCAGATGCCACCTACCGAATCTAGTAGCGGACAAGGCATTATCCCTTTGCCGCTGTCATCGCGACAGGTTTCATCCGGTGAACCCACTGTAACGTATAAATTTCCTTTATTATCTACCGCAATTGATTTAGAAACATCGCGGGTTTTGGCTACCAAACCTTTAACAATTTCTTCGGGTTGTTCCGGCTGCATTACTTCTTCTTTGGCGTTAAGTTGATAGCGGTACACACCTGTATTAGAAGCCGAATACAAATAATTATTTTTAAGCGCAATGCCGGTGCCCGGGTAATTACCAATTCCGGTTTGCTGGTCCAAAAATCCGTCCTTATTGGTGTCGCGCAAATGATACAAACCTTTGCCGTCTTTCAGTTTAGACAATTTAACGTAAATATCGCCGCTCTTACTTACTACCAAATGCCGGGCAGCTACCAGGTCATCGGCTACAACAGTAGCCTTAAAGCCAGTTGGCAACTTTAAATTAGCTTGTTCTGTAGTTCTTTTAATTTTTTTTGCATCCAAATCCTCGGAGTTGTAAGCCGATAAGCAGGTAATGCCAGCTAAGAGAGTTAAAAAGTAAGTAGTTTGTAATAAAGTTTTTTTCATGAATTTGCTTTAACGGAATGGTATCCAAAATAATTTTGCAGCCTACTGCACTAATAAATTTCGTTAAAAGAATCAGTTTAACAAAGGCAGTGTTTTATAAATGCAATTCTTCTTTATTTAATTTACCAGGTTTAAGAACGAGCAGTCATTTATCAGCGTGCGCAATATATTATTTTGCCGGAGGAATACTTCCATTCTTCTAAAGGATTCTTAAAATTTATGCGAAGCGGCTCTTAAACAGAAAATGTTGTAGAGGAGCAACAATTTACTGCAAATTCGGTTGTTTTATTTGCTAACCATAAAGCAAAACCGGGCCTCATATAAATACTTAAGTATAACTACAGTGCTATTTTGGGTATTTGTTATTTTTCTAAGTGTTTATACGGTGCCAAACGTAACTATTATTAAAAATTTAGGTAAACCTTAGGGTATAACTTACTCGTAAGAGCATATAATTAATTTCTTTTTTGTTTAATAAAATGGAGCAACTGAATAAAGTTTTAATAGTAGATGATGATACGGTTGCCCGTTTTCTGGTGGAGAGGATATTGACCCGAGAGAAAATCAGTAAACAAATTTTAACGGCCTCCAATGGAGAAGAAGCCTTAGAATTGTTAAAGAGCATTAGTAACCACGAAAGCTATCCGGATTTAATATTTCTTGATATTAAAATGCCCGTAATGGATGGCTTTGAGTTTTTAGAAGCTTTGCAGCATTCCGGATTAAGCGAATTGCCTATAAAAATAGTTTTATTAACCTCTTCTCATAATCAGCATGATGTAGAAAGAGCGAAAAACTATTCTGTGGCGGCTTACCTTATTAAACCGCTTGTAGGCGAGAACTTAAGCACCATTATAGCATAAACAGTTAGTTCTCTATTCCAAGCTTGCTAAGGTAAAAGCATTGAAATCATTGCGACTGGTAAAAATATTAATTTTCTAATAAGAAAATTATTCACTTCCTTTTAAATAATGGCTTTTATTCAAATAAGGATGGCTTAATAGATTAAAACTAACGTATACCACTCTCTCAAAGCATAACTATAACTCCTTTAAGGCTACCCATCCGGCCGCATGAAAAATTACAAAAATTACCTTGTTGATCTTACCAATTGCGATAAAGAACCTATCCATATTATTGGCCGCATTCAACCGCATGGTTTTTTGTTGGTAATAGATAAAGTTACCCATGCGGTAGAGCAGGTTAGCGATAATCTGGCAACATTTACGGGCTTTGATCCGGAAGATGTGATAAGTGCACCATTGCAATCCTTACTTACCGCCGAAGAGTATTGTTTTATTGCCGAAATAGTAAATCAGGAATTGTTTGTACAGCCGCAGCTTATCTCGTGGCGAGGGCAGCCTTTTTTTGGTTTCTTTCACTTTTCCGGCGATAAAATTATTCTGGAATGCGAGCCCTATAACAACCAACCAGATAACGATCAGTTACGACATAACAACCGGGTGGCGCAACTAAGTCAACAACTAAACCAAATGGAAGACTTAACCCACGTGGCGAAAGCAGTAGCCTTAGCTATGGCCGAGGTTCTGGCTTACGACCGGGTAGAAGTTATTCAGTTTGATCCGGAATGGAACTCCGAAGTAATTGGCGAAGCGCATAATTCTTCTTTACCGGCGTACTTGGGGCATCATTTTCCGGCCAGTGATATTCCGGCTCCGGCCCGCGAACTGTTACTAAAAAAACATATCCGCCAAATTCCGGATGTCCATGCCGAAGCGGCCGAAATTATCCCGTATCATAATTCTGTAACCGGAGCTCCCACTAATATTCTATTATCGGAGTTGCGCAATCCTTCGGAAATTCATCTGGAATACGTGAAAAATATGGGGGTAGCTGCTACCATTTCGTTTTCTATTTTGGTAAAAGGAAAATTATGGGGCTTAATTTCCTGCCATAACGTAAAGCCGGTTTTTCTAAACGTTTGGCAACGGCAGGTAGGCGATTTAATTACGAAAACGTTTGCTAATGTTATTTTATCAATTCAGGAAAAACGGGATGTAAAACAATGGGCTCGGTACCGGCACAATGAAGAACTGCTCATTAACCAAATAAACCAGAGTAAAGATATTCGGGCGGGATTACTACATAAAGATTTAACCTTATTAACTATTACAGAAAGCACCGGCGCTGCTTTATTTTTAGATAACAAATTAACCACATTCGGCCAGGTACCCACCGAAGAGCAGATGCTGCATTTAATTAATTGGCTCACCGCTAACGAAGTAGAACGCATGTTTTGCACACGCGAACTATCTAAAAGATTACCGGAAGCCGTTGCTTATCGAAACGTAGCAAGTGGTTTATTGGCTCTGGAAATATCGCGGTATAACAAAGAATACTTATTGTTTTATAAACCCGAAATGAAAGAAACCCGGGTTTGGGCGGGTAATCCGGAGCAACCTAAAATGGGGGCCGACTTGCGCTTGCATCCCCGGAAGTCATTCGAGAAATGGGAAGAAGAAATTAAAGGAAAATCTTTGCCCTGGTCGCTCAACGAACAAGAAATCACGCAGACTTTACTAAAAGATATTATTGCTATTCAGTTAAGAAACCAGGCATCCGAACTGGAAAGCTTAAATAAAGGCTTAACTAATGCCGCCGGCAAGCTTCAGGCTAAAAATACGCAACTTGAAGATTTTGCTTTCATTATGTCGCATAATCTAAAATCGCCATTAAATAACATTAATGGCTTGCACCAGGTGTACCAGCAAGAACCTAATCCGGAAATGGCTACTATGGTACTGGACCGGATTAAACTGGTAAGCGATAATATGGCCAAAACCATCGATGATTTAAACGTTATTTTAAAAACCCGTATCGATAACCAGTTGCCGTGGGAAGAAATATATTTGCCGGATCTTATTCTAAAAGAAACGCAGAATTTAGCAGCTATTATCGAGCAAACGCAGGCTGAGGTCCAAATAGATTTGCAGGCACCGTTTATTTACCTGCCTAAGATTTACGCGGAAAGCATTTTGCACAACTTCCTGTCGAACGCTTTAAAATACCGGTCGCCTAGCCGGAAACCTTACATTCAGGTAAAATCGTGGTTCGAAAACGCCCGCACTTTCCTCTCCGTAACCGACAATGGTTTGGGAATGGATTTAGATAGAATGGGGAGCAAGCTTTTTGGCTTGTACAAAACGTTTCACCGCCACGAGCATGCCAAAGGTTTAGGCTTGTATCTGACTAAACTGCAAATTGAAGCTTTAGGTGGCGAAATAAAAGTAGCCAGTGAACCAGATAAAGGCACTACGTTTACGGTAAGTTTTAGCACTGTAGGAGATTGATTGTTAAATGTTTAAGAGAAGATAGGGGAAGTCTTTGTCTTCTTAATTTATCTTTTAATAAAATACGTATTGACAGTTGGTCTTTGGCGCCTTTTCAAGTCTCCAGGCTGGGTTGCTAATGCACTTTGAACAGTAACCAGTTTGCCTCGTGGCCGGCGGGCCTCTTTTTGCTCTTTCGGGCGGGTCTAAGCTTCCTTTGTTCGTTCCTCACAATGCTAAAGCACCGGAACCTTAGAAGGCCCTCTACAGCCAAACTAGTGTCAATTTCACTTAGTAACCGCCCTTGCCATTCATAAATCAGTTGGACTATTGAATAAGTAAATATCTCTTACTTATTTCTATTTAGTAAACCTGATTTGGATTTTACATTCTAAAATATCATCTTACTTAGTTAAAATCGGAGTTTGCGGTTTGGCTATTATATTGGCCGTATTGCTGATTTTTCTTGTTTTTACCTGAATTTATAACCAGCCTAATTTTAGCTTTTATGCTCGTAAACCGGAGAGATTTTTTAAAACAAATAGGTGCCGGAGCAGTCGGCGTTAGCTTTATTCCGTGGGTACCCAGCCCACTAATAGCTTCTACCTTAAAAGCAGGCGGTTTGCCCCGGAGCACGCCGGAACAACAAGGCCTTTCTTCGGCGCATATTTTAGCTTTTATAAAGGCAGTTGAAGAAAAAAAACTGGGTTTACACAGCCTAATGGTAGTGCGCAACGGGCAGGTAGTGGCCGAAGGCTGGTGGGCACCGTACGCCCCGGAGTTAAAACACACCTTATTTTCGTTAAGTAAAAGCTTTACTTCCACGGCAATTGGCCTGGCTGTGGCCGAAGGTAAATTAAAAGTAACCGACAAGGTAATTTCTTTTTTTTCCGACGACAAACCTGCAACTGTTAGCCCCAATCTAGCGGCCATGCGCATAAAAGACTTACTTACCATGACCACCGGCCACGAGCAGGATACTATACCGCCTTTGTTAAAGGAAAAATCGGGTGATTGGGCGCGTAAATTTTTGTCGTTGCCGGTAGAGCGGGAGCCGGGAACCCATTTCTTGTATAATACCGGGGCTACCTATATGTTATCGGCTATTTTGCAAAAAGTAACCGGCCAAACAGTGTTGGATTACTTAACACCGCGTTTATTTAAACCCCTGGGCATTGAAGGCGCTGACTGGGAGAATAGTCCGGATGGTATAAATACGGGTGGTTTTGGCTTACGGGTGCGCACCGAAGATATTGCTAAATTCGGACAGCTTTACCTGCAAAAAGGTAAATGGAACGGAAAGCAAATTTTACCGGCTGCCTGGGTAGAAGAAGCCACTGCTTACCAGGTACCAAATGCCGCCAGTACTACTCCGGCTACTGACTGGAACCAAGGGTATGGCTATCAGTTCTGGCGTAGCCAGCACGGCAATTACCGTGGCGACGGCGCTATGGGCCAGTATTGTTTAGTAATGCCGGAGCAAAACACTATAATAGCCATTACCAGCGAAACCCACGACATGCAGGCCATTTTGACGCAAGTATGGGATATAATTTTTCCTAATTTAAAGCCTTCGGCCTTACTCCCAGATAAAAAAGCACAAACAGAATTAAAGCAAAAATTAGCTTCGCTTACTTTATTACCCGCTAAGACCAGCGCTACTTCGCCCTTAATTGCCAGTATTTCGGGTAAAACGTTCCGGTTGCAGGATAATCCATTACACATAGAAACGGTAGCTTTTTCTTTCGCAAAAAATGCCTGCACCGTAGAGTTAAAAGATAACAAAGAAACGTACCGGATTGTGTGCGGCTTAAACAACTGGGTGCAAGGCGAAACCCGGGTTCCCGGAAATCCACCTTCGTTTGTGGCGATGGAGAAAAAAGAACCTGTGCCCAAAGAAAAAATAGCAGCCTTCGGCACCTGGACTTCCCCGGACACTTTTACTATGACCTGGGTCTTCAACCAAACGCCTCACTCCGAAACCATCACCTGTAATTTCGAAAATAATTCCGTTCGGCTGGAGTTTAAAGACAGCATTAGTGCTAAAGCACCAAGCCGGAAAAAAGAGCAACCAATATTAATAGGGCAAATGATTGGGTAATCTCCTTTTTCACCCATGATCCGTTCTTTTTTCCTCTGGTTAGTTCCTTTCAGGATGACTAAAGAAAATTAAGTAGCTACTATCAGGCTATAGTTCTGGCAAGTTTTCGATAATACTGTTTATTAAACCTACCAAGTTTAAGACGTAGCCCTTATGGCAGTTAATTTAGTAGATTGGGTATTAGTTAGAGGCCCAAAATAAGATAAAGTAGAATAGCTTCTTTCCATAGATGTTCTTTCCTTATCTCGAACGCTCGTTATTTAGTAAAGTAACACCAGTTTAGCTGTGGAGGCCTTTTAGCGTTCCGGTGCTCAGGAAGAAGGCATGGCGCAACGGAGTGAGCCTAACGAGACCTGCCGACTATAAGGCAATTTTAGCCTTTTCAACTAAGTTAGCCCAAGTACCTGGAGACTTAGAAAGGCTCCAAGTAATCGCAGAAAATTATTCAAATAATGTATTGTCCTTCCCCAATCCCCACCGAAGGGGGCATTCTCCTCATTGGCTCTATTCATTTAAAGAAAGTTGTAGAAAGCTCCAAAGTGAAACAGAAGATAAAAGAATGCCTTAGGCCAGAAACAATCCAAAAAATACCACTTACCACTGCAATCTCACCATTCGTCAAAAAAAGTTGAGCGGCAGAAGTTTCCAGCGCATTATTACCGGAAACAGAAACTATGGAAACAAATTACTCCCGCCAATCTTACCTCGACTGGTTACGCATTATGGCCATTGTAGGCGTGCTGTTTTTTCACTCGGCCATGCCTTTTGTGCCCGAAGAAGTCTGGCACATTAAAAACAAAGAAACGAGTAATCTACTGCTGGAATTTAATTTTTGGCTAAGTCGATTTAGGATGCCGTTGTTGTTTTTTATTTCGGGTACCGTTACTTTTTTTATGATGAAAAACCGGACGGGCAGCGATTTTGTACTATTGCGCTTGAGACGGTTATTTATTCCCTTGTTGTTTAGTATTTTAGTAATTGTTCCCCCGCAAGTTTACTTGGAACGGCTCACCCAAGGCTTCCAAGGTAATTTTTTAGATTTTTATCCTTCTATTTTCAATTTTGAGCCTTACCCCAAAGGTAATTTCAGCTGGCACCACCTGTGGTTTATTGCCTATTTGTTTGTGTACGATATATTGTTCGCTCCACTTTTCGTATGGCTGAAACAAGAACCCGGGAAAATTTTTTTGCAAAAAGTAAGTGCATTAGCCATGGGCAAAAGAATTTACGCATTAATGCTGCCGGGAGTAATACTATTTACCAGCATGGTTTTAAAATACGATCAAACCAACGACTTATTTCATGATTATTGTTTCTTTTTGTATTGGTTGTGTTTCTTGCTCGCCGGATACTTTTGCATTGCTAGTCCGGCTTTAATGGATAGCCTGGAACGGAACCGCCAATTTTCTTTAACCCTGGCTTTTTTAGCAATTTTACTTTTAAATTACTTCCGCTGGAACGACATTGAACCGTTTAATTTACTGCCGGATTATAGGAATGACTGGCGGACTTATGTTTACCTGGCTATTTTTCCGCTGAATGCCTGGCTTTGGGTATTTGCGGCCATTGGTTACGGCAAACGTTATTTAAATAAATTTCACCCGGCTATAAACTATATCAACCAGGCAGTTTATCCTTTTTACATTCTGCACCAAACGGTAATTGTTATTATTGTATATTATGTGGTGCAAACGTCTGATACTATTTTAATGAAGTATCTTTTTACGGTATCGGTATCTTTCGCGGTGTCCATGCTGTTGTACCATTTGCTGATAAAAGAATTTGCCTTAACCCGGTTTTTATTCGGCATGAAACCCAAAAAGGCCAGCAAAGACTTATTAGCAAGGATTGATAAAAATGAAACAACTGCCACTGAACAACTAACCCCAAGCATCTATTCTGTTTAAGCAGCATGAACAAAAATTTTAACTATTTCTTTCCGGCTTTGTTTGGCTTGCTTATTTATGCCAATATCCGGCTGGTGAACGACACCGTGGCGGGCGAGAAGTTCTGGGAACGGCCCTGGCAAACCAACGTTATTGAAATAGTTTTTGTGGTGGGCTTTGGTTATATCATGCAATTTCAGCTCAACTACCTTATTCAGAAGTTTAGTTCAGATACCACCCGAACCATAAATCCCAAAGTTATTTTAAAAGAATTTGCCACGGTGTTTATTGCTTGTCTGATTCTGTTAAATCTGTTCCTGATACCTTTTATGGCCGTAACCGACGATGGCTTGCAGATTCAGGATGTGGTAATTGGTAACATTATTCCGGGTTTGTATTTGTTGTTGTATTTTGCCATTGTGCGAGGCAACCGGTATTTGCAAGCTTTTATTCAGCAAAGAGTAAAACTAGAACAAATTGAAAAAGACCAGCTTCAGACCGAGCTTAAATTTTTAAAAGCTCAATACCATCCGCATTTCTTGTTTAATGCCCTTAATACCATTTATTTTCAGATGGATGAAGACGTAGAAGCCGCTAAAAAAACAGTAGAGAAGTTTTCGGAATTGCTGCGTTACCAATTGTACGGCCAAAACCAGACCGTGCCTATTGGCCGCGAGCTAGGCTATCTGCAAACTTACATCGATTTACAAAAAGCTAGAATGAATGAGCATTTGCAACTGGAAGTTTGTTTTGAGTGGCAGTTAAAAGAACAGCCTATTTACCCGATGTTGTTGTTGCCCTTAATAGAAAACGCTTTTAAATATGTAGGCGGAAATTACTGGATAAAGATAACCGCAAAGTGGCAAGATCATAAGCTTTTGTTCCGGGTAGAAAATGCCATTCCGGCGAATACGGTTAGAACGAATAAGGATGGCGGCATTGGTTTAGAAAATTTACGGCGCCGCTTAAATATGCTGTACCCCAACGCCCACTGTTTACAACTGGAAAAAAATACCGAAAGTTATCAGGCTACCCTGGCGCTTACCATATGAAAATACGTTGCGTTATTACCGACGATGAACCCATGGCCCGCAAAGGCTTACAGGGCTACGTAGATAAAATAGACTTTTTAGAGTTAATTGGTGTGTGTAGCAGTGCCATTGAACTAAATAATTTACTAAAAAGTAACGAGGTAGATTTGGTATTCCTCGACATTGAAATGCCTTACTTATCAGGTATTGAGTTGTTGCAAAACCTACCCCAGCCGCCCAAAGTAATTTTTACCACCGCCTACGAACAGTACGCCCTTAAAGGCTACGACTTAAATATAGTCGATTACCTGCTTAAGCCCATTTCTTTCGAACGGTTCCTGAAAGCCGTTAATAAAGCGCACGACTTATTTCTAAATGCCAAAGCTCCAGCTGTTGATTTTATTTTTGTAAAAAGTAATAACAAGCTGGAGAAAGTTTTTTTCCAAGATATTCTCTACCTGGAAGCCCTGGAAAACTACGTAATTATTCAAACTTCTACTTCCAAAATAATTACTCATACCACTCTTAAACACCTGCTGGAAAATCTACCGCCCAGTAACTTCCTGCAAACCCATAAATCTTTTGTAGTGAACATCGATAAAATTAAAACCATCGAGGGCAATACCTTGGGCATTCAGCAGTTTACCGTTCCTGTTTCGCGTAATTTAAGAGAACTGGTGATGGAGAAAATCTTAAAAAACCGCTTTTTGAAGAAGTAAAAGTGTTTAGTGATTTGCGTCTAACCTTAGAAGATACAGTTGATTTGTTGTTTATCGGTTCAACCGTTGCGACTGTACCAGTCGCAACGGTTGAACCTAATCTATA